>CANQDZ010000005.1 GCA_947594025.1 Candidatus Gastranaerophilales bacterium
GACGTTTTGCTGTTTCGTAGCTTACACTGTTTCTCTTTACTATTTGATAATAGAGTTCCGTTATTGTTTTTTCGTCTCTTAATTAACTGTACAAAATATTTTGTAAAAGAACTTTTAAGTGGTAGAATATTAAAAAGGGTGTTTAGAGAATTAAGATGAATAAACAAGCAGTAATTTTATCGGGCGGTTTTGGAACAAGGCTGTCGCATATTGTATCCGATGTACCAAAACCTATGGCTCCGATTGCTGAAATACCCTTTTTAGATTACATTATCAAGCAATTAAAACGCCAAAATTTTGATAGTTTTATTTTCTTAACCGGATATAAGTCAGAAATTATAGAAAATCATTTTAAAAATTTTGAAGGCGCGGCTTTTATTAAAGAGCAAACACCGCTTGGAACGGGCGGAGCCATTTTAAATGCCGTTAAATCTTTAAAAGACGAGTTTTTTGTGATAAACGGAGACACGTTTTTTGATATTGATTTTTCACTTTTAGAGAATTTTTCTAAAAATAAACCTTGTTCAATAGCGCTAAGGTATTCCAATAATATTGAACGCTACGGCTTTGTTGAAATTGATGAAAACTATAAAATAAAATCTTTTTTTGAAAAAGGCGAAATGCCGCAAAATAGAATTGACGGTTATATAAATGGCGGTATCTACTACTTGAAAAAAGAAACTTTAGAGCCGTTTGTGAAACCATACAAGAACAAAAAAGTTTCCTTAGAAAGTGAGATTTTCCCGCAATTGATTGCTGAGGCGAAGCTCTACGCCCTTCCGACAGGCGGATGTTTTATTGATATAGGGATACCGGAGGATTATTATAAAGCCCAAACACTTATTCCCAATTGGCTTGAAAAAGAATTAAAGCCTGCATTATTTGTTGATAAAGACGGCACCATTATTGAAAATACAACATACCCTTGCGGAAAAGACTTCAATTTAATTAATACAACTGTTGATGTAGTTAAATCTTACGCAGAAAAAAATTACCATATTGTTATGATTACAAACCAAGCAGGGATTGCAAAGAATAAGTTTACTTTCGAGCAAATGCGCGAGGGATTTGACGGAATAAAAAAAGTGTACCAAAATTATGGCGTGAATTTTGATGACATTGAATTCTGCCCGTATCATAAAGATGGCGTGATAAAAGAGTATTCTTACGATACCCTCTTAAGAAAACCAAATCCGGGGATGATTTTACAGGCTTGCGAAAAATTAAGAATTGACCTGAAAAATTCAATAATGATAGGTGATAACCCTGATATTGATAACATAAAACTCCCTTATTTAAAATGTGAGATAATAAACAGAGGAGAATATGGAAAACCAAGAGAAAACTGAAAGAAATTCTAATTTTGAATTATTACGAATAGTATTAATGTTTAGTATAATTATGTACCATTTTGTCGGACTGCCTTCAAATGCACTCAAAATAATTTCAGCGGGGGGGGGGGGTAAGCTCTTATATTTTGCAATGATATTAGGACATATGGGTAGAATTGCGGTTTCTTCGTTTATAATGCTTGGAGCTTGGTACATGGCTGATTTAAAATTTAAGGCGTCAAGAGTGTTAAATCTATATATTCAAACCATTTCCTATACTGTAACGATAACTCTTTTTTTAATAGCAACAGGGCAAAATGTAAGCATAAAAAATATATTAATATCAGTTTTCCCTTTTTATGGATTTGCACTATGGTTTATTTCTGCTTATATGTGGTTAATTCTGGTATCGCCCTTTTTGCAAAAGTTACTTGATTGGGATAGGGACAATCTAAAAAAATTAATTATAGTTTTAACTTTTATGATTCCTGTTTATTTTACGATACATTTTAGCAAAACCAACTTATTAAATGCAGTTCTTTATTTTATGTACGTGTTTTTATGTATAGGTTATTATAAAAAATATTTAATAAATAAAATTAAGTTTAATCCCAAAATTTTCTTAACTTTGGGTTTAATGCTTTATATAACTATAGTTTCAATTAAATTTTATGCTTTTAGTAATAATCTTACAATTGTATCAAAAATTTCAAACGCATACCTTAACAATTTTATTACAATTCCAAATATAATTATTGCTTTTTCAATATTTTACTATTTTTCTAAATTGGACATTGGAAAAAATAAAATTATAAATACAATTGCAAAACCGACACTTGCGGTCTATATAATTCACCAAGCTCCGGGGATTTTTTCTTATTTGTGGTACAATATACTTAAGTCTGAATACTTTTTGAGTCAAAATTATGCAATATTATATATAATTTCAATTCCTTTTATTTTATATGCTGCCGCAATGATTACTGAATTTATAAGAAAAAATATACCAAAAATGTTTAATATAAAACGATTGAAGTTTATATGCGTACTTGAGAATAAAATCGATGATTTTTATAAAGGTACAATAACAAAGGAGACAAATGCTTGAATATTAAAGATTATATTAAAGCTTCAATAGAAACTAAAACAAAAATTTTAAACGATGAGAAGATACTACAAACTATAGAGAAAGCTGCTTCCGCCATTGTCGAAGCCTATAAAAACAATAAAAAAGTTTTAACGGCAGGAAATGGAGGCTCAGCAGGCGATGCCCAGCATATTGCAGGAGAACTGGTTTCAAAATTTTTTTTTGACCGACCGGCTCTTAGTGCCGTCGCTTTATCTGTTGATACGTCTATTTTAACCGCAATTGGTAATGACTACGGGTATGAAGATGTATTCAAAAGACAAATTGAAGCCAATGCAAATTCAGGCGATATATTTATTGCGATTTCAACTTCAGGGAATTCAGCAAACATAATAAAAGCAATCAAATCTGCAAAGTTAAAAAATGTTACAGTTGTCGGGCTTACAGGTGCAAAAGAGTGTAAAATGGATGAACTTTGTGATTATATAATAAAGGTACCATCAGATAGTACCCCAATAATTCAAGAATCGCAAATTATGGTTGCGCACATAATCTGCGCATTAGTGGAAGAAAAGATATTTAAAGGGAAATAAAATGGCGAAAAAGATACTGATTACAGGCATAACAGGCATGGTGGGCTCTCATTTGGCTGATTATATAATCAAAAATACTGACTGGGAAATTTATGGTATGTGTCGTTGGAGAAGTCCTTTAGATAATATTCAGCATTTAATAGATGATATCAATAATAAAAACAGAGTTCATCTTGTATATGCTGATCTACATGATACTATTGCAATTGAAAATGTTTTTAAAGATGTAAGACCTGATTATGTATCACATTTAGCAGCTCAAAGTTATCCAAAAACAAGTTTTTCTGCGCCGTTAGATACATTAGATACAAATATACAAGGTACAATGAGAGTTCTCGAGGCGGCAAGAAAATATTCCCCTGATGCAATAATCCATATTTGTGCTTCATCAGAAGTCTTTGGCAGAGTAAAAAAAGAAAAACTGGCTGAAATGGGCGGAACAATAAACGAAGAATGCACCTTCCATCCTGCAAGCCCTTATGCTATTTCAAAAGTAGGAACAGATTTAATAGGAAGATACTACGCAGAAGCCTACAATATGACCGTTATGACAACAAGAATGTTTACTCATACAGGACCAAGGAGAGGGGACGTTTTTGCCGAAAGCACTTTTGCAAAACAAATTGCAATGATTGAAACAGGAGAAATTCCGCCTGTTATAAAAGTCGGAAACTTGGACTCACTTAGAACTTTTGCTGATGTAAGAGATGCAGTCAGGGCTTATTTTATGCTATTAACCGTTAATCCTATAAAAGGGGAATATTATAACATAGGCGGTCAATACACATGCAAAGTAGGTGATATGTTGAATTTCTTAATTTCTCTATCTCCTATGAAAGATAAAATTAAGATAGAAGTTGACCCTGAACGTTTAAGACCGATTGATGCAGATTTACAAATTCCCAATACAGATAAATTTACAGAACATACAGGCTGGGTTCCTGAAATTTCTTTTGAAACAACTATGACAGATTTATTAAACTACTGGAGAGAAAAAGTTAAAAAAGGTGAGAAGTTTTTACAAAGATAAAAATTAGGAGTAATTTTAATGATAATAACAAGAAGTCCATACAGGGTCTCTTTTTTTGGCGGCGGAACAGACTACCATACATGGTACGAACAATATGGAGGTGAAATACTTTCCACCACTATTAATCATTATAATTATATCAGTTTCAGATATCTTCCCCCTTTTCATCCCGAATACAGAAACAGAATTGCGTGGAGAATTTTAGAATATCCGAATAATGTTGATGAAATTCAACATAACGCCATTCGAGGTGCTTTAAAATACTACAGAATAGAAAGAGGAGTTGAAATCAGCAACCAATGTGATTTGCCCGCACGTTCCGGGTTAGGGTCAAGTTCTGCTTTTTGCGCTTCATTAATACTGGCAATAAAAGCATTAAAAGGAAAAATGATTTCAAAAGAAGATTTAGCCTTAGAAACAATTAACTTAGAAAGGAATGTATTAAAAGAAAATGTTGGTATTCAAGACCAAATAGCTACGGTATATGGCGGATTAAACCATATAAAAATAATGAAAAGCGGTGAATTTACCGTTCAACCGGTTATTATAAGCAAAGAGAAACAGGATGAATTAAACAATCACCTTCTTTTATTTTTTACGGGGGTATCAAGAACATCATCCGAAATTTGTAAGAAACAAATAGAATCTTCAAAAAATAACATTGACCAATTAACAAAAATGCAAAAAATGGTGCCTGAAGCTTTAAAAACATTAGAAAGTGATAATTTAGACGACTTCGGTAAGCTTTTAAATGAAGCTTGGAATTTAAAAAGAAGCCTGACTAATAAAATTACAACGCCGTATATTGACGAAATATATAATACAGCAATTGAAAACGGTGCAATCGGGGGTAAAGTTTTAGGTGCAGGCGGAGGAGGCTTTATGCTCTTCTTCGCAAAACCCGAAAATCATAATAAAATCAAAGAAGCTCTAAAACATTTTATCCATGTACCGTTCAATTTTGAGCAGCAGGGAACACATATTATTCATTACGCTCCTAAACTATATTCCCTACAATCTTATGAACGTTTGAAATATATTACTGACGAAGGAATAAAAGAATACTAAGAAGGAGAAAAATGTATCTTATTGTAGGCGGAAGCGGATTTTTAGGACGCTATCTTATAAAAAATATCCTAAGTTTTACATCTGATAACATAATTGCAACTTATTCATCAAATTGCCCTGTTTATAACCATGAGAGGCTAAAATGGGCTAAATTAGATATAAAAAATTATGATGAGATAAATGACTTGAATAATATTTTAACGACTGATGGTAAGGGGAAGAAGTTAATTTATCTGTGTGCGTTCCATAACCCTGATGAAGTCGAAAAAAATCCAAAATACGCAAAACAAATAAACATTGATTCTCTTAACTACTTCATTTCAAAATATAATAAGTTTAATTGTTTTTACTATTCTTCAACAGATGTTGTTTATGGCGAAGGAAGTAAAAACTATTTTTTTAAGGAAGAAGAAGAACTAAAACCTGTCAATCTATATGGCAGACATAAAGTCTTGGCAGAGCAAATTGTACAGGAAAAAGGCGGAAATATCATACGTTTTCCATTTATTGTAGACCACAGTATGGTCGAAACAAAAAAACATTTTTTTGACAGGATATATGAAAAACTACAATTAAATCAGCCTGTAGAAATGTTTTACGATTCATATCGTTCTTCATTAGGGTTTAATCAGTGTGCAAAATATCTTGTAAATCTTATCGAAAAATATATAGACTGCAACGAAAAAATAATTAACTTTGCAAGTGATACCCCGACATCAAAATATGAAATAGGGTTAAAAATTTGTGAAGAATTTAACTTTGATAAAAACTTAATTAAACCGATATCTATAAATAATTCTAATTCTATATTTATGGCAAAGAGAGCAAAAAGTGCCGTTATGGATAATTCTAAAATGAAAAAACTCCTTAATATAGATAAAATAGAGTTAGAAATTAATAAATTTAATTAATTTTTCTACTATTACAAATAACTGAAGGTGAAAATAATGAATTCCAAGAATATCTTATACGTTGTAACAAGACTCCCATGGCCATTGATTGGAGGGGATAGAGTCCATATTTATCATTATCTGAAAGAATTAAAAAAAAGAGGTTATAATATAACCCTTGTAACTCTCGTTAGAGATGACGACGATTTAGAAGGTGCGATAGAACACAATGAGTTTTATACAAAACTCATTCCCGTTAAATATAATAAAAAACTTGCCTATTTAAATGCAGCAAAAGCCCTCTTTAATGAAAAGCCGTTTATTGTTGAATATTATTACAATAAAGAAATGCAAAAAGTTATAGATAAGGAAATTAAAACAGGAAATTATGACGTTGTTATAGGATATATGATTCGCTCAGTACCTTATATAAAAAAGATTAAACACATAAAAAAAATTCTTCATATATGCGATTGTTATACTTTGCTTTATAAAAGAAGAATTGAGTTTGAAAAGAGTCTGTTTGGGAAATTTAAAATTTTTGTTGAATACCTAAAAGTAAAAAATTATGAAAAAATTGCTTGTCAAACAACAGATAAACAAATTATGATATCTAATTCGGATAACGAATATTTATTGAAACATGTAGTCAATGTAAATACGACACAAGTTATAAATTGGGCAACAGATACAGAGTTTTTCACTCCGCAAAATGCGGAATTGAAAAATAATATTTGTATGGTGGGCTCAATGCAATATATTCCTAACTTTGAAGCTGCAAAATATTTTGCAAAAGAAGTTTTTCCTTTAATTAAAAAACAAATACCTGATACAAAATTTAAAATAATCGGTGCAAATCCTCAAGCTGAATTATATGAAATAGCAAAAAAAACAGAGGGTATAATTGTTACAGGCAGAGTAGATGATGTCAGAGAATACATGAAAGATTGTAAGGTTTCTGTTTGTCCTACAAGAGTTGTAAGCGGATTTCAAACGAAGCTTTTAGAAGCAATGTCAATGGGTATTCCTATTGTAACGACGAAAGAAAGCGCAGCAGGAGTTGAAGCACCAACAAATATTTTACTTATCGCAAATTCAAATGAAGATTATGCAAATAAAGTTATTGAACTAATGAATAATAAAAATCTTCATGATAAAATATCCATAGACTCCAGACAATTTATACTTAACAATTTTGTTTGGGATAAAATTGGCGAAGTCTGGGATAAAATGATTAGCGAAGTTTGCAAATAATTTTTAAAGGGAAAACATCATATTTTGTTATTGGCGGAAACGGATTTTCAGGAAGTAATTATTCGGAAATAATTTAAGAAGGATGCTGTAAAATAATGAAACAATTAATTGAATTTATGAAACCTAATTTTGAATTTGAGGATGATAGGGGCAAATTAAACCAGCTTTTCAGAGACGGTTATAAGCAGGTAAATTATATTTTTACTAAATCCGGTGTAATTAGAGGAGAACATTATCACAAAAATAATAAAGAAGCCTTTTATGTAATATCGGGAAGTTTTGAATTAATATTAGAAGATTTAAACTCTGACGCAAAAGAGAAACACATATTAAAAACGGGCGATTTTTTTGCAATTAATCCGTATCTAAAACACAGTTTTAATTATCTGGAAGATACACGGCTAATCTCAATGTATTCCAAAGGCGTAGAAGAAGAAAACGGCAAAGATATATATAATTAGTTTTTCCATGCTATTATAAAATAGCTAGAAGGAAAAACCATGAATAAAAAATATCCTATAAATTTAACAAGACTCCAACGGTCTCTAATTGGCGGAGACAGGGTTCATATATAATTAAATGAAGAAATAAAAAAGAGAATATAATATTACTTTTGTTGGAGATGACGACAATTTAAACTTAATTAAACAATCACATAATTAAATAAGTAATAAAAAATTACAAAATGACTATATAAATTTCTTAATTCATTTTCAAAGATTAATCGGATGATATGAATATAAAGAAAGTCTATTTAAAGAAATTTTAACTTTTTGAATATTGAGATTAAATTTTTATCAAAATATTATAAAATTATAATGTTATCATTTATAAGAAATTGAATAAGCTGAGTAATATGATTAATACGTCAAATTTAAAATATTTTAAAATATTTGTGTTGTTTACACTATTGTTTATATTTATACCTGCGTGTTATATTCCTGAAACGAATGTTCCAATTTATGATATTATAGTCGGAATATTTATGTTTGTATTTGCTGTTTTATTCCCAAGATATTTTACGGATAAGATAAAAAATCTTTTTAAATACAAACATACCTGCGCATTAATATTGTTTGTTTTATGGGTATTTTTTGTCGGAGTACTCATGTTGACTTTAGGCAGATACAGAGTTCACCACTTTTTATATGCGACATTTTTGCTGTTTTTTTACAACAATATTTTATGGTATCTTTATCCTTCTATGGTATTTCCCAAAATTTTTCCGGTAAGATTTTTAATTAAATTTATGTTTTTAGGCATATATATATTATGCGTATATGGTTTACTGGTTTATCTGTTTAATGTTTTAGGTATTAACGCATTAAATTATATACAAGATATAATCAATAACAGAAGGGAAGAAATTGTACAATTTAGGGTATTGTCAGTATTTGAAGAACCGTCCAACTTTGGTTATTTTATAGCTTGTAACTTATCTTTATTGTATACATTAATTACTTCTAAATATAAGATATTTGATAATAAATTTTTAAATCTTTTTATAAAAAAAACATATATCCCTTTATTGGCTATAACAATTATATTTATACAATCTCCTATTTGGCTTCCGTTCTTTTGTATTATTACTTTTGTTCATTTTTTTAAGCCGCTGGTTAGGTTTATTAAACAAAAATTTATTTATGTTCTTGTTAGTCTTATTTTATTTATGTGTGGACTTTCAATCAGTTTTGTAAAATTTTCACAAATAGATGTTTCTCAAACATTTCTAAACAGAATAGTAATGGTGTCAAAGACTTTTACAAATTGGGATCTTTTGGTTAGAGCTGAACCTTCTTTAGCTAACAGGCTTCTAAGCTACTACTTAAGAGTAAAAATATTTTTAAAAAACCCGATTACGGGTGTGGGATATAAAAATGCTGAATATCAAGTATTGCCTTTTATTAATCATGCTACTTTTACTCTTACACGGGAGGCGGAAGGATATATAAAAAGTGAAGCTCTGATTAACGGTTATATGAGAATTAATGGTACAATATTAACAATACTCCTAGCTGATACCGGACTTGTAGGAGCTATATTATATTTTCTCTTTGTTATTCTAAGTATCAAAAAAATAACAAAAATTCGTAAATTACTTCGTAATAAAAATAATATAGAGAGTGAGTTTTTTCTTGGAATCAGAAATGCGTATATATCAATATTATGTCTTTCTATATACGGTTCAGGTTTGAATATAATTTATACTTGGTTTTTGTATGGTATAACAAATACAATTATTTACGACTTTAAGGAAAAGGAAATTATATATCAAAAAGAATGTAAGTATATTAAAACCACTAATAAATGTGAGGGTTATAACTCAGATAAGTAAATATAATATAACAAGATTTTTATGCTATAAATATCGCATTTTTATTATAAAATAAAATTATTTAAAAAATTTTATTTTATATATTGCAAAAAAAGGAGAAATGTAAAAAATGAATGGTAAATTGAATGGAAATCCAAGATATAGAAATTTTATGAGCAAACATCCTTTAATAAAAAACTTGGCAAAGGAAATGCTTTTTAAGTATGTTCAATTAACATATCCTATTAGAATGTTTTTCCGCTCTATAACATCTCACGATTTATATATAGAACTATCTAAGATAGTAGGAGAGGTACATAAAGAAACATTTAAAGGATATAAAAATTTATATGCAGGTAAAGAAATTGTTATTATTGGTACAGGACCTTCTTTAAATAAATATGTACCTATACCTGATACAATTAATATTGGTGTTAATAAGGTTCTTCTTTATGACAAAGTAACCTTGGATTATTATTTTGCTGTAGATTATTGTGCAATAAAGCAGTATTTAGATAAAGTGATGACATACAAGAACAAAAATTTGCAAAAATTTTTCGGCATAATGCCTGCAAAAGGTTTTTTTGTGCCCGAGATTGAATCTTTAAACATTATTCCTGAAAGCAAGGTAATTGAATATGGAGCAAAAAAATTCTATATTTATGCAAAATACCCTCCATATAATGTCAATTTCAATACGGAAATTGATAAAACATGGCTGGAACTATGTAATTCTTGTATTTTTTCTGCAATGCAATTTGCACTATTTACTAATCCTAAAAGAATATATATTGTGGGCTGTGATTGTACATCAGGGTATTATGATGAAAATAATTTCAAAATTAAGCCAAACAAAGATTTAGTTAAATGCTGGAAAGAATTAAAACTGTTCGCACAAAAATATTACCCTGATACTGAAATCATATCAGTTAATCCCGTCGGACTAAAAGGCATATTTAAAGATTTATACCAAGAAGATGAAAAGTGATAAGAAAAATTTAGCTAAAAATACAATTTCTCTGGTTATAATTCAAATTTTGAATTATATACTGCCCTTTATAACTTTTCCTTATTTATCCAGAGTTTTAGATGTTGATAAACTGGGTCTGGTTTTCTTTGCACAAGTATTTATGGATTACTTTGGAAGGATTATTGTATTTGGGTTTGATTTTTCAGGTGTGCGTTCAATTGCTATAAATCGAGATAATCCTGAAAAAACAAATCTTATTTTTAACTCAATTGTATGTACACAACTTTTGTTTTCGTTAATAAGTTTTATGATTTTATCTGCAGTAATAATTGCAATACCTAAATTTAGATTGGACGCTATTGTTTATTATTTGACATTCATTTCGGTAATGTTTGGAAATTTAACTTTTGGCTGGTTCTATCAGGGTGTAGAAAGAATGAAATTTCTTACAATTTTATTTACGATTACAAAAGTTATCGCACTTATATTTATATTCATTCTTGTAAAAAATAATAATGATTATTATCTTGTACCTTTATGTTATCTTTTTGGAACATTTTCTGCTTGTATAATAAGCATAATTTTTATAAAAAGAGTTTTTCATATTAAATTTTTTATTCCAAAAATTGAAAATATAGTTGAAACAATAAAATACAGCAGTCAGTTTTTTCTTACAAAAGTCGGTATTGCCATATATCGTCAAACAAATGCCTTTGTCTTAGGCTTAGTAGTTACAACAACAGCAGTCGCATATTATTCTTCAGCAGATAAAATATTTTGGGCTGTATTTGCTCTTTATAATACTTTTATAGGCGCTTTGTTTCCTTATATGTCTAAAAATAAAGATATTGTCTTTTTTAAGAAAATATTAAAATATCTTGTTATAATTGCAATCATTTTCAGCTTATTTTTAGTTTTGACTTCAAAGTATTTAATAATAATATTCTTTACGGAAAAAATGCTCACTTCTGTAAATATATTAAGAATTTTTTCTATATTCTTGAGTTTTGCTTTATTTGTTGATGTATTAGGCTTCCCTCTTTTGGGCGCATTTGGTTATGTCAAAGAAACAAATATGGGTTATATAGCAGGCGGATTATACAATTTAATCGGACTTTTAATTCTTTGTTTAATGAATTTAATAAATATATATAGTGTCGCTATTTTAGTTTCTTCAACATATGTCGTAATGTTTATGCATAGAATTTACTACATTAGAAAATATAATCTCCTATCTCTTAAAGAGGGAACAGGTTAATTATAAATGGCTTTTTTGATTTTTTACTAAAAATTAATCTACATTTTAAGGAAGAATAAACAATGCAAACTAAAATTTTTACTGATAAATATGAAAAAATTAAACTCATAATATGGGATTTAGATGATACCTTTTGGAAAGGTACAATATCCGAAGAAGAAGTTACACCCGTAAATGAGTGTATAGAACTATTAAAGCGTACTGTTGATAAGGGAATTATGAATTCCATATGTTCTAAAAATGATTACGATGTTGCGGATAAAAAACTGCAAGAATGGGGAATAAGAGATTTATTTGTATTTCCGTCTATAGATTGGACTTCTAAAGGAGTGCGTGTTAAAAATATTATAGAGCGAATGAAATTAAGGGAAGAAAACACTCTATTTATTGATGATAATGAAACTAATCTCGAAGAAGTTAAATTTATATGCCCTGAAATTATGGTTTTAAATGCCGATAATATTAAAAATTTATGCGATTTTATTACTAAAACAAATGCTTATAAAGATGACTCTGAGCATAAAAGACTGGCACAATATAAAATACTGGAAACAAAAGAAAATGAATCTGAAAAATATAATTCAAATGATGAATTTTTAAAACAATCTAATATAAGAGTGTATATTGATAAAGCGTGCAAAGATAAAAATAGGATTGCTGAATTGGTTCAAAGAAGTAATCAGCTTAATTTTACAAAAAACAGAGCACCTTTAGAAGAAATCGAAAAGGATTTATTATCAAATAAATATGAAGCAGGAGCTGTTTATGTTAAAGATAACTACGGCGATTACGGTATGGCAGGTTATTATCAATTAGATAAAAACACTAATAATTTAAAACATTTTCTTTTTTCTTGCAGAACTTTGGGTATGGGGATTGAGCAATTTATATATCAATATTTAAAATACCCTAATCTCCAAGTCGTAGGGCAGGTTGTAAATACCGTTGATACATCTAAAAATATTGATTGGATTAAAAATGTAGAATACAAAGAATTTTTTAAGGATGAAAATAACAACAAACCAAAAAAAGATATAAATAAAAACTTAATTTTATTTAAAGGCCCTTGTGACTTATTAGCCATTTTGCCCATGATTTCTGCTGGGGGGGGGGGCATAAAGGCTGAAACTGAATTCAGTTTTGTAAATAAACATGGTTTTACCACTTATTCCTTCCTGCATTCCGTACATATATTAGAATCCGAATTTTTATCCAAAGAACAAAAACAAGAAATTATAGACGAAGTCCCTTTTCTGATTAAAGAAGATTTTGAAAATAAAATGTTTTCGCCTAAGTATAAAATGGTTTTTTTCTCTCTTTTAACAGATGTTCATCTTGGTGTATATAAGCATAAAACAAAAGGATATAGAGTTGCATTTAACAGCCGTAATTTCCCATTAACGGACAAAAAACTATGGGATAAATTTATTAACGCAGATAATAAAGATACTTTTAAATTTTCTAAAGAAATTTTAGAAAAATTCAGCAAGGATTTTGAATTTGAAGGCGCGTTAACAACTGATAAAATTATTGATAACATAAATAAAATACGAGAATTAATGCCCAAAGAAACAATATTGGTTTTGATTACAGGTTCAGAAATAGATGCGGATAATAATAATGAACTATTTAATAACCATGCTAAATTTTATGTGGAATTAAATAAGGCGGTTGCAGAAAACTATTCAAATTCACCCAATATAAAAATTATTAATCCTGCAAAATACATAACAGACCAAAGTTGTCTGAACGGATGTACAAACCACTATTCTAAAGTTGTTTATCATAAAATTGCTATGGAATGTTGTAACCTTATAAATTCCATTTTAGGAAAAGGTGAAAATTTGTCAAATGCCTTATCGGCTAATTCCTTATTATTCTTAATTAATACCATATTAATTAAAACTCGGAGATATAGTTCTATTAATTTATTGATTAGAGATATATATAATAAAAAAATTAAAAAAATGCTAAACATAAAGTAATTGCAAAGAGACACTTAGTTTAATTATACGGATTACATAGTTTGAGTATGGCGGGACGGAAGTATTCGAACTGCACATATTCTATTTGCTGCTTTGATTGATTTTCAGCCTTTGCCCTTGCGTTACCTAAATATATATCACTATCAATCTTTCATATAATCTTGTATTAGCCGACATACCATTATTTTAATCCTTATAACACTTCTTACCCTGTTTTATGTCCGTGATATTATATATTTTCCGACCTCAGATACATTATCAAATATTTTTTTGTGCAAAATATCTGACAAATCATCCTCAGATTTAAACCCGAAACCATAAGTCACGCCTATAAACATGCAGCCGACTTCTTCTGATGCCGCTGCATCCGTATGGCTATCCCCAATAAATATCGTTTCTTTCGGATTGCTTTTTAATTCGTAAAGACACTTTTTCAATATATCCGTTTTTGTCTGTTCTTTTTCATAGTTTGCTCCCGAAACATAATCAAAATAATAATCTATTTCAAGCGCTTTTAACAGAAGTTTTGCGTTCTCTTCGTTTTTGAACGTTGCCACACCTAACTTGTATTTTTGAATTTTTAGCAGGTCTAATAACGGAATTATTCCTTCATAAATACGGCATAATTGTGCCGATTTTTCTTTGTAATATTTTCTATACGTTTCACAGCACAAATTTGCCATATCACCATCAACATTACAAAAATGCATAAACCCCTTTTTTAATGGCGAATACCCGACAAAATTTTTCAATTCTTCTTTGTTTAATTTTTTCAGACCAAATTCGTTTATTGTAAATTTAATAGCCTCTGTTACTCCTTGTGACGTATCAAGCAAAGTTCCATCAATATCAAAAATTACCGTATTAAACATTGTTTATTCAAATCCTCCCTGCTTTTGGTAGTAGGATTCGGTTAAAAACTCTATATCAATTTTTTGCGAAAATAATTTTAACTGTTTTGCTATTTCTTTTGCAGTTTCATAAACATCCTTACTGTCTTTATTAAACTCTAAAGCGGAATCATAGTAGTTATTTGTATATTTTGAAAATCCGTCAAAACCTGCCAAAACTATTTTTTTTACATTCAATTTTATTAATAATCTTATAGCCATATATAAGGATGATTGACCTACTGTTGTAGATTTAGAAATAAGATTTGAATAATTAACAATATAATTCTTAGAACTTTTATTAAAATTAATATTGCTTGTAATGATTACTTTTGTTTTATTTTTAGATTGCTGTAAAGAATTGACAAATTGGTCATACCTTTTTATGTTGCTTATAAATACATAGTCTGTTTTAAAAAGCTTATTTATGTGATTTACGCTAAACAGAACAAAATCATTTTTATTAGTAAAATTAATAATTCTTGAATACTCATCTTTTAAAGAAGAACCTGGGCCGATTAATAATACCTGCTTATTGCTAAGTTTTTCTTTTAAAATATTTATGGTATTTTTATCATCAACATATTTTTCTTGGTAGTTAACAAATAATTCTTTAATATAATTTTCATCATACGATAATTTTTTCTTCTCCTCTATTAGAGACAGTATATTATTAATTTCTTGTATTCTTAACATATTTTTATTTTCAAGATACTTTACATATTTAGGATGACAAGAGTTTGAGCCTGCAAGAAAATAAGTTATTTGATAACCCCATTTGACAAGTTCCTGATATTTTAATATTTCTAATTCAATTATGTTCAATATTTCTGATATATCATAATTTTTATTATGAACAAAATTGAGATAATTTGCTAAAAGTTCCGTGTTACAGTTGCCTGCGGACTTTCCCATTCCGTATAAAGAACTGTCAAGTATAATATCTCTTTTGGTTTTTATATTTGATATTTCAATTGCATTAGAATAAGCCAACTGAAAGTTATTATGTGCATGATAACCTATTTTAACGGATTCTTTTAAATTATTATCCAATAAATAAAAATAATTAAATAATTTATTCCTATGCAATAGGCCGTATGTATCGACTAAGGACATCGCATAAGGTTCAAGCATATTCACGAGTTTAATTAAATCAAGCATATTTTTGTCTGAATATGATGTTATTGATACGGGATTTACAAATATCTTATAGCCTTTTTCTTTTAATTTATAACAAAAATCAATGGCTTCCTTCATTTTTGGTTGCTTAAAAATAACTCTTATAATGTCAATAAAATCAGGCGGTTTGATATTATCGACAGAACAAGTTCCATAATCAATCATTGCACTAACCAAAGTGTTATGCTTTCTTTCATTTTTGAAAATTTTATCATAAGAGTCGGTTGAAGGATTAATTGTGTAATCGGGGTTAAATTTATAATCATCATTTAAAAACCCTATTTCTACAATATCTGTATTTGATTTAACAAGTCTTCTGAAAATGTTTAAAATAGTATCATTTCCAAAATGCCAATCATTTAAATAACCGCCGTCGCGCATTGTGCAATCAAGTAATTTTACTTCCAACATTTAACTCCCTAATTTTTTATACATAAACTGTGCAAATTGAAAATCAATTTCATCATCAATATCTGTTGCTTCTGTTTTATCAATTACTTTTAGATAGGGTTTATAGCCAAAAATATCACGTCTTTCAATCATTAACGACCTATTTATAATATTGACTGCATGGTTAATTGCAACAATATTCGGTAAATCCTGACTTCTTGGTTTATTATCAGGGTTGTAGTTAATTGCTTTACCGTTAAACCATAAAAATTCTTTTACATAATTTACCGTATTTAAAGAATCATAATCTTTTAATTCTTTATAAAGGGCAATTGAATCAGATATAGTTTTGTCTGAAATTAAAGGATTTGTTGCATTTGCAAAAAGCACTATATCCGCATTAAAATTTTCTGCCATATTTACATACAATTCATTGGGCGAAATAGTGTCCGTTGAATAAAATTCGTCCCTTTTTACTGTTTCAGCACCAAGACTTCTTGCTTTTTCAAGCATTTCTTCATTTTCAGAATTAACTACAATACCGTCTAATTCTTTTATTCTTTTAAGTTGTTTTATTTTTATTTCCAATAGACTACTTCCTGCAAATGGTCTTATATTTTTGTTTTTTACCCTAATTGAACCTGCACGAACAGGAATAAGTGCTTTGATTACTTTTCCCATATTATGCAGCCCTCATTATATTAGTATTGTTGAAGCTTAGATTTATTAAATTACATCTAGCCCCCCCCCTCGCATTTGTTAATGTTTTCATTTGTTTTTTATAAACAAACTCTGCAAATTCAAAATCAGACTTATCATCAATATCGATTGCTTCCAATTTAGAAATTTCAATTAATTTAGGGTTTTTGCCATAAACAAATTTCCAATTAACCATATCTTCAGCTTTAGCTATATAAAATCCGTTGGTAATTAAATGCCAGTCGGGAAGCTTTTGAGAAGGCACATGGTTTTCAATTGAAAAATTAATCGGTTTAGATTCATCAAATAAATATTCTTTAAATAACATGGCACTTACAACTGAATCATATTTTGAATTTAGGTTTAAAAAGCTGTCTATAGCTTTATTAAATGAATTTATCGTAACTAAAGGACAAACGCACGGCGCCCATATTAAAATATTCGTATCTATACTTTTTGCAACGTATTCAACAACCTCATTAAAAGTTTTAGATTTTTCATCACAATATTCATCAGGTCTTTTTTGATAGTTAACACCTTCTTTTATTGCCATTTCAATCATTTCTTCGCTATCTGTAGAAACTATAATGTTATCTATTTTAGATATGCATTTTAATTGCCTGATTTTATTTATTAATAAATTTGAATTTCCAAATGGCAGTATATTTTTATCAGGCAGCCTTCTGCTCCCCTTTCGTACGGGTATTACAGCTGTTATCTTCATAGCACCTCCAAATAATTTAGTAAATTAAACCTTTTTAAATAAGCAATTTTAGGCACTGCAAAATAGGGCTTCATGTTTACGGCAACTTGAAGTCCGAGCTTAATATTTTTATATAAAATCCTAAAGCTATGGTTTATTAAGAGATTATGTTCTTCATGTCGGGGGGGGGGGTATATAAGGAATTTGTGATAAAGTTTAATTTGACATATTCAGATACTTTTTTAAGTTCTGCTGCCATTATTTCATTTCTTTTATCAAATTCATCAACTTTTGCATTATTAATAAAACTGTTTTCAACATAATTTTCGGAAGGGACACTTGAAAAACCGTCTAAACCTGCAATATTAATTGATTTTACACTGATTTTATTTAATACTTTAAAAAACATTAAAGCGACATTATCAAACATCTTTGAGTTATTTAAGTATGATGAATAGTTAATAACTTTTGCGTTTTTTACGTTAACGTTAATATTTGAAGAAATTACAAGCGGAGTTGAGTACTTATCTAGCGATTCAAACCTTTTCATATTTGTAATAAAGGCTAAATCAGCATTATAATCTTTAGGAATAAAATTAAGCGATACTATAAAAGGTTTTTTCTTGTTGATAAACTTAGTTATTTTGTCTTTTTCTTTTGTTAAACTTTTTCCGGGAGCTAAAACAAGAATATTTTTATTAATCAGCAAATCTTTTAAGTAATCAATAGTTTCATTATCATCAATAGGACTTGAGAAATTATCTAAATAAATTTGTTTAATCAACTCAACATCATACCCTGATTTTTTATCATCAGGAATGTTACTTAGTAATTTATTGATTATTTCAACAGGCACAGTTTGTTTATCAACCAAATACTTTGCATAATTAGGGTGGCAATGGTTTGTTGCTGCAAGATAATATGGAACGGAATAACCCCAAGGGGTTTGAGAAAAAATCGGGTTTATCTGCTCATCCACAATTTTTAAAATCGGAAGAATATTATAATCCCCTTGATAATTATCATTAATATATTGAGTAATTAATTCCGTACAAAGGTTTCCTGCTCCCCTGCCTATGCCAAAAACAGTTGAATCAATTACTAATTCTCTGTTTGTGCATACCTTCATTAAGCACTGTGCATTTGAAAATGATAATTGTAAATTATTATGAGAATGAAAACAGAGTGCAATATCTTTATCTAAAGTACTATCAACCAAATAAAATAAACTTAAAACATCTTTTTCTTTTAGTGACCCCGTAGTATCAACAATTGTAAAGGCAGCAGGTTTAATTAGATTAACTTTTTCAATCAAATCTATGAGTTCTTTTTGAGAATAAGAACCTGTATGCATTGGATTTACAAAAATATCATAGCCTTTTTCTTTCAGTTTCTGACAATATTTTACGGCTTCATCTTTTTGCGATTTTTTAAAAGCAATTCTGAATAAAAAATTTTTTTCAGATGATGTGTTTAAATATTCAATAGGAATTTCTCCAAAGTTTATCATAAGGGTATATTTACTATTACTTTTAAAATCAGGAAGCATAGTTTTTAAGTCTTTAACAGAAGAAAAAAGACTTTTGTCTTTCTTGTAAATTATATTTTTAAGAAAACCGCATTCTATGTAGTTAATTTTAGCTAAACTCAGATTTTTAATTATATTTTTTATGTTGTTATCTTGAAATTCCCAGTTATTAACATAACCGCCGTCTCTTAAGGTGCAATCTAAAACTTTTATATTTTTCATGATTGACCCATCCTATACTTTTTATACATAAATTCGGCAAATTCAAAATCAACTTCATCATCAATATCAATTGATTCGTATTTATTCAATTCATAAAAGAAAGGCTTGTATCCTAATAAGTCTTTTCGTTCTTTCATTGTTTTTTTGGGAAGAATGTTAATTGCATGATTTAAGCTGTAAATAACGGGTAAATCTTGACTTCTTGGTTTATGGTTAATATCATAGTTAATTGCTTTTCCGTCCTTCCACAAAAATTCTTTAACTAAAGATACTGTAGAAATAGAGTCATAATCACCGTCTGAAGAAAATTGCTTATACTTGTTTATAATATTAGTTATAGTTTCAGTTTTTAAACAGGGATTTGTAGCATGAACATATAATATCGTATCAGCATCAGTGACTTGGGCTATATATTTATATAATAAATTAGCACTTACTTCGCTTGTTGCATAATATTCATCACGCTTAAATGCCTCTACTCCGAGGTTTTTTGCAACATCCAACATTTCATCACTGTCTGAATTTACTATAATACCTTCAATGTCATTAATTTTTTTAAGTTGTTTGATTTTTATTTCCAATAAATTACTTCCTGCAAATGGTCTTATATTTTTATTCTTTACTCTGACTGACCCTGCACGAACGGGAATTACCGCTTTAATCACTTTTCCCATTATCATGCAGCCCTCATAATATTTTTATTGTTGAGGTTAGGATTTACTAAATTACATCTAGCCCCCCCCCCTCTATTTGCTTTAATTATTTCAATAACTCTGTTAAGGTCTTTTTCAGTATCAACAGCAATAGTATCAGAGTCTACTTCAACATATTGTACTTTGTAGCCTGCTTCTATAAATCTTAATATCTCGATATCTTCAATTTGTTCAATTTTGCCTTTTTTGTTATTTCCAAAAAAGTCCAGGGCTTCCTTCGTAAATCCATAAACACAAACTTGTTTATAATATGAAAAATTTAAACTATTTTTTGGATAAGGTGATGTGCTCCTTGTTAAATAAATCCCAATATTATCATTATTTGTAATTACTTTCGGTATTGTATTATTTACAACGTCTACAGGATTTTTTATTTTTGTCATTAAATTAGTAATTTTTATATTATTGTTATTTAAAAAAGGAGTAATTGCCTTTTTTATAGTTTCAGGTTCAATTAATGGTTCATCTCCTTGAATGTTTATATATAAATCAGCTTTAATTTTTTCTGCCACTTCGCAAACTCTATCCGTTCCGGTAGGATGTGATTTAGACGTCATAATGACATTCATATTTAAATCATTGCAGACTTTTTCAATTCGAACATCATCCGTAGCAACATAAACACTATCAAAATCATCAACTTTAATTGCCTGTTGATAAACCCACCAAACCATAGGTTTGCCAAGAATATCTTTAAGTGGTTTCCCTTCAAACCTGCTTGAAGCATACCTCGCAGGTATAATTCCTACAATTTTCACAAAAATTCCTTACTTATATCAACTAACAATACATTTTTATAAAAATGTATTGTTAATCCAAAAACATTACTATGTCTATCGTAACACAAACAGCTGTAATATTTGTTAATTATTAAAAATTGTAACTGCCATTGTAAACCCTTGTGTAATCTTGCATTCAGACTCAATGCTACATTTTTATAAATTTATAAAGAAGGAAGATAAATGCAGAATAAAGAAGTTTCGGCTGTTATTGTAGCAAGAAAGGGCTCAATAAGAATTCCGTCAAAATCATTATTGAAGTTAAATAATGAAACATTAATAGCGAGAAAAGTCGGGCAGCTTTTAAATTGTAAAAATATTAACAGAGTAATAGTTGCTTCTAACAGTGATGAAATGCTGGCTGAAGGAAAAAGAACAGGAGCAGAAGTTATAAGGCGACCTGATTTTTATTGTGACGAATCTGCAGCTTCTGCCAATGACATGATTTCAAACATTTGTTCATTGATTAAAACAGATATAGTTATTTGGACACACTGTACAAATCCGTTATTATCTTCAAGTACATATGACAAAGCATTAGATATCTTTTTTCAAAATTTAAATGAAACGGAAGGGTATGACTCTTTATTATCCGTTGTTGAATTAAAAGAACATTTATGGAAAGATGGAAAGCCTTTTAATTATAATCCTTATGCTAAAAGACATGTTCCTGCAAGAGAATTACCTCCATTGTATATGCAAGACGGCGGTATATTTATTCAACCATACGAACAAATGAAAGCTAATTCATATTTTTTTGGAAAAAAACCATATTTGTTTGAAATTCCTAAAGAGGAATTTCTGGATATAAATGAATACAAAGACTACTTACTTGCAAAGGTTTTAATTGAAAAATCAGAAATAAAACAAAATATTTAATAATAAGTTTGCAGTTAAAATCACTTGTAATATTTATAGTATTTTGTATAACATTAGAGAAAATAATCCCCAAAATAATTCAAGATTTTTAATGTATTTTTAAATTGTAATATAACATCTAAAATTTATAACTTAGTTTTCCGACTATTTTTATTGATATTTCTTCTAACAAAATCAAAATTACTGTAAAAATAATACAAACGCTATAAGCCCCCAATCATTGTTCTGAAAGTAGTGTGGTCAAAGATATTGCTTTTAACAAAGAAATCGGATAAATTGTTAAAAATAACGGTGTATTTTGATTAAATAGTATTAAATGTCTTCATATTTTATTTTTATGTTAAAATTTTATAATGCTAGAAGGAGAACAAATGGAGAATTATAAATATACTCAAGAAATAGATGAAGAACTGACAATTAATTTAAAGAAGATATTTTTTGCACTATGGAGCAGAAAAGAATTGATTATCAAGACATTTTTATCTGTTCTTATATTTTTTATTGTGCTTACGTTTATTTTGCCCAAAAAGTATGTGGTTGATTCTGACTTATATGTAAACAAGTCTAATAATTCAAACATGATGGAAATTAACCCTTATGCTATATCCGAACTTGGAGCCGGCGGAGGCATGGCGGCTATAATGGCGGGCGGAGGCGGACTCTCTGATGAATTAGAACTTATTCAATCTCCGCTTGTTATTGATAATGTGATTAAAGAAAATGATCTTCGATTTAAAAAAATATTTGGTATTATACCAACGCGCAAGACAGGCAAATATTTGACCACGGAAAAATTTTTAAAAAAGGGTTTTTCCGTTGAAAATAAAAAAGGGACAAATGTTATAACAATTGAATATAAATCAAAAGATAGAGAGCTTGCTTATAACGTTGTAAATTCCGTTATAAACAATTATGTTCAATTGCATAAAGAATTAAATACGGAAAAATCCAAGTCGGATATTGTTGTTTTAGAAACTGAATACAACAATGCCAAGGCCGAGTTAAACAAAAAAATGAACTCAATTAACGGTATACCTGCAGCGTCAATGGGTCTTTCCGGCGGAATATCCGCTTTCAGTGCGTTTTCTAACTCTGCAAGAAAAGCTTTGTCAAACATACAAGGTCAATATGTGCAAGGCATTAAGTCTGAAACAGCTTTGAGGGAAGAAGCTGAAAAGGTAACGGAATTGGCAAAAAAGCTTGAATGGGCAAAATTAGTTGACAGCATGTCCGATACTTCAAAGGTTCTTATACTTAAAGAACCCAGACTTTTGCAGGATTATGAACAATCTTCGCCGAAATTGTTTATAAATATTTTACTCGGTATAATATTTGGTATTTTAGCGGCGCTTTTTGCGGTAATTTTTAAAGAAAATACCGATAAGCAGCTATCTTATTCCATGCTTGGTGATGAAATAGTCTATAATATAGAAAAGGATTTTATTGATTTTAAATCAATACTTTTAGCAGAGAAAAAAGAAGCATTATCTGTTATTTTATTTGAAAATGTAAGTAATCATATTATGGACGAGTTGCATAAGTATAAAAATATAAACATTGTTAAAGCAGATATTTCCGATGAATTTGAAAAAGGAATTGAAAACTCTAATAAAGTGATTACGATTGCACAAATTGCCAAAACCGATTCAAGACTATTTAAAAAAGTAAAACAACTGCTTGAAAGGATGAACAAAAAAATTATAGTCGAACTTTTAGTATAAAAGGAGAAAAATATGAAAGTCGAAAAACAATCAACAGTATGGCAGTCAAATACAATGGGCTGTTTTGACGGACTAAAGTTGAAATTTAATGATTTTATTATTGATAGCGCAATTAATTATCTCGGAAAAAACTTTTCCAAAGAAAAATTAATCAACTTAGCTAAAATTTTTGAAAAGATATCCGGTTCAAAAGGCGGAATAAACCACGCAAAAAGAATGCAATGGCTTTTTGAATCGGAACATCCGCATCTTTTCTGGTGGAAAAAGATTTTAACCGAATTAGACCCCAATTGCAGAAATAAATGGATTAAAAATTTCTTTGTAAACGGATATTACGGCGATAACTTAAGAAAACGCTCAGAATTCAATAAAAAGAACGGATTTTTCCCTCCGACGGTATTACTTGCCAGCATAACAAAAAATTGTAATTTCCATTGCAAAGGCTGCTGGGCGCATGAATATGATGTTAGAGAAGATTTAACAAAAGAAAAATGGAGAGAAATTTTTACGGAAGCTCGCGATATAATGGGCATTCACATATTCCCGATTGTAGGCGGTGAACCCTTCTGCAGAAAAGAATTTTTAGAACTTGCGGAAGAATTTAATGATTGCACTTTTATAACCTTTACAAACGGTTCACTTATTACCGAGAAAACCGTTGAAAAACTTAAAAAATTAGGTAACGTTCAGCCTATGTTTTCTTTGGGCGGAATGAAGGAAAATACCGACAAAGTAAGAGGCGAAGGCTGCTTTGATATGGTTATGCAAAAAATGGATATGCTGCGTGAAGCAGGCATATTCTTTGGAAGCTCAATTACCGTAACTAAAGAAAACTGCGATGAAGTTACATCTGATGAATACATGAAGATGTTATCTGATAAAGGGTGCTTGTGGAGTTGGTTTTTCCATTATGTACCGATTGGTGAAAACCCTGATGTTGATTTAGTTCCCGATGCTAAGCAAAGACAAAAAATCTTAAAGGCTGTATACAATGCAAGGAATACACTTCCGATGATGACTGTTGACTTCTGGGGGGACGGCCCTGAAATGATGGGATGTATTGCAGGCGGAAGACAATACATTCACGTTAACCCCAAAGGCGATGTCGAACCATGCACTTTTGTCCATTTGGCAACACATAACGTAAATAATTGCACATTAACGGAAGCCTTGGCGGCTCCGTTTATGAAAGCAATCAGAGACGGTATTCCTTATGAAGACGGTAATATGCTGAGACCTTGCATGATAGTTGACCGCCCTGAAATGCTAAGAAAATACTATGAAGAATTTAAACCTTATGAAACACATGAAAAAGCGGCGGATTACTTAACTAATCCTGAAATCAAAGCCAAAATTGATAAATATTCTTCTGATGTTAAAGATATTTTAGACGATGACTGGAAGAACAACCTTTGGATGACCATATTCCCTCTTGTAGGCGAATACTATGTTGACAGAGATAAGTTCTGTTCAACAGAAAAACCGCAGCACCAATGCAGCGGTCATTGTACAACTTGCGGAAAATAAATACATGAAAAAATTTATATTTTGCATAATTATTTTTGTGTTATTTACGGTATTTGTAAAACTTTGTCCCACACTAACTATGTGGGACAAAGAATTTATAATACTTATGCAAACCGTTTTTGACAAGTTGCCGCTTTGGCTTTTTGAGCTTCCCGACTGCAAATTATACTCGGTCATGATTATTATCCCGTTAATTTTAGGCGGTTTATATTTTTTAAAGCGGAAAATGTATTCAAATATATTGTTCTTATTTTCCATTCCTCTTGCGGCATTTTTATTAAACTGTATTATAAAACCTCTTGTACATAGAGCAAGACCGCCTTATGAATTACAGTTTTCAATTCATCCGGAAAGTTTCAGCTACCTATCAAGCCACAGCCTTGTGACCTTTTGTTTATGGGGTGCGGTAATCTATTTTTTGAATAAATACTGCAAAAATAAAGTTCTAAAATATTTGGGAACAGCTGCGGCAATTTTATGGATAATATTTGTCGGATTATCAAGAATTTATCTCGGGGTGCATTATCCTTCAGATGTTTTGGGAGCATATTTTTCAGGCGCAATCCTTTTATATTTGTATATTAAAACAATTAATAAAGGAACGGCTGATGAATAATGTTCTTATTATTGAAAATTTTTGCGCCGGAAGGAAACAAGCAATAAAATATAAAAAAATCATCCACAGGTTTCTTTTCAAAAAAAAGCTTCATTTTCAATTTGTAAGCATTGAAAAATTAAATGAAATTGAAACGGAAAAGTTTGATACAATTTTTGTTGTCGGCGGTGACGGAACAATAAACAAAGTTCTGCCATATTTGAATAATACGGATAAAATTTTAGGAATAATTCCTTCAGGAACGGCGAATTTATTAGCTTCAAATCTTAGGATAAACAATGTTTCCAAGGCTCTTAGAGTAATTGATGCTCAGAATATTAAACAAATAGATTTAATAACGGTTAACGACAGATTATCGGTTTTGCGCTGCGGGTTTGGATACGATGCGGATATAATCTGTAAAACTATGCAGTTTTGGAAAAACAAATTCGGATATTTTTCATACTTCATCGCGGGAATAATTTTTGCATTAAGACTTAAGAATAAAAACTACAGTCTTATAACAAATGACGGCAAAATTGATATAAACGCTTCTTGCTTAATAGTTGCCAATTCACCTAATATGTATAAAAACATGTTTTCCGTGGCAAAAAATTCCAAACTTGATGACGGCTTATTTGATGTATTTATACTAAAAACAACAAATCCGATTTTATTTTTTTCGGAAATAGTTAAATTATTTTTAGGCATTAAACAAAACTCAAAAATAGCCCAATATATGCAAGCATCTTCTCTTACAATAAAAAATAATATTACAGTCGGGCACATAGACGGGGAAAGGGTTAAGTTTTCAGGTGATATAAAATTCAACGTGTTAAATCAAAAAATAAAAATTTTTAGTTAACTTTTAAAAGCCTCATCTTTTGGATAATACGAAAACATTGATTGAAAATTTATATTATTAAAATTCAGATAACCTAAAAATAAATCCAAAAATACGCACTGTCCCTTTAAGGATATTTATGGTAAAATAATTTCATGGCTAAAGTATCGATTATTATACCCGTCTATAATGAAGAAGAACATGTGCAAGAAGCAATACAATCCGCACTTAATCAAACTTATAAAGATATCGAAATAGTTGTTATTGACGACGCTTCAACCGATAATAGCGAAAAAAAAGTTTTAGAACTTGCAAAAAAGCACTCAAATATTGTTTTTATCAAAGAGAATGTTAATCTCGGAGTTTCACTTGCTCGCAATAAAGCAATTTCAATTGCAACAGGTGAGTATATATTTCCATTAGATGCTGATGATAAAATTGAAAAGACTCTTGTTGAGAAAGCTGCTAAGGTTCTTGATGAAAATCCTCAGACGGGTGTTGTGTATTCTTTCTATAAATATTTTCAAGACCGAGATGATATTGACGAGTGTGAAGTAAAAGAGGACGGAATAATTTATGATAACGGCTGTTTGAACGGCTCAATGTTCAGAAAAGAGGATTTTTACAAAGTGGGCGGGTATAAAACCTGTTTTAACAGAATAGGAGGAGAGGATTGGGATCTTTGGCTTTCTTTTCATGAAGCCGGTTTTGAATTTAAAAGAATA
The DNA here is from genome assembly GCA_947594025.1 of Candidatus Gastranaerophilales bacterium. GTDB lineage: Bacteria > Cyanobacteriota > Vampirovibrionia > Gastranaerophilales > Gastranaerophilaceae > SIG30. The sequence continues at coordinate 27,175 of CANQDZ010000005.1, forward strand.
GACGAAGTATTATATTACTATCGCATTGATAATAAAAAACAAAGCATGAATAAAATATGCTTAAATAACGTGCTTGAAGTAAGAAGGCTTATGTTTAAAAATCACCTTGAATTATATGCAAAGGATGATAATTTTGTCACTCGCGGTTTTGATTGCAGATATGAAAAAACAAAACAAAGAGCAATTAAATATAAAAAATTATTTAATCTATTTTTGCCGATTGTAATAGCCCAGTTCGTTTTAAATTTATCTTTAATCCTTGCCCTCATTTTCAAATTCCGGGGGCTAAAAGATGGTCTTCTCCAAGGTTTTACTTGCAGGGGGCGCAGGGTTTATCAGCCCTCATATAGCTGAAAAGCTTATAAAATATAATCATAAAGTTATTATTGTTAATAATTTATCTATTGATGAATTTAAAAATATATCCAAGTTATCGGGAATAAAGTTCTATAAAAAAGACATTTTAAAAGACTATTTATCCCAAATTTTTGAAAATGAGAAACCTGATTATGTAATTAATCTTGCTGCGCAAACAAGCGCAACAAAGCCCGTCGCTTTTTCTGATATTGACGCACAGTTAAATATAGTTGCAACAATAAAACTGTTGCAATTGTGCAAAAAATATAACGTAAAAAAGATTTTAACGGCTTCAACGGCAACGGTTTACGGTAATTCTAAATATTTATCCGTTCATGAAAATCATCCTGTTGAGCCTTTTTCACCTTACGGATTATCTAAATATGCTATGGAAAAATATATTCAACTCTCAAACGAGCCATATATAATATTTAGATTTTCTAATATTTATAGGTCAAGACAAAAGTCTTACCATAAATCAGGTGTTATTCCAATGAAAGAATTAAAAGCAAGTTGAATTTAAGCGGATATTGTTTTACTTCGCTCAAAAAAAGGATTAAATAAACTAAGGAAATATGACTAAAAATGAACTGCCAAAATTTCAAAAATCAAACAATAAAAACAGCAACTCTAAACGGGGGGGGGGGATACCGGTAAAACATCTTTAATTTCTGTTATAGTACCGGTTTACAATGTTGAGAAATATATAAATAAATGTATTGAAAGCGTTGTTAATCAAACATATAAAAACTTAGAAATAATATGCGTTGATGATAAAGGCAAAGATAACTCAATAGGAATAGTCAAGGAATATGCAATTAAAGATGACAGAATAAAAATAATAACTCATGATAAAAATTATGGTCTTGCAATTTCAAGAAATACCGGATTAAAAAATGCAAAAGGAGAATATATTTTCTTTTTAGATTCGGATGATTATATAACTCTTGATATTATAGAAAAATTATTTAATAAAATAACGCTCGATAAATCCAATATTGTTGTAGCAAGCGCCAGAGCATTTTGCGAGGACAATGAAAAAACTATAAAAGAAAGAGTAGAAAAATATAATCAGGCTTTTCAACAACTGTATAAAACAGATTATATACAAATAGACTTTAACAACTTTAATTTATTTAGCGATATTTTGTTTCATACGGCATGGGGAAGATTATATAAAGCCGAATTTCTAAAAAAGAATAATATTACTTTTATTGAAAAGAATGTAATTTGTGAAGATGAAGGTTTTTTTATAAAAACTCTGTCGCACTACCCTTCAATCTCATACATTCAAGATGTGGGGGTAATGTATAGAATAAGAAAAGGCTCAATTATATCTAAAAGTTTAGAAAATAAAAATGCAGCAAAGGAGAAAATAAAACATGTAAAACTGGTGCTTAATGACGCTTTTGAGCATATAGCGAAAACAAATAGCAAAAAATTATCTAAAAAATTAATAAAAAAAGTTAAACAATCACAAACTTACGGAAGATATTTTGATATTAATTTTATAAATATTATAAAAATTATTCTAAGAGAAAACGATAAAGCAATAAGACTCTTTAATTTAAGTCTGTACAAAGAAAAAATTAAAGATGAACAAACGAAAGTATATAAAGTTTTAGGTATCGAAATAAAAAAGGAAAAAATAAATAAAGCTAAATAGTAGAAAATAAATCCTAAGTTTAAAGATAACAAAAAGGGGGATTAATGCCAAAAATTTCAGTAGTTATGCCTGTATATAATACAAATGAAATATGGTTCAGAGAAGCTGTAGAGAGCATATTAAATCAATCGTATCAAGATTTTGAATTAATAATTGCTGATGACGGTTCAACAAATAATATTGAAGAAGTCATAAATGAATATAAACATTCTCCGAGCGGGGGGGGGGGGCAAAATTAAGTATATAAAATTACCCCATAGAGGTCTTAGTTCAACTCTTAACTCGGGTTTTAATTTTGCAAAAGGAGAATATATTGCAAGAATGGACGCAGATGACATTTCTTTACCGGACAGGTTCAAGCTTCAAGTTGAATTTTTGGAAAATAATCCGACTTGTTCCGTTGTCGGAGGGTTTGTTGAAACTTTTGGCGATAAAGAAGAAGTTTGGAAATATCCGAAACAATTAAAATATTTAGAGCTTATAAAAGGTTGTTTTATGGCTCATCCTACAATTATGCTTCGCAGGGATGATTTTAATAAATATAATTTAAGATATAAAACAAATATCTTATGCGAAGATTATGAACTTTGGTCAAGAGCAATAAGGTTTTTGAATTTTTGTAATATTCAAGAAGTGCTTTTAAAGTATCGAATACATGGAGATAATTTATCGCTAAATCCTGAAATAAAAAATTCAGATTTTATAGTAAGAGATAATATGCTTAATTTTTTAACCGATGATGTTGAATTAAAAGAGGCGATAATGGAAAAACTTCATCCCGTTAAAAAGAAAACGTTTTTAGAGCAAATATTTTCAATAAGAAATGTTTTAGAAGGTAATGAAAAATATAAAGAATTATGTATAGCAGGTTTAAATTTTAAGATTAAAAAATATTGATTTTTTACAGGGTTATTTTATGAAAAGACATATAGTTAATATTAATGGTGGTTTGGGTAATCAAATGTTTCAATATGCGTTTGGTTTAAAACTTGCTCAAATGACGTGTTGTGAAGTTTTATACGATATTAATTGGTATGAAAAAATAAAACAAGAGAAAAATTCTAATCAAAAACATATCTTGAATGGCGGTTTGGCTTTTAGAGAGTATGAGCTTGAGAAAATATTTAACATTGGCGCAAATTATGCAACTTTAGAGGATGTTGAAAGTACAAAATATGCAAAATCTAAATACCGCGGTTTTATAAGGAAGCTTTTTGATATTCCCAAATATCAAACAAATATATTAACGGAAGCTAACCCCCTTGAATATGATGAAAAACTATTTGATTTAAAGAAATTAAAAAAGGCTTCATATTATTTTGAAGGATATTTTCAGAATGAAAAATATTTTATCGGAATTGAAGATAAAATTAAACAAAAATTCCAATTTCCAAAAGTTGAAGATGAGTATAATCTTGAAATAATTAAAAAAATTAATTCATGTTCAAACCCTGTTTTTATTCATATAAGAAGGGGTGATTATTTAAACCTCGGCTGGGAGCTGGATATTGAATACTATAAAAAAGCAATTGATTATGTTGCAAGAAATATTGATAACCCCGTATTTTTTATTTTCGGTTCGGATTGCGAAGATTATATTAAAGAAAATTTCCAATTGGAATATATGTTTGAAATTATAGGAGATTATAATTCAAAAAATAATGAAGATTGGAAAGATATGTATTTAATGAGCCAATGTAAACACGCAATTATAGCTAATTCAACTTTTAGCTGGTGGGCGGCTTGGCTTAGAAAAGATAGTTCAGGGGTTATTTTAGCTCCCGATCCTTTTGTTGAAAACAGCAGCACGATAATACCTTTGGGGTGGAGAAAAATAAAATGGAAAAAAAATTAAATATAGTATGTAGGGCAAATTTCACTCCACCGAGGCTAAAAACTAAAGCAGCAGAAGAAGTAGGGTGGACTTCAGTCCACCATTCATAACTAAAAACCGGCAAGACGGTTTCAGGATGGTAGACTAAAGTCTACCCTACAACTTATAAAAAGGTAATTATTTAAAATCGAGGTGTACAAATGAATAAAACAAAAAACTATTTGAATAAAGTTAAATTTATTTTTTCAAAGCTAAAGAATTTTATAAATTTAAAATCGGTGAAAAAAATTGATATACCCATATTTTTAGCAAGCGATGACAATTATGCACCTTATTTAGCAGCTGCAATCGCAAGTATTTTGGATAATACTAAGAGTAACTGTAATTTTTATATTCTTGATAATTCTATCGGCAATATAAACAAAGAAAAAATTTTAGATTTAAAAAACGAGTTTAAAAATTTTTCAATAGAATTTATAAAAGTGGATTACAAAAAAGAATTTTCATCGATTAAATATAAAAATCACGCTGAACACATTACCATTGCTACTTATAACAGGTTTTTAATACCAAAGCTAAAACCTGATTTTAAAAAAGTTTTGTATCTCGATGCTGATGTTATTGCTTTTGGAGATATTAAATCGCTCTATGAAATTGACCTTGAAGGTTATTCTCTTGCTGCAGTAGAAGAAAGTTTTTTGCCCCCGGCAGTTAAAAATGAAATCAAAGACAGATTAAAATTAAATCCCGAACATAAATATTTTAACGCGGGAGTGTTATTGTTTGATGTTCAAAAGTGGTTAAAAGATGATATTTTATCATCTGTTCTAAAACTTGAAAACAGCTGTAGAGATTCACTAAAATACGCGGATCAGGATATTTTAAATATTATTTTTAATAATAATTTGAAATTAATTTCTGAAAATTATAATTTTATGTCACAGTTTGAAAAGGATAATAAAAAAATTATTTTAAGGCATTTCAATACAAATATTAAGCCTTGGGATTTAAATCCCAAAAAAAGGCATGCTCTGAAAAATGTAAAAATATTTTGGAAATATGCAAAAAAGACGAAATTTAGGAACGAACTCTATTCAAAATTTTCTTAATTATAAACTTCTTTTTCATGCTCAATTCAATATTTTCATCAACAATTCTTGCAAAAACAATAATTTCTATACCCCAACCGTCGGAATTAAGTGAAAATTCATTGCCGTATTTTATCTCAAATTAAATAAAACTGCGCTTCAAATTTTATTTCAAAAGAGAATAAATATAATTTTAGAAATTTGTCTGATTGCCCCTGTATAAATTGGTCTTATTTTGATTATTGATGAGGGTTATACTAATCATACTTATATTTCTGTTTCAAACTGTGTTTGGAGCGGAGGTAAATAATTTTTCCGATTTATATAGCGCGCTTTCAGACGGGGACGGTAATTTGGAGATTGAAAGCGAAATAACTCTTGAGGATAACTTAGGCTCTCCCCCTTGCGATTTAAATATTGAAGGCAACGACAACATGATAAACGGAGATAATAAATACGGCGGTTTTATATTAGACAAAGGAAAATCTTTTTTTGCGCAAAATCTCTATGCCTCAAATTTTATGGGAGAGGAAGGGGGCGTTGTGGACAACAGAGAAGGCTGCAGCGTGCGTGCTCTCCAAGGGCATTTTTGTAATAACGAGGCTTCCGTGCAGGGGGGCGTTATTTCAAATAATTCTAATGCGGATATTATTTCGGGACAATTTGAAGAAAATAGCGCAAACTTCAACGGAGGCGCCGTATTTAACGGACAGGAAGGTGTGATAGGAAAAATTGAGGGTGTATTTAAAGAAAACGAAGCAAAAGGCGGTTTTGGAGGCGCCATCTGCAATATAGGGAAAATCGGAAGCATAGAAGCCGATTTTGAAGAAAACAATTCTTTTATGCTGGGCGGAGGCGCAATATACAATACGGGCAGCATTAAAAGCATTTCGGGTAATTTTATCGGAAATTCCGTAAGAGAAGCTATTGTTGGCGGAGGCGGTGCAATATTTAACTCGGGGAACATCGGCGCCCTTAGGGGAAGCTTTTTAAATAACACAACAAAAGACGAAGGGGGCGCCATATACAATATGTACGGCGTAATTAACTTTATATCCGACCAAGCTGAAATCGAATTTACGGGAAATCGGGACAAAGGGGGGCTGAATGCCATACATAATGTGCAGGGAACAATCAACTTTGAAGCAAAAGATTATGATATCGTAATCAATGACTCCATAACGGGCGGCATTATGGATACTCTTGACCCCTTTTTCAGTTTTGGAATTACCCTTCCCAATAAAAGCATTGAAGATATAGGGGACGATTCTGTCATAAACATAAACCCTTCAAGCGAAGGGCGCGTTGTTTTAAACAATGTGATTTCATCAAACACGGTTAATATGCAGGGAGGCACGCTGAAAATCGGAAAAAACACCCAAGACGGCGAAGAATACTTTGGAAATTTTGATAAAACGTCAACTTTTAATTTTTATTCGGGGCTTATTGACCTTATGAACAACAATACACAAAACACAAATTTCGGAAACCTTAATTTATATAGCGATATGGATGTCGTATTGGATATTGATTTTGAAAAAAGGCTCTCCGACACAATAAGCGCAAATTCTTTTAACCAAAACGGGCATAACATAAACATTAAAGATTTTAATATACAAACTCCTGCAACGGATAAAAACTACAGTTTTTATTTAATAGGCAAAGAAGGAGACGAGGCAGCAGCCGATATGCTGGCAGGTTCTTTAAGATATACGGGGGATGAAATCGTAAATCTTCCGATTTATAAATATAAAGCCTGGTATGATAATGTGCGCGGATTTTTAAATTTTTCAAGGCTCGATAACGAATTTAACCCCGGAATTTTAGTTTCCCCCGTTGCAACTCAACTTTCGGGATACCTTGTTCAGCTTAATTCCTATGACAACGCATTCAGGAATATGGATATGTATAACATAAAAAGGAATTTTAAAAACAGATATTCTTATCTGGGGGATAAATACACATATTTAAAAGACGAAGGTTTTGTTTGGTCCAGACCCTATTCTTTATTTGAAAACGTTTCTTTAAAAAACGGGCCCGATGTATCAAACGTAGGCTACGGCTCTTTTTTCGGATATGAGTCAAACCCTTTTTATCTTAAAAAAGGGTTTAGCTTAATCTCGGGCCCGTATTTTGGCTACAACGGTTCTCATCAGGCGTATGAAGGAGAAGGCATTTATCAAAACGGGGGAACAATCGGGGCTTTATCTTTGATATATAAAGGAGGTTTTTACTTTGGGCTTACGGCAAACGTTAGCGCAAACGCGGGAAAAAGCAGCGAGGAAAATTTTTCTATGCTGATGACAGGCGCCGCCCTTAAGACGGGCTTTAATATCCCTCTTTTTCGCAATAAACTTTATATTCAGCCAAGTTATCTTATGTCCTATACTTTTGCCAAAACTTTTGACCATGAAACCAAAGGCGGTATTAACATCACTTCAAAGCCCTTAAACGCAATTCAAATTTCTCCGGGGCTTAAAATGTTTGCAAACTTAAAAGAAGGTTTTCAGCCTTATTTAGAGGTTCGAATGGTGTGGAATGCGATAGATAAAACCTTGTTTAAGGCAAACGATGTAACACTTCCCGAGCTTAGCATAAGACCCTTTGTAGTATACGGCGCGGGAATTCGAAAATCATCAGGCGAAAGGTTCAGGGGCTTTATTCAAGCCTACGTAACAAACGGAGGAAGAACGGGCGTAGGACTTCAGGCAGGGTTAAGCTGGATGCTTTAACCGTTTATATCCCCAAAAACATTCTTGTGTTTAATTTCATCTTCTCTAATATCTTTTTAAACACAAAAAGAATTAAAAAAGACAAAAGGCATACCGCGGCAAACCTTAATGATACAACGCCAAATGCCTTCAAAATCCCCTCTGATACAGGATATACCCCTTTTATATGAAAGAATTTGTTGTATAAAAAAAGTATGTACCAATGCACAAAAAAGAGACCAAAACTGTATTTTGCAATAAAATCCAAGGTGCTGTTTAAGGGTTTGTTGTTCATTATAAATTCATCATAATGTTTCAGATACCCTACAAGAACCATTGTAAGAAACGTTTTTGAAATCGTAAAATTACAATATATGCCATTTTGCGCCAAAATAACATCAAGAGCGGATAAGATGAGCATAAGCACAAAAAGCAAAATTCTTTTTTCATAAAATTTATCTATAACGGATTTATTTGAAGAACAGTACATTCCAAAAACGTAGAGAGAAAAGAAATGAACAAAGCCCGTTATGATGTATTTTACGTAAGCCAGATATTTTGCCCCAAAGCTCAAGGATATCAGGTTTTCGTATTCGACTTCTCCTCTTTGGCAAAATATGGTAACAATAAACAAAAGAGGTAAAAGCTTAAACAGTATTCCCCTTTTTTCAAGCTTTAAAAGGATTATGGAGAATATAAAAAAGAGCACAATCATTGGGATAAACCAAGTCGGGGTGTTGTGAACTCTCCCCACGGATAAAAATGCCCCGATTTGCAAAAATTTATTCATTCCCCAAAATGTGTTTTTGTATTCAAAAGGATAGTAGAAACAGAAAAAAATTCCGGGGATTGCCGTTATAAAATAGGGCAAAATCACGTTTGTCCATTTTTTCGAAAGATAATTTTTGTATTCAAATTTATAGGAAAGATGCTCAAACAAAAAGCCCGAGATGAATATAAAAAGGGCGGTGCCGCCGCAGAATACCTCCTGCACAATTCTAAGGGCAAGCCCTTGCCCAAACTGCATACTATGCCCCATAATAATAAGCAATATGGCAAGCCCCCTGAATACGTTTATGTAGTTTAAAAAATTTTTCTTCTCGGTCATATCTCCTCCTATAATTCAAGCCATAAAACTTGGTATGGCGCAATTCGAAGGTGCATTGTCCTGTTTTGAAGCGAAATGTTAACCTTCACATCGTCTCCGTTTATAAGGTTTTTAAGGCTTGTAATTTTGCCGTTATTTTTTAAGATGATATTTGGGGGAAGTGTGATTTCCGCCGTCAGCTTCTCTTTTGAAAGATTGTTTACCGCAAGAATTTGCTTGTCTTTCATTTTTCTTATATAGCAAAAGTTGCTTCCTGATTTTGTTTTTAAAATTTCAAAATCTCCTTCCGTAAAGACGGGTGTATTTTTCCTTATATCTATCAGATTTTTCACTCTTTTATAAACTTTTGAATTAAAAGCATAGTAGCCTTTGGTAGAACCTACGAATAACTTTTGAGGAATTTTTCCTCTATTTATGTCCCTTGTGTCAATGTATGAAAGCAAATTTAGCTTTTTTCCGATTTTTTTAAGTCTGTTTTGTGCGGATTTTTGAGCGTTCTCCCAATCATTATACACACCTATCTCATCCCCGTAATATATGATTGGAATTCCCGGAATTGAAAGCAATATTGCAAAGGCTTCTTCAATTCTGTTCTCATTTTTATCCAAAAAATTTGCAAGCCTTCCGCTTACCCCAAAACCGTTTCTAAAGTCTGCACCTTTGGGGGCTAAATCTTCAAAAATTATTTTTCTAATCTCGGGGCTTGTCATCTCTAAGGTAAGCTCGTCATGCACTCTTAAAAAATTTCCCCAAGTGGAATGCTTTGGAATTTGGGGCATTTTTTTGTAATTTTCTATAAAATATTTTTTATCTTCTGAAATCAAACTTGCCCAGATAGCCGTCATATTGGGAAAATTATAGGCAATTTGCGCTTCTGACGTTCTTTTAAACTTAACTTTTTCCCCTTTAATTTCAACCTCCGCTTCCCTGTCTTTTCCAAAATAAGGAACTATATCCAAAGGGGGTTCGCATGCTTCTACCTGAATAACGGATGAAGGCGCCGTGAGCTGAATATAGCTGCTCAAAAGGTTTACTATCGCATGCGTTTTTGGTCTGTTTTCGGCGTTTGTTCCTTCCTCTTTTGAAAGGTAGGGAATGGCGTCCATCCTAAATATGTCAATACCTTTATTTGTCCAGGAAGATATGGTATCAAGCATATAATATAATACTTTTGGGTTTTCCCAGTTTATGTCAAGCTGAAAGGGATAAAAAGTGTGATAAAGATAATATTTTTCGCCTGCAACTTCTATTTCTCTATAGTGGTTTTCCGTGTTTTCGGGGAATATCAGCCTTCTTTTTGAAATTTTACCTTCGCCCTCATCATATTCCACAACCGTTCCCAATTTTTCATCGTTATATTTTTTATATTTCGGCATTTCCTTTTTGTAGATAAAATAATCAAGATATTCAAGATTTCCTTCCTTCAGCTTTTTAAACCAGATGTGTTCGTCTGACAAATGGTTTAAAACCAAATCTGCCTTGATTTTAAAGCCCCGCTTTTTTGCCTCCAGCACAAAATCGTCAAATTCAGCCATGCCCCCTAAATCCTGCCTCACGTTTCTGGGGTTTTTAACGTCAAAGCCGGAATCTGCCATGGGGCTGTCCGCAAAAGGAAGAAGATAAAGCGTTGTGACCCCTAAATCCTGGAGATAATCAAACATAAGCGCCGTATCTTTGAATGTATTTGTGCCGTCTTTTTTTACAACCCCAAATTGGTCTACGTAAAACATATAAACAATTTCGCCCTTAAACCAGTCAAAAGGTCTTGTTCTATCCTGCTCCAAAAGCTCATTCGGTCTGTTTTTGATGTTTTTTGCCGCACGAACGGCTACTTCGTTATATATTTCATCCGCCCTCTCTTTTCCGTATATTTGTACAATCGACTCTTTTATTTCTTTTGTGAGGCGTCCTTCCGTAAACTCCTGCGCAAAGGAAGGATAAGGTATAAGAATTAAAATTAATGCAAATATAAGAATTTTTGTTTTCAATTTTTGCAGCTCCCTTGTTTTAGGGTTTACGTTAAGAATTTTATATATATTTTATGAATTTTTAAGGTTTCCCGCAAGGTGCGGAATTTGCTTCAACATCTTTGAGATAACGTTCCCGTCCTTATTATTGTGCCTTTTCTCGAGATACCCTTTTTTTATTGTAATTCACTCATTCGAGGTATAAGATATTTTTTAAATTATTGTTTGAACTCTGTCTTTCGGCTTTAAAATCGTTTGCTTTTTTATTTTTACGCCAAAAGTTTTCCTTTTGAGTATATTTTAACTCAAACATGCAAGCTTTAATATTTTTTATGAGTCTTTCATTGTCTTTTAAATTTTCTTCTTAAGGAGAGCGCATTTTATCTTTCGAAAAATTTTACGGAAAGGAGAGAAAACTTTAAAAATCTTAGAATTTATAACTTTTACGTTTCTAAAAAAGTAAAGAAAAACACGAGCTTTATATCATATATTTTTGACAGTAAAAGTATAATTTATTGTTAACAAAAACATCGATTAAATTAATCATATAAAATCAAAAGTAAAGAGCAGACAAGTAATTGTCTGCTCTTTATCTGCTTTAATTTTTAAAGTTTAAACCGGGACTTTCTTTAATATGTATTCTTTTATTTCATCTGTATACGTATCTTCATCTGCAATGTTTCCTATAAATTTCTTTATATCATTAGCCTTTTGATTAAAGCCGGCAGTACCCCCTAAAACGTATCCGCAAATTTACTTACATCATAAATATGACCCGTTATTTTATCTTCAACACTACTACAAAGCGGGTTATATTGACCCTGATGAACTGCTTCCACTGTTTTGCCGTCTTTAGCATATTTTGTAATTGAACTTACCGGACCACCATAAAATTCTTGTTTGACAACGGCTGATAATTTTCCGTTATTATCCAAAAACTCATTTGTAATCGGGGTTCCTCCTATTTGAAATCCACTCGGATCGTAATTAATTTTTTGTTTAATTCTTCTGCATTTTTTTCCTGTTTGTTCATCAAATAATGTAATTATTCTTTCATCTTTTTTCGTAAAAACTTCAACAGCTCTTTTTTTGCCGTTTTTAAAACGATAACTTACAAGGCTTTTGCCGTCCGGTCTAAAAATTGTTTCAGATTTTTTAGATATTTTACCTGCCTCATCTTTTGTAAATTTAAGTAATTTTTCCTGACCTGATTTTTCTGCTATTTTTGTATATTGAATTGCACCATTGTCATATTTTAAAAGTACTTTTTTACCGTTTTTTAAAGTATCTGCTACTTCGCCCGTAAAGTTTTCTCCGGTCTTTGCTAATTTAGCCACACCATTATCAAATTTAATGTGTTTTAACTTTTTAACCCCGGGGGATAAATTAATTTTACCTGTTTTAACCGCAGCAACAAGTCCAATTCCTGCAGCTGCCAGAATTCCAAGACCTGTTAGAGCAAGAGTCATTTTTTCCTCTCCGTCTTTTGCGGGTTCTATGGTTTCCTTTTCTATTTTTCTTGGAGGTTTTGAATTTACACCATATAAATCATTTCGTGTTGAAACATTTTGTACATACGTCATAACTTTTCTCCTTTTTTTTCTTTTTTATACTCTAATAAAAAATAAAAATTTTAAAAATTGATATTTTTCAAGTATTTTGTTACATTTCTTATAATTATTTAGCCATTTAAATAGTCATTTAATTTGTTAAACTAAATGACCAAATATTATAAATTATAAAAATGGACTATCAAAAACTTATAAACTTAAACATAAAAAAATTAAGGCAAACTTATAACTTAACGCAGGAAGAATTTGCCGAAAAAGCAGGTTTAAGCTTGCAAGGGCTGTCAAATATTGAAAGAAACCGCTATCAGCCTAATGCAAAAACCGTTGATAATATCTGTAAAGCATTTAAAATTAAGCCCATTGAACTGCTTACGATTAGTGAGGATAATAACAACGAGGAAATTATTAAAAATATTACGCTTCTTCTCAAGCAGTGCACAAAAACAAAATTGAAAAAAATTTATAACATAATTTTAATAATGTTAAAATTGTAATTATTTGTTTTTAGGGTATTATCAAGCGTTATTTTAAGTGATGAGATTTGCATTTAAATCTTTTGAAAATACTCATGCATTAAATCATTATTTTCAAAGTTTATGCAAACAGTTTTTGCAATGCAATTTGCCAAACTTTTTTAAAAAACCCAAAGTTTATCTTGAAATATCGGGCAGCAGCCAAGTTCAATTTGAAATATATCACGAAGACCGGGCATTCTTGCCCGGTCTTAGCGCTAAATATCTTTGCAAACAGAAAACCGAGAATTTGACTCAATATTAAAATGTTATTTTATAATAGAAATTGTATCAACTTCTACGGATAAAGAATTAAAGTCTTTATCAACTTCGCCCGTGATTTTAACGGTATCATTAGCGTTGACGGTTGTTCCTGCCCATACTTTATCATCTATCTCAACCGTTATTGTACCTGTTGAGTCCTTAAAAAGATATTTTTCTTTTCCGATTTTGGAAACTATATTTCCTTGTAAAGAGATATAAGAATTATCGGCAAAAGTCTTAACGGAAGCAACCGTAGTTATTTTATCCTGAGAAACACCCGTAAATCCGCCGACGGCATTATTATATTGCGTATTATCCGCAAAATCTGCATAAACGGTTGATGCTGTCATAATGAAGATAATTGATGATAAGGCTAATAATTTTTTCATATTTTTCTCCTTTGCTAATAAAATAACTTATTATGATAATAATTACTATAGCATATTTTATAGCTTACAGGACATATTTTAATAATATGCAAAGCAAGCAGTTTGATTAGCGGAGTATGACACAATAATAATGAAATTACGCGCGGATAATTTTGTTACTCTATTATCCGTTAAAATTGCACAATATTTTAATGTTCCGTTAAAAACTTTTAAATAAAAAATCTAAAAACATCTTTTCCATAAGTTTTTAAACTTGCGGTTATTTTTATCTTTGGCAGGAGTGCGAGAGTTTTTAAAAAAGACTTCTAAATCTTGCTTGCCCTTTTGGATATACATTTCTGTCTCATTGCTTTTTTATTGATTGTTTGTGATACAATTAACTTGATAGTGTATCATGCGAGGCATGATTGCTTTTAAAGTCTGACATACAATTTTTTATATAAAGGAGGAAACATATATGGAAACATATGGAATTGAAAAATTGGGTATAATACACCCTAAAGCCGTTTACAGAAACCTTACTCCCGCTGAATTAACGGAATTTGCCGTTAAAAGAGGCGAAGGCACTTTAAGTAATACAGGCGCATTGGTTGTTACAACAGGTAAATATACGGGAAGATCTCCTAAAGATAAATTTATTGTAGACACTCCTACAATTCATGACGAAATAGCTTGGGGAAAAGTTAACCGCCCTATTTCAAAAGAAAAATTTGACGCAATTAAAGGAAAAATCACTGCATACTTACAAAACAGAGAAATATTTATTTTCGACGGTTTTGCGGGTGCAGATAAAAAATATACTCAAAAATTCAGAGTTATTAACGAATTGGCAAGCCAAAACTTGTTCATTCATCAATTGTTAATCAGACCTACGGCTGAAGAATTAGCTAACTACGGTGAAGCTGATTATACTATCTTTTGCGCTCCCGGCTTTAAATGTGTTCCGGAAGTTGACGGTGTAAACTCAGAAGCTTGCATCGCAATTGACTACGAAGCTCACGAAATCATTATATGCGGTTCTCAATATGCGGGCGAAATCAAAAAATCAGTATTCGCTACTATGAATTATGTAATGACTAAGAAAAACGTATTACCTATGCACTGCTCAGCTAACATGGACCCTGAAACTCATGAAACAGCAGTATTCTTTGGTCTTTCAGGTACAGGTAAAACAACTCTTTCAGCAGACCCCGCAAGAAAATTGATTGGTGATGATGAACACGGCTGGTCACCTGACGGTGTTTTCAACTTCGAAGGCGGCTGCTACGCTAAATGTATAAACCTTTCAGCTGAAAATGAGCCTGATATCTATAACGCTATCAAATTTGGTTCATTGGTTGAAAACGTTATTATGAATTCAAACACAAGAGAATTTGATTTTAACGACGGAACACTTACGGAAAACACTCGTGTAGGATATCCTATCAATTACATCAACAATGCTCAAATACCTTCAACGGGCGGTATTCCAAAAGTTGTTATCTTCTTAACAGCTGACGCATTTGGTGTATTGCCTCCAATTTCAAGATTGGATAAAAATGCTGCAATGTACCACTTTGTAACAGGCTTCACATCTAAATTAGCAGGTACGGAACGTGGTGTTACAGAACCTCAACCCACATTCTCAACATTGTTTGGTGAACCGTTCATGCCGATGGATGCCTCAGTTTATGCAAAAATGCTGGGCGATAAACTTGACAAATACGGCACAAAAGTATACTTGGTTAACACGGGCTGGGCAGGCGGAAGCGCTGCTTCAGGAGCTAAACGTATGAAATTAAGCTACACGCGTGCCATGGTAACGGCTGCATTAAATGGTACATTCGACAATATTGAATTTAAGCACCATGACGTGTTTAATGTTGATTATCCTACATCTTGTCCGAATGTTCCTGACGAAATGCTTGACGCTCGCGGAATGTGGGCAGATAAAACAGCTTATGATGAATCTGCTAACAAATTGGCTCAAATGTTTGCCGATAATTTCAAAGAAAAATATCCAAACATGCCGGCAGAAATCGTTGCGGCAGGACCTCGACCAAAAAATCTATCAGTTAAATAATTTAACGGATATAATAAAAAGCAGGCACCAAGTGCCTGCTTTTATCTAAAATTGACTTAACATTATATTGATTATTTTGAATGTGTATTTTAAAATAAAAATGTTAATATCGGGATGTAGCACTCTGCCGAGCAAAAGTTGCCTAAACGGCAAGTTTTGTGAGAGGGCTGCGCTTAGCCCGATAGGTCTGTAAGAAAAATTTGACAATTAAATAATGTTAATATCGGGATGTAGCACTCTGCCGAGCAAAAGTTGCCTAAACGGCAAGTTTTGTGAGAGGGCTGCGCTTAGCCCGATAGGTCTGTAAGAAAAATTTGACAATTAAATAATGTTAATATCGGGATGTAGCGCAGCTTGGTAGCGCACCGTGTTCGGGTCGCGGGGGTCGCAAGTTCAAATCTTGTCATCCCGATTTTTTACATTCAAACTTTATTTTTGCTAATGACAAGATTATCTTGGCAGCTTTACAAATTTTTTACGCTTACGCTAAAAATTAAGTAAACTGCATAACTGATTTGTACGGCTCATTCTTCGCCTACAACTCCGTTATCATCCCGATTTACTTTTATTTGACCTCTAAATTTTTTCAAAATCGGCTGCGCCATGTTTGCACAAAGGGCATATATAATCGGCGGGCAGCTCCTCTCCCTCATAAATATACCCGCAAATCCTGCAGCGCCAGCCCTTAGTCGGTGTCTTTGCCGTTTCTTTCTTTGGTTTAATATTTTTTTGATAATAATCATACGTAACGGTTGGTTCATCGGATAAAACTTCCGCATCATCCAATTTGGCAATAAATAAGATATGGCTTCCTAAATCAATTTCTTTTTCAACGGTTGCAGATATATACGAATTTGTGTTTTTGGTGATGTACAAAATTCCGTTTTTGGCGCGTTTTGTGTCAGAGAAATTAAGGAATTTATCTACCTCTTTTCCGCTTTGATAACCAAAACACTTAAATGTTTCAAACTCACATCCTTCAGCTAAAACCGATACATTAAATTTCTTGGTTTTTTGAATTATAGAACATGTATAATTCATTTTATTTACGGCAATTTCAATCATGCAAGGGGTTGATGTAACCTGCATTAATGTATTTATAATACAAGCATTATCTTTACTCCCTTCTTTTGCACTTAAAACATACAGCCCGTATCCGATTTTAAATAATGCAGATGTGTCCATTAATATACCCCCATATTCATATTTCAAATTATAGCATATTTTTTATTATGTAAACCTCTCCTTGAGTTACTTAAGTTTTATTATTCCGCAACGCCCATTTCAACAAGCTTTTGCCATTTTTCCTCATCGTTAAACGTTTTGAAGTAAATTGAAAACGGAATACTTTGAAACAGTGTATCAAATTCATATGAATAGTTTCTTCTGTTGAATTTTACGCCCTTATTTTTCATGGCATTTAAAAACTTATCAATGACAGTTAATGTGTCATCATAGGCTTTTTTAATTTTTTCTTCAGACATTGGAGCATCATCAAGACTGCTTGTAAAAGTGCTTAGATAATATATGTTTGAAAGCGCATAAAGTGCGTTTCCAAAATTGATTTCAAACGGCTTTTTCTCCATATCAATCAGGTTTATACTTTTGTTTTCTTCATCAACAAAAAGATTGTTTGAGTTTAAATGGTCAAGCTCATACCCTGATTTTTTTACTTCCGCAAGCGTATCTATTAATTTTTCATATGCGCTGATTGGCAGATTAGCGACTGCATGAAGTGTCTTTGCATATTTTTCTTTTCTTGAAATATCTTCATAAGGAAGTTCACCGTCTTTTAATATTCCGTCTGAATTTTCAATGTATACAACTGTTGCAGGCGGTACGCCTATCGGTGTTCCTTCTTGTTTTTTTAATACTTCAAGTTTATAAGGAAAACCTTTTGAGCCTTTTTCATAAACATTTATTGCCGCCACTTGCTGTCCGATATTTACTTTTAAATCTTTTTCTTCTTCATCTTTAATTTCTATATTTTCAAAATCAATTTTAGAAAAATCGACATTTCCCGTTCTTATAACATATTGATTGTTATTGGGAATTAAATAAGCGCTGTGGGTAAAACCCTTGCCCAGTTTATTTTCTTCGTTTGAAAGGATTTCTTTTAAATTTACGGCTGTAAAACCTGTTTTTTCCGCCCACTCAATAAAATCGTTGTTCCTGTCCCCGACGGGAGATGTTGTTCTTGTAAAAGTGTCGCAATTACCCGCAAAGCTGATTTGCGGTTTAATTTTTTGCACCTTTGGCATATTTAAAAAACTGATTGGGCTAATTTCGAGCATAGTCAATTCTTTTCTTCGAATTCATAAAGTATGCTCAAAATAATAATTGACAATAAATTAAATATATTTTTAAAATCTTTACAAAAAGTAATTTTTAGCGTTTAAAAACACTGCTAAACCGACTTATTCCGATTGGTCTTGTTTTGTGACCTTTTCCCACATTCCGGTTTTCATGTTATGTTCATAATAATCTTTGCCATGAGCTCTTGTTTCGGTATATTTATTTATATGGTTCGGGTCGCCATAATCTATGTCGGCTTCTTTTTTGATTTCAATTATTATTCCCTCAGGGGCTTTTTCACCTTCCGTATATAAGAAACCATGTTTTCTTGGAATTACTTCAGTAAATTCGCCTGAATGTTTTTTAGTTTTTTCCCAGTTGATAATTTTTTTGTCACATATGGTTGTTAAAGTATCATAATTTTTGTTTGAAAAATCCTCTACCGCAAAAATAGAGTCGTTATAAAAATATATTACTTCTTGAGTTGAAAATTCTCCCCCGCCTATTTTAACAACGGTAGCCTTTGTGATTGCACCTGTTTTATCGTCTTTAGCATACACAACTTTTAAGTGCTTTTTATTATCATATACGCTGTAGCCGTTATAGTTATCAGCTCTCCCTGCCGCTAAAACCGCTCTTGCATGGATACAACAGGCGCGTCCGTTTGAACGCAATTCCTTTGCAAGTTTGTTCATTCCCGTTAAATCTCTTTTTATATCTTCGCTTTTTGCTTCTTCAGGATTAAATTTAATTTCCTTTGGTTTTTTATGAAATATCTTTTGCACAAAAGACGGTTCTTTACTGCTATGTACGGGTGCGCCTCCCGTCCATTCCGACTCGCCAAAAGAAACATTGCTGATGTAAGGTTTTTTTGCACCTTTATTGCAATTTAAACTGTATGAAACTTGTGGTGTGTACAAATTTATTTTGCTTATCCGCATGGAAAATCCTCCTGTTTTTTATATAACACACCTAAAAAAATAATTTGCATAAAATTTTTGTAAATTATAAACACATCATTAACGACAGGCATGGTGTATTTATATCTTTCAAAATTTGTAATTATCTCAACAACGGAATAAAACAAAAGGATATTTATTAAGTTTTATTAAGTAAAATTTACTTGCCGTTAAAGGGTTTTACATATTTAAAACAAAATTGTATTATAGAACATGACAAAATTCATGATTTATAAGCGTTATGCAAACAGATTAAGTTATAATATGTTAGGTGAGGTTAAAAAAATGAACGTATTAAGTATTCAACCAAAAATGTTTACACAAGCTACAAGCTTTAAAGGCGAAGAAGCACAAAAGCATGAAATGCCAAAGGAAGTTGCCGCAGACAAAGTTCCTGTTTCTAAAATGGGTCCTACTTATTTTGCAACAATGGTAAACACATCAGTCCCAATCTTTTACACTAAGAGCCGCGAAAGTTTAGTTCAAAAGGCTGAATGCCTCGGCAGAGATTCAAAATTAGTTACTGCAACATCAATTAAATTGGCTAACGAAGCGAAAAAAGAATACAAAGAAATACAAGCTATTGTTGATGAAGCTGCAAAAGACGGCTATCCTGATATGATTGGTGACGACGGTTCAATAAAAATGTTTAGCTATAATGAAGAAGGCGAACCATGTCTTTTAGAAGAATTTGACCCTCAAGGCAATCTAATTCGATCATCAAAACTCATTGAACAAACTATAGTAGACGACAGATGTCCTCATTCTTTTAACATTGTCGAGAAACCTATAAAGTCAAAAGTTGTTACCATGGTTGAATCAACCGAAAAATTTGACCTCGAAAAAGGCACAAGCAGTCAAATCAGATTTTTAAAAGGTACTCCGGTCGGAATTACGCAGGGTATCATCAGAGGTGAAGACGGCGAAAAAATATCCGCTTCAAGTGAATACAGATACATTCGCGGCAATATTACAAATTACAGATGTTTTATTGATTTCAACCCTGCAACAAAAGAAGATTGTGCAGCTGAAACAATGGAATTTGATGATGGCGAACTTGAATCAGCTCATGTCGGCAAAACAGAATTCATATACAGAGACGGAACTCCTATAAGAATGAAAGTTAACGATTCCGTAAAAATTTAATTAAAGTTTAAAAAATAACTTAATCATAAAGCTGCTCTCTTACGGGCAGCTTTATTTTTGAGTGCTTTTTTTATTTTCTTTTAGATAAACTGCAAGCTTTGCAGTTATGCTTTGCATAGAGGGTCTTGAATTATTCTTTATAATTTTTTGCAAAAATTTATCTTGAAATGTTTTAAACAAGTATGATAACACCTGTTTCCCCAAAAATGTATAATTTGAACTTTGGCTCTAATTCAATAGTAAAAACAAACGGAAAGTTCGGTAACCAACGTACTTTGGTTAATATAAACGGCAACGAATATGAGTATAACCATAATCAGCATGTTTCCAATTACACTTTCTTTTTTAGAGACATTTTGGCTGCTCCTTTCGATAAAAATCACAAAGGATGGGAAAGACTTTTTGATGTAATACTCAAAAACTTGCCAAAAGATGAAAAAATAAATTTCTACGATATAGCATGTTCAGACGGTTCTGAAGCGTATAGCGTAATTATGACGTTGAATGAGCGTTTGGGTGAGGAGGAGGCAAAAAGATTTTATCCCATACATGCAACAGATTGCGACGGAAATATTATTCAAAATGCCAAAAAATATGTTTTTGCAAGCAAATCAGATATCGATAATATAAGGTATTATACTTCAGAAAACCTTGACACCTATTTCAAAAAGCAAAAAGCGGAAGGTGACGAATATAACTACGGGTATAAACTAAAGCCAAAAAATACTTTGAGAGATTTTGTCGAATTTGAACAAAAAGATATATTGGACGCACTGGATATTCAAACTGAAAACAATGTTATTATGTGCAGAAACGTGTGGCCATATCTGGATGCGGAAAAGTTTACGAAGGCAATAGAAAAACTAAAGCAAATGCCAAAGAGCACCATTGTTGTAATTGGTGAATATGATATTTGCAGTGCAAACAAGACTTTTATGCCTATCGTTTTGCAGGATGCAGGATATTACCCCTTATATCACGGAAGTGTGCTTGCTTATAAAAAAGCTGATTAATTATTGTAATTTACAAGTTTTTCACCAAGCTTGTACGCATTTTCCATATCAGTCGGAAATTTAGTTTCTTTTACTTCTTTTTTATGACCTTCATCAAATAAATCTATATCATATTTTGAATAATCGCTGAATTGATAAGTATCATAAACATTTAAAACTTCACAGTAACCAAAGATATGATTTAAAAATGTCTTATCTGCGCCAAGAATAATGTCATAGTTATACACCTTTGCCATATCGTTAGGGCAGTTCATTGTGTATATAAGCCCGATAGGTATTGTTTTATCAAGCACTCTTTTTGTAAAGCCTGTTTTTTCATCTTTTAAATACGTGCTTGCCGCAAACATCATTCTTTCAAACAGGTTTCTTGTCATTCCCGTCGCATATGAATAGTAAACGGGTGTGCCGATAATAACTGCATCGGAATTTAATATTTTTTCCAAAACGGGCGTCAATTCATCTTTATATGCACACAAGCCGTTTGTTGTGTTGTTTTTTCTCTTACAAGCAAAACAGCTTACACAGCCTTTATAATTTAAGTCAGATAAATTGATGTATTCAACACTTGCCCCCGCACTTTCTGCGCCTTTTCCCGCTTCTTTTAAAATTTGTGCCGTATTAAAATTTTTTCTCGGGCTTCCGTTTAATATAATTATTTTTTTCATATTTTATATACCCTCATTCAGCTCTTTATTATAAAATATATTTACGGTAATGCAAATATCTTTACGATAAGGAGTGAAAATGAAAGTATTATTATTTAACGGGTCACCTCATAAGAGCGGTTGTACGTATACGGCGCTTGTTGAAATTGCGGAAACTTTAAAAAAAGAAGGAATAGAGTCTGAAATTTATCAATTAGGAACCGAGCCTGTTGCTCCATGCAGAGCATGCGGAGCATGCGAAAAACTCGGAAAATGTGTCATTCAAGACAAGGTAAACGACTTTGTGGATTACGCAGCCGATTTTGACGGTTTTATTTTTGGCTCTCCCGTTCATTATGCATCAGCTTCAGGAGGTACAACAGCATTTTTAGACAGAGCCTTTTTTGTCGCATTTAGAACGGGCAGAGGCGAAATATTCACTCATAAACCAGGGTGCGCTATCGCAAGTGCAAGACGTGCCGGCACAACTGCAACTTTAGACCAGCTGAATAAATATTTCATGATATCTCAAATGCCGGTTATTTCAGGCAGATATTGGAACATGGTGCACGGCTCAAGTGCGGATGAGGTAAGGCAGGATGTTGAAGGCATGCAAAATTTGAGAATTTTAGCACGCAACATGGCTTGGCATTTAAAATGCAAAGAAGCAGGCGAAAAAGCAGGTGTTCTTATGCCAAAGGCGGAAGATATTGTTTATACAAACTTTATAAGATAGGGACTGATTTTAGCTTCAAAATTCAAAATTCGATTATTCAATCTCGCCCCTAATCCCTGCAGTACGGTTATTACTGAGCTTGCGCCAAATGTAACCCTTTAAAGGATTTATGGCATATCATTTAAAACTCGGATTTTGGGTTATAAGTTTAATGTTTTTTAAATTTATAAAACGGCTTTTTGCAAAAAAATGACGGCATATTGCCGTCATTTAATATATTATTCATAACTATTTTACAACTTTTTTAATTTGTTCGGTAATATCATCACCGCCATAAACCACAACGCCTTTTGAAATTACGATATCGTAGCCTAATTTTTTAGCTTCCGCAATTATAGCCTGAGTGATATTTTTATCAACAACCTCTAATTTACTTTGATAATTTTTAGCTATAGCCTCTTGTTTTTTTGCAAAATCGGCTTGATATTTTTTTACTAATTTATCTTTGCCTTCCTCCGTTTTCTGTTTGTTTATATCTGCTTGAGCCGTTTTAAGCCATTTTTCAAGTTCTTGAATTTTGGCATTTTGTTCATTTTGTAATGCCTTTACCTGATTTGATTTCTCAATAACTGCAGGTATATCAATAACGCCGATTTTTGTATCGGCAAGAGCAGTATTGCTTAAGCCAAGAGTGAATGTTAACAATAGCGCTGATAAAACGAGTTTTTTCATGTGGTAAATCTCCTTATTTTAACTTCTTCTTTAATTTATCATATCGTTTAAGATATTTCAATTATTTGCACAATTCCTGTGCGAGAGCTTCAATTTCTTTAATTGTATCATCTTTTAAGGCAGATTTTATAGTTATGTTGTGTTTTAAATATGTTATATTTTTACTTTTTTCGAACATACCTTGCATGGTTTTCATCGCATTTGGCGCCCATGAACCGTTTTCAATAAACGCTATTGTTCTGTTTTGATAATTTCTCTCTAAAAGATGTTCAATAAATTCTTTCATGAAAGGGAAAATATCATTATTATACGTTGTTGTTGCAAGAACCAGTTTTCCGTATCTAAAGGCATCTTCAACACATTCTGCCATGTCATCTCTTGCTAAATCCGCAAATACTACCTTTTTGCAGCCAAGCTTTTCCAATTTATCTTTAAGAAGTTCGGCAGCTTTCTTTGTGTGGCCGTAAACTGAAGTGTAAGCTATCATAACGCCTTCACTTTCAACGTTATATGATGACCAGATATTGTATTTTTCAATGTAGTGAGAAAGATTTTCGGTTAAAACGGGTCCATGTAAAGGGCAAATTATTTTAATGTCAAGAGTTGAAGCTGCTTGCAACAACCTTTGAACTTGCGCGCCATATTTACCCACAATACCTATGTAATAACGGCGTGCTTCGCAATCCCAATCTTCATCGGCATCAAGTGCGCCAAATTTACCAAAGCCGTCTGCGGAAAATAACACTTTGTCATAACTGTCATAAGTTACCATAACTTCAGGCCAGTGTACCATTGGGGCAAATATAAAAGTAAGATTGTGCTTGCCCAAGGATAATTGTTCTTTATCTGAGACCGTTAATTTATTATTTACAAAGCTAAGCTGATTAAATTGTTCCATTAAGGCAAATGTTTTTATGTTTCCGACAACCGCTGTATTCGGATACACCTTCAAAAAAGCTTCAATATTTGCGGAGTGGTCAGGCTCCATGTGCTGAATAATAAGGTAATCAGGAGTTTTATCACCTAATACGCTCTTGATATTGTTTAGCCATTCTTCCTCAAAACCTTCTGCAACCGTATCAAATACTGCGATTTTTTCATCCAAAATGACGTATGAATTATACGCCATACCGTTTGGAACAACGTATTGTCCTTCAAAAAGGTCAACTTTACGGTCATTTACCCCAACGTATTTTATATCTTCTGTAATTTTCATAAAACCCACCTCAATTCTTCTTCAATAAGTATAAAATAATCAAACTTATAAAACAAGCTTAGAAAAGTAAAAGCAGTAATGTCGGCTTACATTACTGCCAATTTGAATAAGGAATAAAAAAGATATTGCTTACAGGATTTATAATAAGGTAGTACTACGTCAAAAGCGGACGTATGAAATCTGTTTTATTTTTAAAAGTGTAAAGAATTATTAAAATCTGTTTAACGTACTCCCCCAAGAAGAATTGGCAAAATAAAGTATAAAAAAATATGGTTTGTAACAAATGATAATCTTTTCGAGTTTTGAAACTATGAATAAAAACTTATCTTACTAAAAATTGAAAGGCATACAATGAATATACAAGGTGTTGCAGCCCCATATATTTCAAAAAGTAATACTTGGGCAAAAAGACAGAATGGCGAGACAACTTTTAAATCAGCGAAAAGTGCTGAAATTAAAAACACGGCTCTATCCAAAGCTAAAAAAGCCGCAGCGGGTATAGGTGTTTTAGGAGCTGCGGCAGGAATAATTTATCTTGCGGTTTCAGGAAAGGGCAAAAAAGCGCTTGACGCAGTTAAAAAATATTTTAATAAAAACGCAGATAACGCAAAAGATTTAGTTGAAGATACATTCGAGACAGCAAAAAGTCATAAAATTTTTGAACAGGGAGTAGGCAAAAATAAAAAAATAGTCGAAAATGTTAAGCTTGAAAATGGCAGAGCCTTTTTTGAAGACGGTTCAGGCTTTACGGGAGTTATGAAAACTGTAAATAAGAAAGGCGATAATATTCAAATCGAATATTATGAAGGCGAAATGCTTAGTTCGATTATAAATGATTCTGTTCGTAAAAACTATGAAACCCTTACGAATTTACAAAATATAACCGTAAACGGTCAAACGAAAACTGTGCCCGTAAAAACCTCCAGAGTTGTTAATAACATCCGCAGCGGACTTTTAACAGACAGTTCATTTACGGAATTTAGAGACGGTAAACCGGTGTTTGTATCCGGCAAGGCAGGTAGAAAAATCTTAAGCTATGACGAAAACGGCAAATTTATCGGCATGGAAAACCTTAAGTAAAAATTTCTGAATTTTTAAAAGAAGTTATGTGAACACTAATTTCACCTGCGTTTGATGAAGTGAGATAAATGCTTTTAAAAACCGTACAAAAAAGATTAAGCAATATTCCTTTCGTATCGTTATTGGGATAGCATGGTTTTATTTTTCCGTCCCGCATAATTTTTTTAAGCGAATTTTCGTTAGTAAAACGGGATAAAATTTCGGAATTTTTAAAAGTGTAAAGAATTGTTAAAATCTGTTTACCTTACTCTCTAAATAAAAATTAGCAAAACAAAGTATGAAAAAAACATGGTTTATAACAAATAATCACCCCTGAAAGTTTTTACATATGTAATCGAGGTTTATTTATTAAAAATTGAAAGGCGGTATACAATGAACGTACAAGGTGTTGCAACTCCATATGTTCCCAGAAGTAATACTTGGACAGCAGTGCAGAATAGCGAGACAATTTCCAAACCGGAGCAAACTACTGAAAATACAAACAAAGGCTTAACTAAAGCCCAAAAAGCTGCAATAGGTATAGGTGTTTTAGGGGCTGCGGCAGGAGCAATTTATCTTGCGGTTTCAGGAAAGGGCAAAAAAGCGCTTGACGCAGTTAAAAAATATTTTAACAAAAACGCGGATAACGCAAAAGAAGTAAAAGAAGTAGCTGAGGATACACTTGAAAAACAAAAACCCACCAGAATTTTTCAACAGGGAGTAGGAGAAAATAAAAAGATAGTTGAAAACGTGAAGCTTGAAAATGGCAGAGCCGTTCTTGAAGACGGTTCAGGCTTTACGGGAGTTATGAAAACCGTAAATAAGAAAGGCGACTGTGTTGCAATTCAATATGATCAAGGCGACATGTATAGATCGTTTGTAGATGGTTCTATTTTTAAAGAGTATGACACTACTTATAATTTAAAAGAGATAGTCGTAGACGGTCAAACAAAAGCCGTGCCGGTAAAAGATTATACACGTATTGATACCTTCAAAGATAATATTCCGATGAGAAGAGCAATTCATTATTACGAAGATGGTAAACTGGTGCAGTCAGGTAAAAAAACATTATTCCATTACGACGAAAACGGCAAATTTATCAGCATGGAAAAACTTAAGTAAAAAAATCTAATTTTTTAAAGAAATTATGTGAGCACTCATCAAACGTAAGTGAGATTAGTGCTCACAAAACTATATAAATACGGATTAAGAGCAATATCCCTTTCATATTTTTAATGAGACAGTATTTTTTATTTTTCGTCATGGATAATTTTCTTATACGAATTTTCGTTAGTAAAACTGTACAAAATCTCGGATTTTTTTAAAACCGTAAAGAATTATTAAAATCTGTTTAACATACTCCCCCAAGAAGAATTGGCAAAATAAAGTATGAAAAAATATGGTTTGTAACAAATGATAATCTTTTCGAGTTTTGAAACTATGAATAAAAACTTATCTTACTAAAAATTGAAAGGCATACAATGAATATACAAGGTGTTGCAGCCCCATATATTTCAAAAAGTAATACTTGGGCAAAAAGACAGAATGGCGAGACAACTTTTAAATCAGCGAAAAGTGCTGAAATTAAAAACACGGCTCTATCCAAAGCTAAAAAAGCCGCAGCGGGTATAGGTGTTTTAGGAGCTGCGGCAGGAATAATTTATCTTGCGGTTTCAGGAAAGGGCAAAAAAGCGCTTGACGCAGTTAAAAAATATTTTAGCAAAAATGCGGATAACGCAAAAGAGGTAGTTGAAGATACATTTGAGACGTCAAAAAATAATAAAATTTTTGAACAGGGACTCGGACAAAATAAAAAAATAGTCGAAAATGTTAAGCTTGAAAATGGCAGAGCCGTTCGTGAAGACGGTTCAGGCTTTACGGGAGTTATGACAACCGTAAATAAAAGAGGCGATGATATTTTAATTCAATATAATCACGGCGACATGTATAGATCGATTGTAAATGATTCTGTTCTTAAAGAGTATAAAACTACTTATAAGTTAAAAGAGATAGCCGTAGACGGTCAAACAAAAACTGTGCCCGTAAAAGAAAGTACGCGTATTGATGTCTTTAGAAATAGTAATCCGGTGAGAAGCACAATTAATTATTACGAAGATGGTAAACTGGTGGTGCAGTCAGGTAAAAAAACATTCTTCAATTACGACGAAAACGGCAAATTTGTCGGCATGGAAGAACTTAAGTAAAAAAATCTAATTTTTTAAAGAAATTATGTGAGCACTCATCAAATGCAAGTGAGATTAGTGCTCACAAAACTATATAAATACGGATTAAGCAATAAAAAATACGCCAGATGCGATTCGAACGCATGACCTACTGCTTAGAAGGCAGTTGCTCTATCCAGCTGAGCTACTGGCG
>CANQDZ010000006.1 GCA_947594025.1 Candidatus Gastranaerophilales bacterium
GGGGGGGGCTACAAGTTTTCAAGCTTCTAACCTAATTCAAAACTTTAGAAAACTTTTAAATTTAACCAAACTATTAAAAAAGATTAAAGCATTCACACTGGCTGAGGTATTAATGGCGAAACGAATGAGCGGAAAAGAATGTACAACACATTCATTTTCCCGAGTGAGTAAGCCAAAAGAACCGACAAATAAAATGAAAAATCTCGCAGCTTTTACACTGGCTGAGGTTCTTATTACTCTTGCTATCATAGGTGTTGTCGCAGCACTCACAATTCCAACCGTTATCACCAACTACCAAAAGAAAATGTATGTAACCCAGCTTAAAAAGTCGTACAATAGTCTGTCAAACGGTTTTAAAACCGCAATGGCAAATGAAGGAGTTACAAAGTTATCTGATACCACTCTCTGGGCAAAAATGCCGGAAGATTTCTTTTATTATAGAGATTATATTTTACGACCTGAATACGCAGAATTTCTTAAAGAATTTTCAAAAAACTTTAAAGTTATTGCGGTGTATGATGAGGAAAACATTCCTGAGGAATATAACCCTGAATATAAACATCTGAGCGGTAATGTTCTCGGCAGGATTGGTTCCGCAATATATTTGGCAGACGGCACTTATTTACATCTTGAAAATTTATACAAAACTCCAAGCGTAGCGAATTGCGGTACCAAGAAGTGTTCTTCTTTAAGAGAATTTCAGGAAAAAAGAAACGCCAAGACAAAACTTTGGCAGCATGTAGGTTATATTGAACTTGATGTAAACGGACCAAAGGGTCCAAATGTTTTTGGACGTGATTTATTTCGTTTTGTTATTGGTGATGATGGTATGTTATACCCATGGGGCGGTATGGATGTTGCTATTTACTTTGATTCAAACTGCAAATATGACAACTATGAATCTTGTTTTTCCAATTGGAAAAATGGCAGCATCGTATATGGATGTACTGAAGGCTTTTTGGGTTTTGGTTGTGCAGGACGTATCATGGAAGAAGGGTGGGAGATGAAGTACTAAAGAGCTTAATTTCTTAAGGTCATAGACCTTAAGAAATTAGGAGGGCTTCGCCCATAACACTTGATAGATTTATCATAGATAACCTTCGATATTAACTTAGAAGGCTTCGCCTTTATCATTTGATAGATTTATCTTAAAATTAGATAGTCCTCGATATTAATTTAGTGGGCTTCGCCCTAACACTTGACAAATTTATCAGAAATAACTTTCAATATTAATTTAGAAAGCTGCGCCTTAACATTTGGCGAGTCTATCTTAAAATCAGATAGTTCCCGATATTGATTTAAGGAAGACTTCCCCTTGACACTTGTTAAATTTATCGCAGATAACTCTCGAAGTTAGGGAAAGTACTTATATGCTCTTATATTTCAAGCCATTTTCTGATAATATCCGCAACAAAGCTTCCCGTATTTTTAACCCCGTATTCTTTTGGTTTTTGGCTTTTGCTGTACATAATCACGGGAACCTGTTCTCTTGTATGGTCTGTGCCTTCAGCAGTGGGGTCACAGCCATGGTCTGCAGTTATAATCAAAAGGTCATCTTCTTTCATGCTCTTTATAATTTCCGTCAGATAGCTGTCTATTTCCTCAATAGCTTCTGCGTACCCTTTGTAATTTCTTCTGTGACCGTAAACCATGTCGGTATCTACAAGGTTTGTAAATATAAAATTATCTTCCCCTGATTTTATGGCTTTAAGTGTAAGTTCAAGCCCCTCTTTATTTGAACCCGTGGGAGTTGCTTTTGTAACACCGGAACCTACAAATATATCTTTAATTTTTCCTATTCCGTAAACACTTCCGCCATTTTTTTCAATTTCATTTAAAAGGGTGTCAGAAGGAGGCGGTACTGAATAATCATGTCTATACTTTCCAATTCTTGCAGGTTTTCCATCTATTACCTGATATGGTCTTGCAATTACTCTTGAAATGCCATATCCTTTATCTAAAATCTTACGCGCAATTTTGCACCATTCATATAATGTTTCTAACGGTATAACATCAATATCCGCAGCTATTTGGAAAACGCTGTCCGCGCTTGTATAAATGATAGGATATTTTGTTTTATGATGTTCATCATTTAAATCTTCAATAATTTTTGTGCCTGATGTGGGATAATTACCTAAAATACCGCCGCAATTTGTTTTTTGAATAAATTCATCAATTAATTCGTCAGGGAATTTAATATATGTTTTAAAAGGTTCTTTTAAAATAAGACCCATAAGCTCCCAATGCCCTGTCGTTGTATCTTTGCCTTTTGCTTTCATCTTTGCAATTGCATAGCTTCCCATAGGGTCTTCAACAGGTTCAACGCCTTCAATTTCAGCTAAATTACCAAGTCCCAATTTTTGAAGATTAGGAACCTTTAAACCTCCGTTTGCGTGAGCCGTATTTACAATAGTATTACAGCTTGGTTTATCACCGTAATCCGCACAATCAGGCAGTGCTCCTATTCCCATAGAATCGACAACGACAACTATTACTCTTTTTTTATTCATATATATACCCTTATCTTATTACTCTTATTTTGTCGCCAATTTTATCCAAGTGCCATTCTTGAATAACTTCACCAGGGTATATTATAGCGCAACAAGGAGGTGTTGTTGCAATTGTTTCCGCAGAAATTTTTAAAAGAGCGTCCTTTGCGCTTATTTCAACGCTTTCCATGTTAAATGCATCAATCGGTTTAATCTTTACAAACGGAAACGGTTGAAAACTTACATTGCTATCTCCGCCAGGCAGTTTAATATAATTTAGAGCATCTTTTAATTTGCCCATTTTACACCCGCCGGTGCCTACCCCTGTTAAGAATAAGAGATAAGAAGGAGTTGAGATTTCTTCTTCAATATTAAAACCGTTATATAAAATATCAGATAAAACAAGCATATTTGTGTTTGGTTTTCTTAAAACAATTTTCATCCTGTCATTATTCAAAAATTCATACCCGTTTTTAGATACGGATTTTTGTAATTTTTCAATATTTTTAATTACTTTTTTAATTTCTTTTCCGCCTTCTTTAACCAAATAGTCAACATTTGCTTCAATTGCTGCAAGCATAGGATAAGAAGGCGACGTTGTTACAACTAAATTCAGACAATCTTGTATTTTATCCAAATTTACCTTGCAGGAATTTGAAATATGCAAAAGTGCACAAGGATTTGGCGCGCCTGCCGTTTTATGAAGCGAATTTACGGAAAAATCCGCACCTTGTTTAATTGCAGGCTTTGGAAGTAAATCTGAAAAATTATATAAAGCTCCATGCGCCTCATCTACAAGCAAATAGGCTCCGTTTTCATGACATATTCTTGAAATTGTTTCAATATCGGAGTTTAATCCTTCATACGTGGGGCTTGTTATAATAACCATTTTATATTGGTTTAATTTCAAATTGTCTTCAAGTTTTTTAGGGTCAATTACTTTATATATACCCCAACTCTCATCAATGTCGGGCATGAGCCAATCTACACTTGCACCGGATAAAACAAGCCCTGAAAATACTGATTTGTGGCAGTTTCTTGCAACTAAAACCTTTTCATTTGGTTTTAGCATAGCTTTCATTATTGCCACAATTCCGCTTGATGAGCCGTTTATCAGCATATATGTTCTTTGCGTTTCATATATTTCAGAAAGTTTTTTTATGGTATCTAAAATCGCCCCTTTTGGTTTATGCAGATTATCAAAACCGTCTAACTCCGAAAAATCATGTTGATATAAACCCTTAAGCCAACTTGGTTTTGCGTTTTTTTGATTGTGTGTCGGCGTTGTAAATAATATTTTTTTACATTTATGTTCCAATAATTCTAAAATACTCATAGCCCAATTTTAAATAATGTAAACATAATATTCAATAAAATTTAAAAAAATAGGTCAAAATACGTAAATTTTGTTATATAATATTTCCATGGATATTCAGGAAGAAATTCTTAATTTAAGAAATGAAATCAACAAGCATTCATATAACTATTACGTCTTGGATAATCCGACCATTGAAGACTATGAATATGATAAATTATTTTACAGGCTTCAAGATTTAGAGCGTGAAAATCCTCACCTTATAACTCCTGACAGCCCAACTCAAAGGGTAGGCGGAATAAGTGAAAAATTTGAACAAGTTCCGCATAAACACAGGCTCTATTCCCTTGATAATTCAAACGGGCATGAAGAACTGAAAGAGTGGTATGAAAGAGTTGCAAAAGAAGCCCTAAACTGGGTAAAAGGCGAGCAGCTTCCTGAAATAGAGCTTGCATGTGAACTTAAAATTGACGGTCTTGCAGTTGCCCTGACTTATGAAAAAGGAATTTTTGTGCAAGGTTTAACGCGCGGTGACGGTGCAGTCGGGGAAGATATCACAAACAATTTAAAAACAATTAAAGCAATCCCTTTAAAATTGTTTGAGCCCGTCAATATTGAAGTAAGAGGCGAGGTTTACATGCCTGTTTCTTCATTTGAAAAACTGAATGCTCAAGCGCAAGAAACGGGACAAAAGATTTTTGCAAACCCAAGAAATGCGGCTGCAGGTACAATAAGGCAATTAGACCCCAAAATCACATCAAGCAGAGAGTTATCCATTTGGGTATACGGTGCGGTTGCGGATAATTACGAATGGGGCAGAATTTCTCACTCACATACAATGAATTATTTAAAACATCTTGGCTTTAAAACAAATCAGGTAACAATTGTAAAAGGAGTGGAAGAAGCCTATAAATATTGTGAAAACGCAAAAGAATCACGCCACGCACTAAATTATGCAACAGACGGTGCAGTTATAAAGGTTGACAGCAATAAGCTTCAACAAGAATTAGGCTTCACCGCAAGAGTACCAAAATGGGCAACCGCCTTTAAATTTCCTCCGGAAGAAGTTTGGACAAAACTAAAAGATATTGAACTTTCAACCGGAAGAACAGGCGCCGTAACTCCCGTTGCCGTTTTAGAACCCGTTTTGATTGCAGGAAGCACTGTTTCACGCGCAAGTCTTTACAATTTTGATGAAATTGAAAGACTTAAAATAGGTATCGGCGATGATGTTTTAGTTAAAAAAGCTGCGGAAATTATCCCCAAAGTTTTAGAAGCTAAAAAAACAGAGGTTTCAAAAGATATAAAAATTGAAAAAGTGTGCCCCGCATGCGGTACTCCGCTTGTTGAAATTCAAGATGAAGTTAATTTGTATTGTCCGAATAATCAAAGCTGTCCTGCTCAAATTAAAGGCAGACTTGAATATTTTGTTTCAAAATACTGCATGGATATAGATGGTTTTGGGGAAAGTATTATAGCCCAGCTTGTTGATAAAAAAATGGTATATGATTATTCTGATTTATACACACTAACTTATGATGATTTTCTAAAACTTGACTTAATTAAAGAAAAATCCGCCAATAACTTAACGGATGCGCTTGAAATGAGTAAAGACTGCACTTTAAGCAAGTTTTTAAACGCAATAGGAATAAGATACGTAGGGAGAGAAGCAGCAGAAATTCTATCTCAAAATTTTAAAGATATTGAAGATATAAAAAAAGCCACAATTGAAGACCTTAATGCCGTTGAAGGCGTTGGCGAAAAAATGGCGCAAAGTATTTATAATTTCTTTAAAAATGAAGAAAATCTGAAAGCCATTGAAAAAGCATTTTCACTTGGTGTAAACCCTAAAAATAATTATCAAATAAATGAAAACCAGGTTTTAAAAGGTAAAAGCTTTGTAATTACGGGTACTTTAGAAAAATTCTCAAGAGATAAAGCGCAGGAAATCTTAAAATCACTCGGCGCAAAAACCCCGTCTTCCGTCTCTAAAAAGACTGACTTTGTAATTGCAGGCGAAAATCCCGGTTCAAAACTTGATAAGGCAAGACAATTTGGAATTAAGATTTTGACAGAAGAAGAATTTATAAAAATGGTGGAAATATAGCTAAAGAAAGGAAAAGTTTATGAAAAGAACAATTACGCTTTTATTAATGTTTGTTTTTTGTTTGGGAACTTATGTTTATGCAAGAGAAGGCAGTTCTTTAAATATTAATACCACAGCTTATGAAGAATACACTCCAAATGTTGCGGAAATTACACTTACGGTTGATACAAAAAACAAAAATGCAGCCGTTGCGGCAAACGAAAACAAAAGAATTGCAAATAATGCAATTGAAATTATAAAAAAAGAATTGGATACACAAAACGGAGACGGCATTAAAACAAGAGGATACAATGTTTCACCTCAATATCAATACAAAGACGGCAAAAGTATTTTAACGGGCTATAAAGTAACAAACAGTTTTACGGTTAAAATAAAAGATGTCGCAAAAATCGGTGATATTATAAATCTTGCTTTAAATAACGGTGTCAACGAAGTAGATAGTTTAAATTTTTCACTTGAAGGAGCAGAACAATATTGTAATGAACTTATGGCACGTGCCGCAAAATCCGCAAGAGAAAGAGCGGAAGTTGTCGCAAAGGCTATGAACAACAAAATTAAAGGAGTTCAACACGCTTCCGTTTCTTGTTCAGACCAGAGTCATTTTAACAATGTAGCACCATACAGAATGCTTAATGCAAAAACAATGGATTCAGCCGGTTTTGCAGAAAATGCCGTTTCTGTTGAGGCAGGTTCTTTAAAAATCAATGCATCATTTAACGGAACATTTTTATTAAAATAAAAATAAGTAAAATAAAAAGGGTGCAGCTGCTCATTATTGTAATTGCACCCTTTTTATATGCAAAATTTATAATTTAAAATTTCTATAACTCTACCTGTAAGTTTTTTTCGATTTCTTCAATTTCTTTATCAAATTCGCTTGCATTTTGCTCTAAAATATCAAATAATTTTTCATCAAATTGTGTGCCTCTTTTCTCTTTAAGAATTCTTAAAGCGGAAGCGCTGTCCGTTTTTTTCCTGTATATTCTGTTTGAAATTAAACTTACATATGCGTCTGCTAAATTTAAAATTCTTGATAAAAGGGGTATTTCCTCACCTTTTAAATGATAAGGATAACCGCTTCCGTCATAATGCTCATGGTGATATTTTATGATATCAATTACGGGATTTAATTGTTTAATATCTTCCAAAATTCTTATGCCGTATTCAACATGCTTTTTGATTTCATTATATTCTTCATCCGTTAATGCTTCAGTTTTATTTAAAATATCCTCGGGAACACCTATAATACCAATGTCATGAAGAAGTCCCGCAAGTTCGAGTTTGCTTTCTTCGAGTTTTTTTAATCCTAATTTTTGACCAATTTTTATGGCGTAATATGTAACTTTTCGGCTTTTGCCTAAAGTATAAGAATCTTTTGCGTCAAGTGCTTCAGTGATTGATTTTATTGTACCTTCAAATAAGTCTTTAAAATCAACGATAAGGCTTTCATTATCAGCTTTTAGCTGATAATATTCAGCTGCCGCTTGAACCACCTGTAAAAGTTCAAGAGGTTCATAAGGTTTTTTTACGTATCTGTATATTCCGGCATAATTTATTGCATCAATTAATATTTTAACGTCAGAATAAGCTGTAACCAATAATCTTACTGCGTTTGGCAATTTCTGTTGAGATAGTTTTAAAAATTCTACGCCGTCCATTTCAGGCATTTTATGGTCGGAAATGATTATTTGAAAGTCTTCTTCTTCCATCATTTTTAATGCTTCAACGGGAGAAACCGACCTTTTAACTTCATAATATCCCCTTAAAGTTCTGTAAAGAAGCGCAAGGTTGTCAGGCTCATCATCAACAGTTAGGATTTTATACTTTTCCATTTTCTACCTCTTTGTTTTTAATGGGCAGTTTTATTGTAAATGTTGTGCCTTCGCCTTCAGTGCTTTCGACACTAATATCTCCGTTATGATTTTTGATAACTTTATAAGCTATGCTCATTCCGAGTCCTGTACCTTCGCCTACGGGTTTTGTTGTAAAGAACGGGTCAAATATCTTTTTAAGGTTTTCCGGAGAAATACCTTTTCCGTTATCTCTAAATTTAATAATTATATTTTCGTTATCTTTTGTGACATCAATATAAATTTCGCCCGAATCGCCAACGGCATATTGAGCATTATCTAAAATATTCATAAATACCTGATTTAATTGTCCGCCGTAAGCAGGTATTTTCGGCAGATTTTCTTCATAGTTTTTATAGATTGTAACTCTGTTTTTAATCTTATTGTGAAGAATATTTAAAGTTGTTTCTATTTCTTTTGGAACATCAAAGTCGCTTAAAACCATTTCTTCTAATCTTGAGAAGTTCTTTAAGTCTTGTACAATATTTTTAGTTCTTTCCGTTCCTTCTTTACAACTTTTAATCAAATCCGCTATATCATCATGTAAAAATTCAAGATCAATTTCTTTTTTAATTCTGTCAATTTCTTTCCTTTTATCTTCCGGAATTGCATCTTCTGTTTTTGTGTATAAATCAATTAAATTTATAAGGTCATTTGAATATCTTTCAAGATGAATTATGTTGCCATAGATAAAATTAATAGGGTTATTTATTTCATGAGCAATACCTGCGACAAGCTGACCGAGTGACCTCATTTTTTCAGAATGAACCATCATAGCCTGAGTTTCCTTTAATTGTTTGTTGGCATCTTCAAGCGCTATGGTTCTTTCCCGAACTTTTGTTTCTAATGATTCATAAAGTTCTTTTAATTGTTTTGCCATTTCGTTGTAAGCAACAACAAGCTCATTTAACTCATATAATTTTGTTTCTTTTAGTTGATGATTAAAGTCACCCTTTGAAAATTCTTTAACACCTCCGATAAGTTTTGTAATAGGTTTACTTACAATGTTTGAGATTAAAACACTTACAATAAAACCAAGCAGCAAGAAAACAAGTACAAAAATTCTTGTGTTAAAGAGAACCATTTGGATATTACCTGTTTGCATTGCACCTAATACATATCCCGTAGTTATGATATAGTGAGGTGTTTCTCTTTTAATTTGGCTGATTTTTAAATTTTCGGTTTCTTTGCTGTAACTACTGCTTTTTTTAGACCATAATTCTTTGTTTGTTGCTTTATCTTCCACTGATATATAGCTTAAAATTCCGTTTTTTATCAAAGCATCGGAAATATCGGATATTTCGCTAAAACTATTATCTTTTTCCATTCTGCTGTATGCATTTGACATTAATGATGTAATTGTCATTCGAATGTTACTGTCTAAATCTCGGGCATTATTTACCATATATTTATTAAAGTAAATTACAAGCGACAATATAATAAAAGTAATCAATAAACTTATATAAAGTACTAAATACCAACCTATGCTTTTTTCTTTTCTCATAAAATAAACTCCGTCTATTTATTCTCGTTTTCAAGTAAAACTTGGAATGAATATTGAATAAGCGCAATTCTGTCTACACTCTGCAAGTTTATAAATCTTGCCCTGATATCATATTTTCCGTCTTGCGTTTCAAATATTCTTAAAATTTCTATGTCACAATTAATTTTTATATTATTTTTTAATTCCAACGTCACCTTATATGTCTTGTTAGGACTTATTTTTTGGTCGACATAAATTCTAAAACCGCCTGCTGATATATCAACAGGTTCAATATTTAAGTCTTGGAAGTCTTGAATTGAAATTTTACCGTCAAAACTAACTCTTGAATATTCTCTCCTTTGAATGTTTTTAAGGTTTTCAGGATATTTTATTTTTAAAACCTTGTCATTTTTTTCACTTATTGTGGAAACAAAATAAATAAGACCTTCTTCACCAAGACCAAATATTTCAACCTCTTGTCCTACTTGATAATCCTCTATTTTCATTTCATCTGTTTGAAATAACTCTATCTTAAAATCATTATCATTAAATTCTTTCACATCAAAAATTGTAGAACTTCTAAATTTATCGGGTACAATTTTAAAACCCTTTATTTTCTTGATTGTATCTATCATGATTTTCTCCAACGTATTTAATACTCATTATTATACGATAATTTGGGTGTTTTGTGAATATTTTTCATAAAAATTTGAATTTAAAGTATTTTTTTGCCGCATGATGAAATTTTGCTACAAAATTTGACATACAGCCGTTATGTGTTGTGTAATATAGAGGGGGAGCATACCCTTTTAGCGGACTTGGAAGAGAAAATGCATTTAAAACAATTAGAAATTGATAATTTTAAATCTTTCGCAAATAAGGTAGAAATACCGCTTTTGCCCGGATTTACAACGATTTCAGGTCCGAACGGTTCAGGAAAAAGCAACATAATTGACAGTATTTTATTCGCATTAGGTTTAACGTCCGCAAGAGCTTTAAGGTCTGAACATGGTGTAAGCGACCTCATCACAACTCACAACAACAGAGGCGAAGCGTCCGTTAAAGTAATATTTGTCGTAAATGAAGAAACGGGAGAAGAATTAAGCGTTTTAAGACGTATTAAAAAATCAACTCAAGGCTATACGAGTTCTTACTATATGAACGATAAGCCTGCAACATTATCTCAAATTCACCTTGAGCTTGAAAAATATAACGTTACCCCAAACGGATATAACGTTATTATGCAAGGTGATGTTGTTACAATCACAACTTGTTCTCCGGTTGAGAGACGTAAAATCATTGATGAAATTGCAGGAGTTGCGGATTTTGACAGAAAACTCGAGCTTGCGCAAGGGGAACTTGAAACGGTTGACCTTAGAGTAAATGAGGCAAATATTATATTAGATGAAGTTGACGCCAGAATGGAAGCTTTAAGTGCAGAAAGAGAAGTTGCTCTTAAATATGACAAACTTCGCAAAGAAAAAACAGAGCTTGAATCTCAGATAAATGTTGTAAAATATTTTGATACAAAACGTTCTCTTGATATGGTTCATCAAAACATTCTTGATGCCCAAAAAGAGAAAAAAGAAGCTGAAACATCAGTTGAAAAAACAAAAAAGATTTTAAGCATAAAACAAGAAGAATACGAAAAACTATCTGACGAAGTTAAAGAAAAAGGCGAAGATAAACAACTTGAAGTCAAAAAACAGGCTGAAGAAAAAAAGGGTGAAATTGAACGTAAAACTATGGCAATTGATCATAGTGACAAAGTTATATTAGATAACAAAAAAACAATTACAAATGCAAAAAGCGGTATCGAAAATTGTGAAGATATAATCCAAAAAACTCAGCAAAGTATCGAAGAAAAAAATCTGAAAATCAAAGAACTGGAAGTTCTTCTTAACAATCAAAAAGATGAACTCAACACCGTTTTAAACGAAATGTCAGGTTTAGGAAAAACCGCAAATGAACACATTGAACATTTAAGAGCATTAAAGGGAACTCTCGATAAATTAAAGGATGAAGAAAATAATATTATAAAAGAAAAACTTCCCCTTGAAGGAAAATATAACAATCTTCAAAATGAATTAAATGATGTGAATGAAACTCTCGATAAATACAACAAAGATAACGCATCATTTTCTGATGATAAAGACAAACTTGAACTTCAAATCTCAACTCTTAAAAAAGAACTTGATGACTGCAAAATCCTTCAACAATATGCTTTTGAAGAACTGGATAAAATAAAAAATAAAGTAAACGATACAGCCTACAATATCCGTCTTGCAAATACAAAAATTGCTCAAATGGAAGCAAAAAAACAGGCGTTTAAAGAATTTGGTCTGGGGGGCGGTGTCGATACCATTATGAGAAGCAGCCTAAAAGGTGTTCATGGCGCTCTGGCACAACTTATTGAAGTTGAAAGCGAATACACGGATGCTATTATGGCGGCTCTTGGAAATCGCGCAAGATTTGTTATTGTAGAAGATGAAAACGTTGCAACTCGCGCAATTGATATTTTAAAATCTTCAGGAAAAGACAGAGCAACATTTTTACCTTTGAATAAAATGAAACCCGCCCCGAGCAGATTGTCTTTGCCTAAAGATAAAGGGGTTATTGATTTTGCAATAAACCTGCTTGATTTTGATGATAAATACTTAAATTCATTATATTTTGCACTTGGTGAAACACTTGTTGTTGAGGACATGCAGGTTGCAAAAAAAATGATGGGTAAATATAGAATTGTTACCTTAGAGGGCGAAATATTCGAGAAATCAGGCGCCATTACGGGCGGTGCAAAAAGACAAGCAAATATCGCATTTGGTAAAGGCGAAGATAAAGAGCTTGAAAAATACAGAGCAAGACTGAAAGAATTTGAAGACGAACTTGATGCACTTGATAAAAAACAAAAACAGGTAAACCTAAGACTTGAAGAAATAAGGGAAAAATATTCT
Source organism: Candidatus Gastranaerophilales bacterium (assembly GCA_947594025.1). GTDB lineage: Bacteria > Cyanobacteriota > Vampirovibrionia > Gastranaerophilales > Gastranaerophilaceae > SIG30. Next base: position 12,199 of record CANQDZ010000006.1, read on the forward strand.
TCTGCAAATAACGAATATAACAGCGCAAAATTTGAACTTCAAAATCTTGAAAAAAATCACTCATCAATAGAAGAAAATATTACCAAGAAAACAGACAGAAGGAATGAAATTAAAAAAGAACTTTCAGAACTGGAAAAAAAGCTTGATAAATATGAAGAAAAGCATATGAATAAAAGCGAAGAAATTCTCAAACTTCAAGAAGAAATCGCCCAAACCGAAAGTCTTATTGATGAATCCGAGCTTGATAAATTAAAAGAAAAAACAAAAGTGTTTGAAGATAATATTAAAGAAACAAATTCTAAAATTACAAATACTCAAACGGAAATAGACAAAGAAAACAACAATATTAAATTCCAAAATACAATTATTGAACAAAGAGAAAAAGACATCCTAAAACTTACGGACGATAATAAATCCCTTGAAAATGACAAAATCAGATTTAAAGGCGAAATTGAAATTTTATCAAAAGATTTAGAAGTATTAAATGCGGAAATTGAGGAACTCGGTAAAAATTTAATCGAACTTCAAACAAAAAGAGATAAAATGCGCGACGATTTGCTTGAAGATTCTAAAAACATCAATATTATGGAAAATAATATCGGTCTTATTCAAGAAAAACTTGAAAGCTATAAAGCAAGAAGACGCGAGTTAGAACCGCTTCATGAAATAGCGAGAGAAGATTTAATCTCTGCAGGAGTTGAAATAGAAAAACTCGAACCCGTTGAAATTTCCGTTGAAGAAATTACAAATAAAATAGCAAGACTTCAAAAGAAAATGGATGATTTAGGCGACGTTAACATGAAAGCGCTCAAAGATTATGATGAAGTTTATGCACGTCAAAACGAATTAAGAGATAAAATTAAAACTCTTATTGACGAAAAGGCCGCAATATCAGAACGTATGAAAGGATATGAGGCATTAAAGAAAGAAACATTCCTGAAAACATACAGAGGAATAAAAGAAAACTTTAAAGAAGTTTTCCAAGAACTTTCAGACGGCGAAGGAGATTTGGTTTTAGAAAATGAAGACAGTCCGTTTGAAGGCGGTTTAACATTTATTGCAACTATTGCGGACAAGAAAAAACAAAAACTTGCAGGGCTTTCAGGCGGTGAAAAATCACTTACCGCACTTGCTTTTGTATTTGCAATTCAAAGGCATATTCCTGCACCGTTCTATGCATTTGATGAAGTCGATATGCACCTTGACGCGGCAAATGATGAAAGACTTGCAAATATGATAAATAAATCTTCTAAAAATACGCAATTTGTAGTAATAAGCTTAAGAAAACCGATGATTGATTCAGCCGATCGTATGATAGGAGTTACGCAAAGAAAAGGAGGCATCACTAAAATAAGTGGTGTAAAATTAAAAGATGACCAGTGCTAATATAAACATAGATTTTTACGGTGAAAATAATGAACTTTTAAATGAAATAAGTTCATTAGACGGAAGCGTCAGTTTTAATTCAAATTCAAACTCGACGGATGCAATAGGCATTTTGGTTGAACTTGCCCGTCAGGGTAAAATTGACCCATGGAACATAGATGTAGTCGACGTTTATGATAAGTATACGGCTCATCTTGCAAAACTTAAGGCTCATAACTTAAAACTTGCAGGCCGTGCAATTTTATTTGCATCTATCTTACTAAAATTAAAATCCAATATCTTAAAAGGCATAAATGTCTTAGATTTTGATATTGACAATGATGATGAAGAATTTTTTGATGATGACTTTGAAGGCGGTTTTGAAGGCGAACAAATGAAAATGCCTGCAAATAATATCATCTCTTTTGAAGAAGTGCTTCAAAGAAGAACATCCACAAGGCTAAATCATTCAAGAAAAGTGACATTGAAAGACCTCATCCGTCATTTGGAATTTTATGAAGAACTTGAAAAGAAAAGAACTTTAAAGAACGCATTAGAAAAAACAAAAAGACGTATAAGAGACTATTCTAAAATGACTGCAACAGATATTAAAAATCTGGCTCATGAAGAATATATCGAAAGAATAGTTGAAAAAATGCGTCAAAATCTTGTGAAAATTTTGTCCCGCGAGGAAAAAATAGAGCTAAAAGAACTTTGTCTTTTAGGTTTTGACAGAGCATCAGCTTTTCTTGCGGCACAATTTTTATTTAAAGATGACAGAAATTACACTTTTGAACAAGATAAATTCTACGGTAAGTTTTACGTAAAAAAAGCAACAAAAAAGGATGAGGAGCTTTTGGTAAATGCAAATTGAAGAATTAAAACCAAAAGTTGAAGCCGCTTTATTTGTGACGGCAAGAGCAATGAAACCTATTGAAATTGCCGAGCTTTTAGAAGTTGATGAAGATTCTGTTCAAGAGGCGCTTCTTGAACTTATGTTTGATTATTCCTCAAGAGAAACGGCATTGGAAATTGACGATGAAGACGGCTACATTATCCAAGTCCGTCAAGAACACTTAGACATAGTTGAAAAACTTTGTCCTATTGACCTTACGTCAGCAGTTTTAAAAACTCTTACGGTTATTGCACTTAAAGAACCCATAAGACAAAGCGCCTTAAAAGAATTAAGGTCAAACGCATACGAACATGTTGCGGAACTTGTTGAAAAAGGACTTGTTGCAAAAACACGTGACAGAAACGGACGCTCTTTCAACCTTAAAACAACCCCTAAATTTGCGGAATACTTCAAGCTTAAAGGGGATGCCAAAACCCTTGCAAAATATTTGGACAGCAATGAACAACTAAAAAATCTCTAATCTATTTTGTTTTTTCAATTGCAAGTTTAGTTGTTTCAACTATTTCTTTGTAGGTTTTATTTTTATATAGTTTTCTGCCCAGTGCAACTGCTGATGCACCGCAATCCAGATAATCTTTGATATCTTCAATATCAACAGAACCGGAGGGCATTACGTTTAAGAACTTCATCGGTCTTAAAAGGTCTTCAATATAGGTTTTTCCGCCTAAATCTTTAATCGGATATATTTTGATTAAAGGTATTCTTGCTTTCCAAGCATTATAAGCCTCGTTTGGTGTTGTTGCAGTTAAAATCAAGGGAACTTTGCATCCTGATGACAGTTTAACCAAGTTCATCTGTAAAATTGGCGAAACCAAAACCTTAGCGCCTGCCTCAATTGCTTGTTGTGCTTGAATTGAAGTAATTATGCCTCCTGCTGCAACTGATATATCAGGGTTATTTTGAGCAATCTCTTTAACCGCTTCAATATTTGCGTTCATTTCGATAATTTTTAAACCTGCTTCTATATAAGCATTTGCAACTTCTATAGCTCTTTTTGTATCGTCAGCTCTAACAACTCCAAAAATTTTATTTGTTGTGATTTCTTTAATTACATTTTTCATATTTTTACTATACCTTATCCCTACAATTATTATACATAACAAATATTATTTGAGTAAATGAATTTTGAAATTTTAGTCTTATTTTTGTAAAATGGGTTTTTTGGTGTACAATATGTACTATAATTATCTGAGGAAATTGGATTTATGATGACTGTAAATGATGTTTTATCAAGCGCAAAAGAAGTTTTTGAAATTGAAGCAAATTCTATTATGAGGCTTGTAAACAGACTTGATGAAAACTATGAAAAAGCAATAGAGATTTTATATAATTCAAAAGGTAAAGTTGTTGTGACAGGCATGGGAAAATCGGGTCTTGTCGGCAGAAAAATTGCTTCCACTTTTTGTTCTACAGGTACTCCCGCAGTGTTTTTGCATCCTGCAGAAAGCACCCACGGCGATTCCGGAATTATAAGCAGAGGGGATGTTATTATTGCTATTTCAAACAGCGGTGAAACAGGCGAACTTTTAAATCTTCTTCCTTTGCTTCATCGTTTTAACGTTCCGATTATCGCAATGACGGGAAACAAAAATTCCACTCTCAGCAGAATGGCAAACGTGACTTTAGATATATCCGTTGAAAAAGAAGCATGCCCTTTAGGCAAAGCACCTACTGCAAGCACAACGGCAACTTTGGCTATGGGAGATGCGATTGCTGTTTGTCTTCTTAAAAAACGAGGTTTTACGACGGAAGACTTTTTAATGTATCATCCCTCCGGAACACTCGGAAAAGGTATTTTATATTCAGTAAACGACCTTATGATTAAAGGGGAGGGCTTGCCTTTAATTTCTGAAACTACAGAATTTAAAGAAGCATTGAATACAATTAGCGAGAAAAAACTGGGTACTGCTTTGATTACGGATAATAACGGCATATTAAAAGGTGTTTTAACAGACGGTGACATAAGAAGAATTCTGATTAAATATGACAATGTTTCAAGTTTAAAACTTCAAGATGTTATGACTAAAAACCCAAAAACAATAGGCAAAGATGAATTATGTGCAAAAGCGTTATCCGTTATGGAAAAATACAGTATAACATCTCTTGCGGTTGTCGATGAAAAACAAGTGCCTATCGGTATTATTCATATTCATGACTTGTTGAAAGCAGGTGTTGCGTGAACTTAAATTTAAAGAATAAAGCAAGTAAAATAAAGCTTGTTGCCTTTGATGTTGACGGGGTTATGACAGACGGCTCTTTAACCTTTGACGAGGAAGGAAAAGAATATAAAACCTATAATGCAAAAGACGGTCAAGGGATTGTGATGCTTAATCGTGCAGGCTTTAAAACGGCAATTATTACTGCAAGAGATAATCAAACCGTTATGGTTAGAGCAAAAATTTTAAATATAACAAGAGTTTTTTACGGCACAAAAAATAAGTCGCTTGCCTTTGATGAACTTATGAAAGAGTTTAATTTAAAAGAGGATGAAATTGCATACATGGGAGATGACCTTCCTGATATTTGTGTTTTAAAAAGAGCAGGCTTATCATCTTGTCCGAATGACGCAGTTGACGAAGTTAAAAAAGCGGCTCATTTTATATCAGCTAAAAATGGCGGACGAGGCGCAGTCAGAGAACTTTGCGATTTAATTTTAAAAGCAAATAATGTTTCTTTTGAAAGTGTCTCAACTTCAAAATCTAACTTAGTCCGCAATTGATTTTAGGTACTCGCCGTATTCGTTTTTGTCGTATTTTTTAGATAAGTCAAGCAATTGGTCTTTATTTATATAGCCCATTTTGTATGCCGTTTCTTCAATACTTGCAATTTTTGTGCCTGTATTTAATTCCATTGATTGAATAAAGTTGCTTGCTTGAAGAAGACTTTGATGTGTTCCTGTATCAAGCCAAGCAAAACCTCTATCTAATATTTCAACATTCAAACTGCCTTTCTTAAGATATATATTATTCAAATCCGTAATTTCCAACTCCCCTCTTTTGGAAGGGTGAAGTTCTTTTGCGTACCGAACTACGTTATTGTCATAAAAATAAAGTCCGGTGACCGCATATTTAGATTTTGGATTTTGCGGTTTTTCTTCAATTGAAATCGCTTTTTTATTTTTGTCAAATTCTACAACCCCAAATCTTTGAGGGTCTTTTACCATATATCCGAATACCGTTGCGCCATTTAGATTTTTAATTACGTTTTGCAATTTAGTTGAAAATTCCGGTCCATGGAAGATGTTATCCCCTAAAATTAGGGCAACGGACTCATCTTCAATAAATTCTTCACCAATAATAAAGCTTTCAGCAATTCCTCTTGGTACAAATTGAATTGCGTATTCAATTTTGACACCGATTTGTGAGCCGTCGCCTAAAAGCTTTCTAAAATTATCATAATCGTCAGGATTTGTGATAATTAAAATTTCTTTAACACCTGCCAAAAGCAAGGTTGTCAAAGGATAATAAATCATCGGTTTATCGTAAACCGGAAGCAGAATTTTAGAGATAGGAAGACTTGCCGGATATAATCTTGTTCCTGCTCCGCCTGCCAGAATTATTCCTTTCATCTTATCTTCCTTTCCTATTTATTAATCTTTTTGTGCAAGTTTTTCTCTAACTTTATCTTCAATTTCTTTTAGAAGTTCAGGGTCATTTTCTAAAACTTCTTTTGATTTATCTCTGCCTTGTCCGAGTTTTTCATCGTTATAGCTAAACCAAGCACCTGCTTTTTTAATTACATCAAGGTTTACCGCAACATCAAGTATGTTTCCGATTTTGCTTATGCCTTTTCCGTATATAATGTCAAATTCTGCTACCCTAAAAGGTGGTGCTACTTTGTTTTTAACAACTTTTACTTTAACACGGTTTCCGTATTCTTCGCCGTCTTTTTTAAGAGTTTCAATTCTTCTGATGTCAAGTCTTACAGAGGCATAATATTTTAAGGCGTTACCCCCTGTAGTTGTTTCGGGGTTACCGTACATAACGCCGATTTTTTGTCTTAGTTGGTTTATGAAAATAACGGTTGTGTTTGTTTTTGAAACAACACCCGTAAGTTTTCTAAGTCCTTTAGACATAAGTCTTGCTTGAAGTCCCATTTGTTGTTCATCCATTGCACCTTCGATTTCCGCCTTAGGGACAAGGGCTGCGACTGAATCGACTACAACAACGTCAATTGCGCCTGAACGTACAAGTTCTTCGGTAATATCGAGGGCTTGTTCACCTGTATCGGGCTGTGAAATCAAAAGAGAATCTATGTCAACTCCTAAATTTTTAGCATATTCCGGGTCAAGAGCATGTTCGGCATCAATATATGCCGCAATTCCGCCTTTTTTTTGGCATTCTGCGACAATATGCTGGGCAAGCGTTGTTTTACCTGAGGCTTCAGGTCCGTATACTTCTATTATTCTGCCTCGCGGGATACCGCCTATACCGAGTGCAAGGTCAAGCGCCATGGCACCGGTTGGAATAAAATCAACATTTACTGATGATTTATCGCCAAGTCTCATTATTGAGCCTTTTCCAAAATCTTTTTCTATCTTATCAAGTGCCATTTTTAAGGCTTTGTCTTTACCTTGTGAAATTTCGTCTTTTTCTTTTGTTTCAGCCATATTTCCCCCTCTTGTACTGTCCGATTATTTTATTATATAATAAATCCTATGAAAAGTATATTACTTAATAATTTTGAGATAGGTAACGATAAACTGACAATTTTGGCAGGTCCTTGCGCAATAGAATCAGAAGAAATAGTCATGGAAACTGCTAAAAAATTAAAAGAAATTACATCTAAGCTTGGCATAAACTATGTTTTTAAAGCAAGTTACGATAAGGCAAACAGATCTTCCGTAAATTCTTACAGAGGCTTGGGTATTGAAAAAGGTCTTGAAATTTTAGCGAATGTAAAAAAAGAATTTAATTTACCTATTGTGACCGATGTTCATCAGGTTCAAGAGGTTGAAAAAGCTGCACAAGTTGCAGATATTATACAAATCCCCGCTTTTTTATGCAGACAAACAGATATCGTGCTTGAAGCGGCTAAAACAGGTAAAATCGTAAACATTAAAAAAGGACAATTTTTGGCTCCGGAACAGGTTAAACCGCTTATTGAAAAAGTTAAATCACAAGGAAATGACAATATTTTAATTACAGAGCGCGGAACAACATTTGGCTACAATAATTTGGTTGTCGATATGAGAGGAATTAAAATTGTTCAAGACCTGGGCTATCCTGTTGTATTTGATGCAACCCATTCTGTTCAATTGCCGGGAGAAAAGGGTGAAAGCTCGGGCGGAGACAGAAGATTTGTTCCCTTGCTTGCAAAATCAGCAATTGCGGCAGGTGTTAAATGTTTATTTTTTGAAATTCATCCAAACCCTGATTGCGCCAAATGTGACGGCGATAATATGCTTCCGTTAGATGAAGCGGAAGGCGTTTTTGATATTTGTAATAAGATTTTCAAGCTTGTTTTATAATTAACAAATTTACGGTATAATTTAACTTATGGGCGATGAAGATAAACAATTTGATGCCACCCCCCAAAAACTGCAAAAAGCAAGAAAAGAGGGTCAAGTTGTAAAATCAAAAGATTTTTCGACAGCAATAGGTTTGCTTGTTATTTTTGTTGCGATATACGCACTTTCGCCTTTTATCTGGAAACAAATTTCTCAAATTTTTGTTCTTTTGTACGAGCAAATACCAAATGCACATATGGAAAAAATAGGACTATCGTACATAATGTTTACAACGCTTGTTCCTCTCATTTTAATATTGGGACCTATTTTAATTATTGCTTGGTTTATGGGAATTATGGGCGACCTTGTGCAAATCGGGCCATTATTTACGACAACCCCTTTATCTCCCAAATTTGATAAATTAAATCCGACAAAATATTTTAAAAACTTATTCTCACCAAAAACTTTATTTGAGCTTTTCAAAAACATTTTAAAAGTTACAATATTAGGTTATATAGGCTGGAATGTATATAAAAGTCATTTTCCCGTTATTTTGTCTTTAGTTAATGTAGATAATCAATTTGCAATTTTAATTGAGTTTGGCAAATTAATTGTTGAATTCGTATTTAAAGCGGTAATTGCTTTTTTGATTATATCTGCGGCAGATTACGGTATGACCAAATGGAAATTTTTACAAGACCAAAAGATGTCTTTCAAAGAGTTAAAGGATGAATTTAAAAACACTGAAGGCGATCCAAACGTCAAAGCAGCACTTAGACAGCGTCGTCAGCAAATGCTTCAAAGGTCAATGATGGATGCCGTACCCGATGCTGATTTTTTGGTTACGAATCCGACTCATATAGCTTGCGCCCTAAAATACGATGCGGAAACAATGCAATCACCTAAACTTGTCGCAAAAGGCACTGAATTATTTGCAAAGAAACTAATCGAAATTGCAAGAGAACATGATGTTCCCGTCATTGAAAATCCGCCTGTTGCAAGAGCAATATTTAGAATAGTTGAAGTAAACAAAGAAATTCCGCCCGATTTATACAAGGCAGTTGCCGAAATCTTATTATTCGTATACAAACATAAAAAGAAGAAGTAACTATATTATAGAATTTTTATTTACATAAAAATTGTTTTCCATTTCATGTCCTATGGTTGTGTTTTCTCCATGTCCTGTGTAAACCATTGTGTCTTTAGGAAGTGTGTAGAGTTTATTTGATATATTATGTACTATTTCATTAAAATTTCCACCTGCAAGGTCGCATCTTCCAACATTTTCATAAAATAAAGTATCACCTGAAAACAATTTATTATCTATCATATAACACACTCCGCCCGGGGTATGTCCGCTTGTGTGAATTACATCAATATCGTATGCGCCAAATTCAAGCTTTGAATTTTCATCTATAACGGCGTCAACCTTTGGCATTTTAAAAACGGGAATGCCAAATAAATTGCACTGGATATCAACATTATCAACCATGATTTTGTCGTCTTTGTGAATTACAATTGTCGGATTTAATTTATCTTTAAATTCCAGGCAGCCGAATATATGGTCAAAATGTCCATGAGTGAGTAAAATATATTTTAATTTTGCGCTATATTTATCAAGTTCTTTTTTTATCTCAACAAAATTGCCCGTACAGTCAATTAAAACGGCTTCATGCCCTTTTTCATCAATTAGAAGATAGTTATTCGTTTCAAACCTGTCATCGATTTTATATTTTTTTAAAATCATATATTCTCCTACCAGAAAGATTTTATCATATCTACAATCTTATTGATAGTGTTTTTGCCCTTTATGGTTGTTGAAGCTTTATAGACAATTTGTTTCAAGCTTTCATCAGATAAATTAAAATGAAGCTGAAGTTCTTTAATATATTTAGAAAGATAATGAAGTGCCAATTTTTCTTTTGTACTGTTGGGCGATGCACTTTTTGACGTGATAATTTTTTCCTTCATACATAAATGATAAGAAATTATTTATAATATATCATTGCCTAAAAGTTTAAAAGCTTAACCCTTTTTCTGGGAATTTTTTATAACGTAAGGACGTACAAAACTCCAAGTACCAAATAAGCTAATAACGGTAGATGCAAGTGCAAGTACTGTTTTAATTTTTTTATTTTGTCCCTTTTCCCCAACTTTGATAAGGCTGTTTATTGCACCTAAGGAAGTTCCTGCCATAAAGGCTAAATAACCTTTGAATATTGTTCTTGGAACTTCAATAGTATCGTTCATATCACAAGAATTTTTGACTTCCGTTTCAAATTTTTTCAGTAAATCAAGTTTTTGTTTAGGTTTATTTTGCTGTTCATTATTTAAAACGACAGGATTAGGTATTTGAACATTGACCGCCGAGTTTTGAACAGCGTGCGGAACTTTAATAGGTTTTAAATTTGATACGCCTTGTACACTCATTTTAATAATCCTTAATTACAATTATTTAAAGCGTATGAATAAATAATTTTGCGCTATTTGATAACAAAACCAAGTATAAATGTAGTGATGACAAAAATACCTGAAACTATATATGTAACTTTGTTCAATCCTGATTCTGCGCTTTTTTGAGACGAAAATAACTGACTTGCAGAACCTATTGAAGCTAAACCGTCGCCTTTTGGAGCATGTAACAGAACTAAAATAATAAGTAATATTGCTGATAATATTTGTATGATATATAGAAATGTTGTCATCTTATTTTCCTTTTATTACCTAAAAAGATTATCATGAAAAAAAAAATAATACAATTGTCTAACTCATAATATGTAAAATATGCTAGAATAACTTTAATGGTATTTGGAGAATAAAATGGAAAACACTTTAAACCACATTGAGCTTACAAAAGAATATGTGCAAAAACTTTTGCCTCAAAGAAGCGACTATTCAAGCAAGGGAAGTTACGGCTGCGTGGTAAATATTGCAGGCTCTCTTATGTATTCGGGGGCGGCATATTTAAGTTCAATTTCTGCTCTAAAAGTAGGGGCAGGGCTTGTAAAACTTGCAACAACAACAAATGTTATCCCAATCACCGCTTCTTTAAGTGCGGATATTACTTTTATTGATTTGGGTGAAAGCTCCGATTATACAATTCCAAAAGATGCTTATAAGATTTTAAAAGAAATAAAAGAGCCAAGCTCTTATTCAATAGGATGCGGGCTTTCTTTAGGTCATGACATTCAAGATTTTATATTATCTTTTCTTAAAAATAACAAGGACAATCAAACTCCGATTATTATTGATGCAGACGGTATTAACGCACTTGCCTGTACAAATAAGAAGTTTACATTGCCCCTAAATTCAATAATTACACCTCATCCTCTTGAGCTTTCAAGACTTATAGATGTGCCTGTTGATGAAATACAATCAAACAGAATTAAATATGCGTGGGAAACAAGCAGGGAATTTGACTGCATTGTTTTGTTAAAAGGACATGACAGTGTAATTGCCGTTCCAAACGGACAGATTTTTGTGAATAAAACAGGAAATTCTGCTCTTGCAAAAGGGGGTTCCGGAGATGTCTTGACAGGCATGATAGCAGGTTTTTCAGCCCAAGGATTAAATCTTGAAAATGCAACATGCCTTGCTGTATATTTGCATGGAAAAGCAGGTGAAATTGCGTCATTAACTCAAACAGAATACGGTGTTCTTGCAACAAATTTAATAAATACCATTCCGCAAGCCATAAAGACATTGTTAAACTAAAATAATCCTAAATAGCTTCGTCTTTTGGAACCTTAATTCTTCTGAGTTTCCATTCTTCAAACCAGTTGTTTTTTTGAGTGACCTGAGAAGGATTTTCAACGACAACCTTATCATATTGTATTTTTGCGCTGTCTGAACCAAGCAAGAATACAACGTCGAGAGTGGTTCTATCCCTTACGCTGTCATAAGAAACTGCAAGTTTAAAATCCTCAGGTCCAACCATTGCATAGAACATGTTTTCCGTAAGCAAGTCTTTTTCGTAGTTATCTCTTAAAGGAGAAAGAGTTCCTCTGTATCCGATTGTTAAATATCTGCATAATCTAAAGTTTTCATCAATAGAGAATGAAACTTTACCGTATCTGTAATCATCAAATACAAAAGGGCTTCTTCCGTGAACTCCGCCGAGACCTGCGTATATTCTTGAACCCCAGCCTTTTACCCTTGATTCGATATGAGGGTGAAATTTGGCAAATGCTATAAAATCGCCCGTACCATATAAAGTAGCACTTCCTATAGCACCTATATAACCTCTTAAGAACATATCCTGTTCTTTATTTTCTATATTTATAACTCTTTTGAAAAGTTGTCCCTGCCAGCCTAAACGCATTGTGCCAAGCTGGTGTTCTTGGTTATCTTCCGAATAGTCGGCGGCATAACCGCCGTTCACCCTTTGCATATAAGTTGCATCCAAATCTTTGTTATACCATTTTTTTTGATGAGCCAATTGTAATAAGTATCCTGCCCTTCTGTAGCCGTTTAACCATTCATTCATATATCCGTGACGTGCATATTCGATTTGCAGGTCGTCATTAATGCGATATTTACCTCTAAAAACCAAGTCACTGCTTGAAGTTCCCCAACCGGCTTCCAAGGTATTTCTTTTTGAACGATGTCTTACGATTGCGCCCACACCGGCTTTATCCTTATATACAAATGCGGGAACAACTTTGATTGTGGAGTTGCCGGGTGCTTTAAACACAAAACCCGGACCAACGTATGTACCAAAGCCGTTTAAAGAACCGATTTCAGGCATGTTTACTTCCGCATAACTTTGTTCTTTATCCGTGTATAAGCTGATTTCAGGTGCGGATGCTAATTTTAATTTTTTATAGAAAATTTCAGCGTCCTTCATTGTAATTTCATCATGACTTTTTCCGCCTTTTATTACAATTTCCCTTGTCTTTATTCTATATGGTTCAGACCTTTTCTTTCTCATCTCAAAAGTGGCATCTTCATCATCAATAACCGTTCTGTCATAAAAAGAACCAAAACCATGTGATTCAACCCTCATTTCAAGTTTTTCCGCAAGCTCTATATCGCCGTTTACGGCCTCCACCTTATTTGCGTAAGCGTAACCTTCCCTTGAAGTGATTTTAAATGTATCAAAATTTCCTATAGGTTCATTCATCAGAATATTTTCTTTATTTAAATCGATTATCATATAATCGCCCGTGATGATACCACCGTCTTTATAAAGTTTGATATTGTCAAAAAGTTTCACATAATTTTCATTGTGGTTGAATATTGCCTTGTCCGCCTTTAATTTGATTTTATCAGGATAAGTGACAATAACCACATTTCCTGTTGCAACAACCGTATTTTCATCATTATTATATTCCATTTTGTCGCAGTCAAGGGTCATTGATGAGGATTCTTTAGGTTGAGAAGCGCCTTCTTCGGCATTTTTTTCTTTCAGGTAATCAATAGGATTGGGGATGTAAATTCCTTCGTCAGTTATTTCTTTGCTAATCTCCGCATTGTATTTTCTTGCATTGCTTTTAATCAAATCTTCTTCACTTTGAGCCTGAATAACTTCCATGGCACGCAGGGGAAGTGTCACAAAAATTAAAAAGATTAAAATTAATATATAACGCAGTTTAATAATTATTTCCTCATCAGGTCTTATGTTTATTATTTTACTTTAAATATTTTTCTTTATGCAAAAATATTTAAGGTTATCTTGGAACGTAATTGAAAGGATTTGTTGTTTTACCGTTTACACGAACTTCAAAGTGAAGATGCGGTCCTGTTGAATAACCTGTTGTTCCGACATATCCTACGACTTGTCCTCTTTGAACGCTATTGCCTTTAGATGTGTTAAATCTTGACATATGAGCATATAGAGTTGTTGTATTTTGACCGTTGATTTTACCATGGTCTATAATTACAACTTTTCCATATCCTCCGTACCAGCCTACAAATATAACTTTTCCGCTATTTGCCGCCTTAATCGGAGTTCCTGCCGGTGATGCCAAATCTACGCCTGAGTGGAAAATTCTTTTCTTAAATATAGGATGGGTTCTATATCCGTAAGGCGATGATACTCTGCCGTTTGTAGGCCTTAAAAATGTTTTATTTGCAACAATAACTTCACTATCGTCCCCTACGCTCTTATTAATTAAGCTTGTTAATTGTTTACTTTGTTTTGCTAAATCTCTTTCCGCTTTTTCCCAGGTTGTTCTGTCTGTTTTTAGCTTTTCAATATATTTTTCGTTCTTGGAAATGGCATTTTTAATGTTTTTCTCTTGTTTATTCATTATTTTGATATTTTCATCCAAATATCTTTGCTGTTCTTCAATTTTTCGTTTAAGAATCATTATATTTCTTGTTTTTCTTTGAGAATTTTTGATATTTTCTCTGTCTATTTTCATAATCAAATTTTCAAAATATAATCTATCCAATAAATTATTAATATCACGTGCATTTAACAAGAATTCAACATAATTTTGTCTTTGTTTTTTGTATATGCTTACAATTCTTTTATTACTCATACTTTTTTGTTTTTCGTAATCTTGAATTGAAGCATCAAGCTGTTTTTTTAAGGAACTCAAATTTTCCTGAGTTTTGGCGTATTTTTCTTTATTTACGGTTAAATTCTCTTGAGTTTCTTCAAGCTTTTGTTGATTGCTATACAATTTTTTGGATTCAATCTTTTCAAGAAGTTTTAACTTATATATTTTATCTTGCGCCATTTTTCTTTTTTGTTCAATTTGTGCTTGAGTATCCGCATAACAAAGACCCGACATGAACATGGCGGCGATTAAACATATTAAAATTTTAAATCCGTTTTTTTTCATAACTATTGTCGCGCAATGATAGGTAAAACAATTGTTAAACCAACCATCCAAGCAATTACGGTAACTGTAATTATACCAACTATTATTCTTTTGTGTTTTCTAAAAAATTCCATGAATTATCTCCAATGTCTTTTATTATTGTACCCTCAAAAAAATTATAGGGCAAATTTTGAAGATGTGATGATTATATAATTTTGTTTTTTTCAAGCGATGACTACGTTTTTGTCATTTATGTAAAGAAATATTACAAAAAATGAGAGTATGCGCAATTTTTTATCGAATAAATACTTTATATATATGTAAGATATAAACACTACGAATTAGAGAGAAATTTAAATAACCTACACACACTAACCTTCACTTCACACGAGAATTACTAAAAAAGTATTCAGGGGCTTTTATTACAAAAGCTCTTTTTTTTATTCAAAATATCCTATGTAAGGAAGATTTCTGTATATTTCATCATAGTCAAGTCCAAAACCGACTATAAACTTATCATCAACCTCAAAACCGTAAAAATCAGGCTGCACTTCATTTATTCTTGCCATTTTTTTATTTGCCATTGTTGCAATCTTTAATTTTTTAGGCTTTAAAGTTGTTTCAATATAATCTTTTAAAAACTTGATTGTAAGTCCTGTATCTATGATGTCTTCAACAACTAAAACATTTTTGTCTTCAAGAGGGGGCAGTGTTAAATCAAGTGCTTTAATCTTGCCTGATGATTTTGTATCGGCACCATAGCTTGAAAGTCTCACACATTCAATCTTAACGGGCATTTTGAGATATTTAACCAAATGAGTACAAAACATAATGGCGCCTTTAAGTACACATATAACAGTGAGTTCTTCATTTTCGCCAAAATATGCATTGATTTTATCCGCTACATTTTTTATTTTTTTATTAAGTTCTTCTTCGCTTATAAGAACCTTTAAATCCTTCATATTATTCTCCTTTAAATATCTCTTTTTTATTTACGTAAAGAAAAAGTTTTGAATTTATTGAAAATTTTTTCCATTTTCTGTACTGAGGGTCTTGTCCTTCTTTTATTGTTTCTTCAATAAAATCAATAATTTGCTCAATTTTTCTTGAATTTGGATTTTTAAGATTTTCTTTTATATAATTTTGAATTACCTTCATTTTATATGATTTCGGAAGTTTTATAAATTTCTGTGTTTTTATTTTATCATCTTCAAAAACTTGAGCATTAATTTCATTTAATTTATCTTCGACAATTTCATATTCCGCTTGTGCTACTTTGATTAAATTGTTTATTGAAGTCTCTGCCGTTTCATTTATCTCTTTAAACAAGGGGAGAATTTTATGTCTTATGAAGTTTCTCATATATTTTGTGTCTGAATTGGAACTGTCTTCTCTATATTCAAGCAGATGTTTTTTGGCATACTCAATTATTTCTTTTTTAGATACATCAAGCAACGGTCTGTAAAATATTTCACGCACGGGTAAAATTGACCTTAATCCGTCGAGCCCTGTTCCTTTAATTATTCTATAAATTGCGGTTTCAACATTATCATCTTTTGTATGAGCTAAAAATATAACGTCGGAATTAAATTTTTCAGCGCAGTTATAAAAAAATTCATACCTTTTATCTCTTGCGGCGGTTTCCGTTTTTTTGGTTGATTGAGGCAATTTTTCGCTATAAAAATTTACACCGAAATTGCCGCATACTTTGCGTGCAAATTCCTCATCCTTGTTTGATTCTTCCCCTCTCCAATTATGATTAAGGTGAAGTGCTGTTATTGATTTAAAATTGAATTCATCTTTTAAATTATTTAAAACATGCAATAAGACTGTGCTGTCTACCCCTGTTGAATACCCTATCAGGATGTTTTTGTTTCTTAAATTATATTCACTTAAGAATTTTTTTACTTTATCTTGAAGCATATCTTAGTCAGGAAGAGTTCCTTTAACTTCTGCAACAACATCACATTCAAGCTCAAACACTTTACATAATGCCTGTACTGCTTTTTTAGCATAAATTTTATCAACAAGACAGCTTATTTTAATTTCACTTGTTGCAATCATTTTTATGTTTATATTTTCATTTGTTAAAGCTTGAAACATTGATGCCGCAATACCGGGCTTATCAATCATGCCGGCACCTACAATTGAAACCTTAGCAATATCTTCATCAATATGAATATTGCTTGCGCCAAGTTCTGCTTTGATACCCGCTTTTAAATCATCAAACTTCATTAAATCGCTGCTATCAATAGTAAAAGCAATATCATTTGTATTATTTGAACTTCTTGCATAAGATTGGATAATCATATCTACACTTATATTATTCTCGGCAAGCAAAGAGAATAATTTTCCTGCAGTACCCGGTCTGTCAGGAACATCGCACATAACAATTCTCACTTGTGAAGTATCTGCGGCAACGCCTGTCACCGGTTTATAAATTTCCATATCATTTACTCCTATTATAAGTGTACCTAAATCATCTGTTTTAAAGGTTGAACGAACTCTTAAAGGAACGCTGTGTTGAAGCGCTGTTTCAACTGCCCTCGGGTGTAATACATTTGCACCGACACGAGCAAGCTCAAGAATTTCTTCATAAGATACTTTTTCAAGTTTTTGAGCCTTTGGAACAATTCTCGGATCTGTTGTATAAACCCCTTCAACGTCAGTATAAATATCGCATCTGTCCGCTTTAAGGGCTGCGGCTATTGCAACTGCGGATGTGTCAGAGCCTCCCCGTCCGAGAGTTGTAATTTCGTAGCCTTCCGTTATTCCTTGAAAACCTGCAACGACAACAACTTTGCCCTTGGCAAGCTGTTCTTTGATTTTATCTGTTTTTATTCCGACAATTCTTGCATTAGAGTGCGTTTCTTCTGTCATAATACCGACTTGCATTGCATTAAAGCTTATAGCATCTTGCCCCATTGATTTTAACGCTATTGCAAGCATTGCAATTGAAACACCTTCTCCGGTGGATAAAAGCATGTCCATTTCTCTTGAATCAGGTCTTTCCGTTATTTCATGTGCTAATTTAATAAGATAATCCGTTGTATGACCCATAGCAGAAACAATAGTGACAACGGAGTTGCCTTTGTTTACTTCTTTCATTACGGATTTTGCAACTGTTTTAATTTTTTCCGAATCAGCCAGTGATGTTCCGCCATATTTTTGAACTATAATAGGCATTTAATTTATTTCTCTCCCAGTTTTTCCTTTGTTTTGTTAATCCATTCGTCTTCGCCAAATGTTGATTTTATTTTATCACAAATGTTAAAAGCGGTGTTTTTATCTTCTTCGCGATTTTCAATTTCGTAAAGCTTTATAACTGCAAGAAGTTTTGACATCAAAAAATCTTTTGTATTGCCGTATTCTTCTTCTGCCTTTTTAATTACTTCAAGAGCCTCTCTTGGTTTATTTGATTTTACCAGACATTCACATTTGCCGTATAGCGCAAAAGTTATATTTGAATTAATTTTAAGTGCTTCATCGAATTTTTCCATAGCATCGAAAATTTGATTTTCCTTAAGTAGTAATACGGCATATGCAATAATTGTGTTTGTATTGGTTTTATCTTCAATGTATGCGGTTCTGATTTTTCTTAATGCCTGTTTGTTATCTCCAATATCTGAATATATATTTGCAAGGTTGGTTAATGCTTCAATATTTTTGGGATAATATTCAAGATGTTTTTCATAATATTTTATTGCTTGTTCATTATCTTCAAGCATTTGATAACAATATGCGATGTTAAAATTAAATTGATTATGTTGAGAAGGAGTTTTATTTGCTCTTTCAAAATAAAATATGGCATCTTTATAATTTTCGTTTGAAACGTATAATTGTCCGAGATTGTATAAAGAAACAGAATGCTCTGGGTTAAGCTCGATAGTTTTTTTAAGCGCAATTTCTGCGTTTTCCTTATCACCAAGAGATAAATAAGAAATTGAAAGATTATAGGGAGCCAAGAAATTATCGGGTGAAATTTCACTTGCCTGATTTAATTTATCAATTGCAAGTTTCCATTCACCGAAGCTTTGCAGAGATGTTGCCCAAGAATGGAAAAATAAAAATGATTTTTTGGCATTTTCACATTCTTTAAGGGCTTCTTCATAAGTGCTCAAGCACTTTTCTTTATTGTTTAAAAACAAATAACATTCTGCAAGTATGATGTATGTTTCCGCCTTTGTTTTATCTTGTACCAACAGTTTTTTGGCGTATTTTGCGGCAAGTTCGTGTTCGCCCGATTTGTGATTGCAGTATGCGAGAAAATAGAGCGCATCTTTATGAAACGGGTCAGCACTGTGTACTAAATTTAATTTCTCAATGGCTTCTTTGTAATATCCAAACTCTGATAAAAATGTTCCCCATACAAATAAAACATCATAATTGGAAGAACTGTAAATGCTTGCTTTTTCAAATTCATTTGAAGCTTCTTTTACATCTCCCATCTTAGCTAAGGCAATAGCATAGTTTAGATGAGTGTGAACGTTTCTTTTATCCAGCTTAATTGCTTTTTGGAACATTCTTTTTGATTGTTCATAATCCATAGCATCACAATACGCACTTCCTAAAAATGCGTATGCTTTTGCGTTATTTCTGTCTATTCTTATTGCCTTTAAAAAGTATTCAATAGCTTCATAAACTTCTTTGTGCTTTAGTTTATAAACGCCTAAATATATAAATGTTTCAGGGTTTTTATGCCCCGTATTAACACTTATTTCAAGTTTTTTAAGAGCTTCTTCTTCGTCCTTATTTCTTAAAAGCTCAATTGCCCAGTTATTATATGCATAGGACGGAATAACCAAGTCTTTGGTGTTTTTTTTGTAGTCACTTACCTGATTATCAAGTTGTTTTACGTTCTTTATAATGTTTTTTAGAAAGTTGTTCATTATTCAGCCATTAATAAATTGTCAATTACTTCTCTAACTGCGCCCATTCCGCCCATATTTTCAGTTATTTGTATGCCTTTTGTTTCTTTAACTTTATAATTTGCATTTTTAGGAGCAATCTTATATTTTACAAGCTCAAATGCGGGAATGTCATTTATATCATCCCCTATGTATAATACCTCATCACTTTTCAGGTTGTATTTTTTCATTAAACTTTTTAAAGTTTCGTCCTTTTTCCTTACATTCTTATAAATATCAACCACATTTATTTTTTTTGTTAAATAATCCAAAATTTTTGAATCTTCACCCGTTATAATTGCGAATTTGTAGCCCTTTCTCATAAGAATATAAATTCCCATAATGTCTGAAAAATTAATTCTTTTTTGTTCGTTTAAATTTTCATCGAGATATAAAGAGCCATCCGTCATAACGCCGTCAAAATCGCTTACTACAAGTTTTATTTTTGAAGATAATTTCAGCATCATCTTCTCCTTGCATTTATTGCTTCCGATATAAAAGGCATATAAGAATATTTACCAAAAAGTGCGCCAAGACCCATATAGAGAACAAGTATTGATATAAATGCGCCAATTATTGAAAAACCGAAATAAAACGGACTTTGGAAAAAGAACAAAATATATTTTACTATATCTTTTATAAACGGAATGTGTGTCAAAAATCCAAATAAAATTGAGAAAAATAAATCTATAATATATAAACCTAAGAAAAATATAACACTTTGAGTTATATGATATTGAAGAAAAGGAGTTACATACATTTTTAGAAAGAAAGAAACAACAAACCAAATAATGCCTAAAAATCCCCCCGTTAGATATGTTCCAAGTCCTATAAGACGTTCTAAAATACTCGGGTTTTCGTAATTAGGCACTTATTTTTTCTCCTACATATTCATTTAAAAATTCAACGTATGCAAGCATAATTTCTTTATCTTCAGGCGCATACTTTAAAGCTTTTCTGTAATATTCGATTGCTTGGTCACTATCCTTTAAAAGTACGCTCGTGTTAGCAATAAAGAAATATGATTTTGATTTATTTTCCGTAAGTTCTGCGGATTTTTTATACAATTTTATTGCTTCATCGTATACTTTTTCACTCAGCATCAAATTACCTAAAAGCAAATATCCGTTATGATTATAAGGATTAAGCTCTATTGCATGTTTAAATAATGATGTTGCAGTCCCGTAATTTTTTTCATCACAGCAAGCGATAGCCTTGCATATAAATGCAGAATAATAATCAGGTTTAAGCTCAATTGCCTTATCAAAATATTCGTGTGCTTCCGCATATTCTTTAAGACATGTTTTTGTATTTGCAATACATAACCATATTTTTTCATCTTCAGGCGCATATCTTAAAGCGTTTTTGTAATATTCAAGCGCTCTTTTTTCTTGTCCTATTTTTTGATAAATGTTTGCGATACTCATGTAGTGTTCGCTATTTTTAGGATTTAATTCAAGCGCTCTTTCATAATTTTCTTTTGCAAGAAACAAATTATTTTTATCTTGATATAAAACCCCGATTGCTTGATATAATTCAGGTGATTTGTCATTTATCCTAAGAGCTCTGTCGTAATAAGAAAGCGCGATATCAAAGTTATTTAACTCCGCGTAGACATTTCCTAAGTTGTACAGTGCAGAGTAGTTGTTTTCATCAATTTCCAATACTTTTCTGTATTGAGTAATTGATTTTTCATATTCTTGCTTATAAAACCATAAACTTCCGGTATTTATAAGAAACAATATTTCCTGCGGAAATTTTTGGGATAATTCTTCGAATAATTTAAGTGCGTTATTATAATCACCCTTTTTTGCATAAGCTTGTGCAAGAAGCTTTTTGGAATCAGTGTCGTCAGGGTTATTTTGAATTTTTTCTTTTAGTTGTTCAATATTATTCATAAGTTTAATTATAACATGTTTTATTTTTAAGATACAATTCTTATATGAAAATACTATTTATTGTCGATAAACTTGAATTTAAATATTTTGAATTAAATAAACTGGTCACAAACTTTTGGCTCATATCGGAATTTTTGCAAAGAGGATATGACATTTATGTAACAACAAATCCCAACTTGTATTTAAAGGAAAATATTCCTTATTCAAAATGCTTTAAGTCTTTTTATGAAGACGGCAATATTTTTAAGGTTAATCAGTCATCCGAATTATGCATAAATAATTTTGACTATGTATTTTTCAGACCCGATCCTCCGGTTGACATTGATTATATAAATGCAACTTATGTACTTTCATTTGTAAATGGGGAAAACACTTTATGTATAAATTCCCCCCAAGCAATCAGGGATAAAAATGAAAAATTGTATGTAAATGAATTTCAAGATATTGCGCCAAAAAATATTGTAACTGCCGATAAAAAAATAATTAAAGAATTCTTATTCGAAAATGAAGAAATTATTATAAAACCCTTAAACCGTTGTTTTTCAAGCGGTGTATTTTATCTTAAAAAAGGCGATAAAAACGTAAACGCAATAATCGATACCGCAACAAACAACTCTCAAACTATAGTTATGGTGCAAAAATATATGAGCGAAATCATGAAGGGCGATAAGAGGCTCATATATGTATGCGGCGAAATTCTTCCTTATTGTGTTGTTAAAAAAGCCTCAAACGATGATTTTAAATTTAATGAGCATGCCGATGAAAATTTGCTGAAAGGCGAAGTCACGCCCGAGCAGATGAATTTTCAAAATATAATTTCCGAAAAAATGACAAAAGAGGGCATTTTTCTTGCAGGACTTGATGTTATAGAAGATAAGGTTATTGAAATTAACATAACAAGCCCTTGTTTTTTCATAAAAGAGATAAATTCACTATACGGAATTGAGCTTGAAAAAATTATTGCGGATAAGCTTGAGGCTTTGTTTACAAGCTTTTTAAACAAAAAGAAAAGTTTTGTAAATAATTTTAAATAGAAAGCAAAAAATTTTTTTTATCTGTTTTATAATTATGTCATGGAAGTAAACTTTTTAACAAAAAGTAAAATACAACCTAATTCGCCTTTGCTGTGTTATAGCGAGCAAAACGGTTATAGAGAGACGAGTGTAAAAAATTTAAAGTATAACGGTAGACCCACGAAGGATGTAAGTTTTCGCGGGTCTACTTTTTTAAAAGCTCCAAAAGCATTGGCAAACATAGCGTCAGATGCTGTCCGTTTGTCATCAAAAGCCGATACAAGCCAAGTTAAAATTCCGAAATATGCTAAAAAACTTGTAAACAGTAATGGTTTTGGAAAAATTATTGAGAAAGTTTTAAGCAGTGAAGCCGTTGTTGAAGCTGCAATCGTACTTGGTTTAACCACAACGCTTAAACCTTTATGTACTTTGATTATGCCGGGTGCGAGCAAAGATGATAAAGAAGTTCTTGCCACAAAGCATGCATTGTCAGGTCTTGTAGGTTACGGCTTCTCTAAAATATTATATTCACCGCTTGCAAAAGCTGCAAATAAGGTTTCAAGAGACCCTGAAACATACTTAAAAGGTGATACGGAATATATTAAAAAGATTACAAAAGGCGGAAAATTACATGAATGCTTTGATGTTTTCTGGAAAAAAGGACCTGATGTTGTTGCTTCAATTCCAAAATCAATGCTTACGGTTGCCTTGATTACGCCAACTCTTGCATTTTTATTCCCAAATCATAAAAAATCGCAAAAAGGTAAACCAAATAAAAAACAACAGCAATTAAACAATTTAATTAATCAAAAAATTTCAAATGACAACTTGTTAACCTTTAAAGGCAAACAAGATAACAATGTTTCATTTACGGGCTTAAAAGTAAATGACGCGGCACAGGCAATCGGCAAAACAAGTATCGTTAAACAAGCCGATGAACAACTTACGGAGGTTATTGCAAAAGGAATAGGTAAAGTTTCAATGCTAAAACCCGTTAAAAAAATTACGGAAGGACTTACAAAATTTAAAAAGCCTGCTCCTTTATTATCAAACTTGTCTTCAATTGTTTTAACATTATCTCTTTTAAACAACACCGCAAAATCAAAAACAATTGAAAAAGAAAGAAAACCTTATTTGTTATTAAATACGGCGCTTGTTACAATCATATCAAGTATAGCATCAACCATTATTGATTTCTGCTCTGACGGCTTCTTAGAATCAATGAAAAAAGCTTACATGTCAGAAAAACTAGGCTTTAACGATAAACAAATTAAAAAAGGACTTCAACAATTAAGCGAAATTAAAGAATTTGGTCAAGTTAAAGACGCTGCGTGCGAAATTTTAACATCAGATAATGTTAAACAATTAAACAGATACATGCTTGGTGTAAACAAACTCAAATCACACACAATCTTCTCATTCGTAGTAAGATTTGCATCTCCTCTTTTAGTTGTTCCTTTAACGACAAAAGTGCTTGATATTTTTGAAAAAATTAACAAAAAGAAAAATAAAGACCAGACAGCTCAAGAAACACCTTAAGTCCAACAAACATCAGGGGATAGTGTTCAAAAAGCTTAGTTTTAGTGCTTACAATCTTTGAAATTATAAAACGGAAAGTCTAAGCTTTAAGCAGACTTAAACGCTTTACCTGTTATTAAGATTAGTCTTGCGGGTAAATGACGATTTTTTTCTTTCTTGTTTGAATACTCTTTATAAAGTATATTTACTTGACACCTAATGCTTTATATGGTATATTTGATTGGTTTAAATTGCTTAATCGGTCGCGTACTAAGCTGTAAATGCTAAGATAAAATTACCACATAAAAAAAGGCTGAGACCCCATTTTAGCCAAAAATTTACGAGGAAAATGAGAACACAATCAATAGAAAATATTAAAAGTTATACTACTGCTGCCACACTTGGTGTGGTCGGCGGTTATGCTCTTAAACATGCTATGCCGTTATCCGAATATGAAAGAGAAGAATTTTTTACACCTGCCGTTATTGACTCTCTAAGAAATATTGAAAATTCCGCAAAAGCGTCAGAGTTTGATTCTATTGTTATAGGCGCAAGAGAGGGTATCGAGGATGTATCTGAAGATACCATTAAAATATTTAAAGCAAACAGAGTAAACATCCTTGAAAATAAAGCGGAAGACTTGCTTGAAAATATTTCAAATTATGATAAACATGCAAAAGAAGCAGTTATAAAACTTGCAAGAAGAGTACAGCAATCAGGACTTGATGCAAAAGATGCGCAAATTAAAAATTATGTAGCACTTGCAAAACAATCAAGACCGACATCATATTTCATGCTTGTCGGTTCTGTTATAATGCTTTCTTTTGCGGTTTTAAAGAATTCGCTTTTTAAAAACATGAATGACGGTGAAGAATATAAACCTCTTGATTACATCGCCTAGAAGTTCAAAAGTTTTACGATATCTTTAAGTTCGCTTGATGTTTTTTCAACAGGTGATTTCGCATATTTTATTGCGGAATCAGGATCTTTTAGTCCGTTTCCGGTTAATATACAAACAATTTTTGCATTTTGTTTTAAAGTATCTTTCAATTTTATTATGCCTGCAACAGTTGCACAGCTTGCAGGTTCAGCTAAAACTCCTTCAGTTGATGCAAGAAGATTATATGCTTCAATGATTTTTTCATCTGAAACCATGTCAATTGTTCCTTGGCTTTCATCACGTGCAGCTTCCGCCTTTTTCCGGCTTGCGGGATTACCTATTCTGATTGCAGTTGCAATTGTTTGAGGATTTTTAATAATTTGTTTTTTGACGATGGCAGCAGAGCCTTCCGCTTGAATGCCCATCATTTTCGGAAGTTTTGAGCATTTATTTAATGCATGCCATTCTTTATAACCTTTCCAATAAGCGGTTATGTTTCCTGCGTTTCCGACAGGTATAAAATGATAATCGGGCGCGTCTTCAAGTGCTTCTATAATTTCAAATGCACCGGTTTTTTGTCCTTCAATTCTGTACGGGTTTAAAGAGTTTACAAGAGTAACGGGATAGTTGCTTGAAATTTCTTTTACGGCATCAAGTGCTTGGTCAAAATTTCCGTTTATTGCAATAACTCTTGCGCCATACATCATTGCTTGAGATAATTTGCCGAGAGCGATATATCCGTCAGGAATTAAAACATAACATTTAACGCCGGCTTTTGCGCCATAAGCCGCAGCTGCAGCGGAAGTGTTGCCTGTTGAGGCGCAAATAATAGCGTTTGAACCTTCCTCGACGGCTTTTGTAACCGCCATTGTCATACCCCTGTCTTTAAAACTGCCCGTCGGGTTTGAACCTTCATATTTTAAATATATTTCAAGGTCATCTCTTTCTATTGCACGAGCCAAGTTATCGGCTTTAATAAGGGGGGTGTTTCCTTCATTTAGTGTTATAATCGGTGTTTTATCCGTTACGGGTAAATATTCTCTGTATTTGTTTATAAGACCTGTGTATCTAGCCATTTTTACTCCATTACTCTTATTATATTATTTATACTGATGAATTTTTCATCATTTTCGCCTATGTTTTCAAGCTCTTTAACTGCATTTTGTATATCTTTTTCAAAACATTTTTCTGTGATAACAATAATTCTTGCACTCTTGTGGTCAGAGCTTAAACCTTTTTGTAAGATACTTAAAATGTTAATATGATTTTTTCCGCAAATAGTACCGATATAGCCAATTGTACCGTGAATATTTTTTGCGGTTATTGAGATATAATAACTGTTTTCCGTATCTAAAATATCAACCTGATTTGCAAATTCCGTATGATTACATCTTGCCATCGGCAAAATTTCATCATATTTATTTAGTTCTGACGCGATAATTAAAATATCTCCTGCAACTGAGCTTGCAGTTGGAAATTCTCCGGCTCCGGGGCCTGAAAATACAACTTCCCCGATAGGATGACCTTTAACTAAAACTGCATTTAGGGCATTTCCTATTTTTGCCATCGGGTTATCTTTTTCAACAAGCATCGGGTGCACTCTCACATCAATTTTGCCATTTTCCGTTTTTCTTGCAAGACCGATGAGTTTTATCTTGTATCCAAGCTCATTTGCAAAGTCAATATCTTCCTTTGTTATTTTTGTAATACCTTCTTTGAAAATTTTATTTATGTCAATTCTTTTGTTGAATGCGATATTTGCAAGAGTTGCTATTTTATACATAGCGTCATATCCTTCAACATCGCTTGTAGGATTTGTTTCGGCGTAGCCTAAATCCTGTGCTTTTTTAAGGCAGTCTTTGTAAGACAAACCTTCTTCTTCCATTTTGGTTAAAATATAGTTTGTTGTTCCGTTTAAAATGCCCGCAACGCTTTCAAATTCATTCACTCTCATCGTTGTTTTAATGGGTGTTATAATCGGAATACCGCCTGCAACGGCAGCTTCATATAAAATAACCTTGTTATATTTATTCGCTAAATCAAAAATATAAGCACCATGACGGGCTAAAAGTTCTTTATTGGCGGTAACCACATGTTTGCCGTTTTTAATCGCAGTTTCGATTATATCAAGGGCAGGATTACATCCGCCTATAACTTCGACAATAATGTCAATTTCAGGGTCGTTTACCAGTTTGTAAGGGTCGTCGGTCAAATTTGAAACCTCAACTTCACGAGGTTTGTTTATGTTATGAACCGCAACTCCTTTAATTTCGATGTTATCAAAATTTTTTAAAACTTTTACGACACCCGTGCCGACCGTGCCTAAACCTATAAGACCGATTTTAATTTTCTTTTCCATAAGTCAATTATAATATAAAAAATCACAATGTATATAGGTTAAATGTAGTGGTTTTTATAAGATTAGTGCCAATATCATAAGAACAAACGTTCCGAGTTGGAGTCCTGTTGATGTGATTTTTTGGAATTTATTTCCGTCATAATATTTTGCGGTTTTTGTGGCGGTTGAGGCAGCTTGAATTCTTTGAATTCTGAGACTCACATCATCTGATGAAAAATCTCTTTGAAATATTTTACGCTCTAATCTGTTTAATCTCACGCTCAAAGGGTCTTGTTCATAGGTTTTTCTAAACATTGACTGTTCAAGCCCTGCAATTTGCAAAGTCATATCATTTTGATTGTATTGCCAATCGTTATAAGGGTTTTGTTCACTGTAATAAGATGATGCCGTGTCTGTTTTTGTTTCAACAATTACCGCGCTGAGTCTTTCAACTCTTTGGTTTAAGTCACCTTCTTGTTTTGCGTTAAACACCTTTTTTTCAAGTCTTTCCAGTCTTGAATAAACACCTTCTCCGTTATAGTCCCTTCCGAATAATTGATTTTCAAGTTTATCAATTGCGGGATAAGAAACACCTTGAGCCTGAATGTCATCAACCTGTTTTCTGACAGCTTCCATTTCTTCTTCGCTTCCTTCCAGACCCAGTGTTTTGTTTATTTTATTTATTCTTTCCTGAATATTGGTTAATTTACTTTCTTCACCGTATACTTGTTTTTCAATTCTTTGAATTCTTTGCGCTTCGCTTTCTTTTTGATATTCAATACCAAACAAACTCTTTTCAATGTTGCCGAGTTGTATGCCGACAGGCGCAAGCCCAAGTGAAACACTTGTTGTGATTAAAAGTATTAAAATTATGGTTAACAGTTTTTTCATAAGTGATATTTGTATTATACAGATAAATTTTTCTATAAACTTACCTGAAAGTATTATATTTTGCTCGTTTCTCTTAGACTATCTATTAATTTTTGAGTTTCATTGACTAAAGCATCATAATACTTTTGACATTTTTCTTTAGTTGTTGCTTCAAATCCCATGGTAAATACAGGTTCCGTATTACTTTGGCGGATAAGAGCAAAACCATCCTCAAAAATTATTCTCATGCCGTCTATTGTAACAATTTCTTTGATTTTTGAACCGAACAATTCTTCCGTCAATTTGTCTTTAAGTTCATTTAATACGGGTTTTTTAAGTTCATTTGGACAATGAAGCCTTAATTCCATACCATGATACATTTTTTTGTATTTTTCAATCAAATCTTCAACTTTAAAGTTTGGATTTAATTTTTTATTTTTTGCAGCAATTTCAATCATACGACAGCCTGCGTAAATTGCATCATCAAAACCATAGTATCTGTCTTTAAAGAATAAGTGGCCGCTCATCTCGCCTGCAAGCAGTGCGCTTTTTTCTTTCATCATGGATTTTATGTAAGAGTGTCCTGTTTTCCACATGACAGCTTCACCGCCCATTTCATTTATTGTGTCATAAAGGGCTTGAGAGCATTTTACTTCCGATACGATAACGGGTTTTTCTCCCCTTCCTTTTAAAGAATTGATTAAATCAAGAGCATAAATTAAAAGAAGCAAATCGCCTTGAATTTTATTTCCTTTTGAATCAATAACACCAAGTCTGTCTGCATCGCCGTCAAATGCAAGACCAAAATCCGCACCCTGTTTAACAACCTCTTTTTTAATTGCGTCAAGAGTTTTTTCATCGCTCGGATTTGGATGATGATTTGGAAAATTGCCGTCAGGTTTTGAAAATAACTCAATAACCTCACATCCCAAATCTTTATATAACTCAGGAGCAACAACACCTGCCGTGGCATTTGCGCTATCAACCACAACTTTTATTCCGTTGCCTATTTTATCGAAATTATTTGAAATCTTTTCGATGTAAGTCGGAATTAAATTATATTCCGTAACTTTACCTGAAAGCAAACTTCTGTAACCTTGCTGTTCGCGGTTGGTATAAGCTTCTTCAGTATATTTTTTAACTTCTTTAATATCTTCTTCAACAAGGCAGGCTTTATTAAACGTCATCTTTAAACCGTTGTATTCGCTCGGGTTGTGAGATGCGGTTATAATAAGTGCGCCGTTTACCTTATTGTTATCAAGTGCGCTTTCATCAATTTGTGCAAATTCGCTGAAATATCCCAAAGGAGTGGGAGCGAGCCCTAAATCTAAAACATTAACGCCTATTGAAGATAAACCTTCAATAACTGATTTTTTAAGCTCAGGGCTGTGAAGTCTTGCATCCATACAAACCGCAAACAACATTTCATTATAATTTTTTATGATATTTAATTTTTGAAATTGTCCTTTAGCCCATTTTGCGTAGCCTTTTGCCGCATAATAAAATAACTTTGCATTTACTTCAGTCGGATAAATGCCTCTTATATCATTTTTGCCAAAAGCTGATGTGTTTAAAGTTTCTTGCATGATAATCTCCCGCTTACATCATAATTATAATATAAGCCAAGTTTAAAGTCTATTTGAAACTTTTATTTATGAACAGCCTGAATAACCGCAGTTAAGGCAGATAAAACATCCTTCCGCCATTTCAATTGTATTTCCGCATTCAGGGCAGACAACTTTTTTGATTTCGCCCGTCGGGTTATATTCTTCCGCGGCTTCTTCAACTTTTTCTTCAAAAAGCTCTAAACCTTTTTTTTCTTCTTTCTTTTCAGGTTCTTCATGTTTTATTTTATCAGGGTTTGACGATTTATTATCAAACACCATAGGTTGTGTCCATCTTGAATTATTTCTATAAACCGTAAGCCCTTTCAGATTTTTTTCGTATGCGAGTTTGTAAACGTAAGCTACATCTTCGGGAGCTGCATCTTCTTCAAGGTTTATTGTTTTAGAAACAGCGTTATCCGTGTGAAGCTGGAATGATGCCTGCATTTTAACGTGAAAATCGGGAGTTACATCATGAGATGTTACAAATATTTGTTTTGTTTTTTCGTCAATTCCTTCTATATGTTTTAATGAACCGTATTTTGCAACCTCTTTCATTAATTCTTCCGAATAAAATCCGTGTTCATGCGCATATTTTTCAAAGATAGGGTTTACTTCAAGCATTTTGGTGCCGTCCATAATATCTCTTGTAAATACCAGTCCAAACAACGGTTCAATACCTCCGGAACAGCCTGCTATCATTGAAATTGTACCGGTTGGCGCAATACATGTTGTGGTTGCGTTTCTTATTCCGTGTTTTGAAATTCTTCTGTCCAAATCTTCCCACATCACGTCTAAAATAATTCCTGCACCGTTATCTTTATATTTATTTGTAAGATAATTTTGACCGTCATATATTGAGCCTTCAAAGTTTTCAAAACGTCCTCTTATTTCACTTAAGCGGATGCTTTCAGCTTTTGAGTGGTAATCAATAAATTCCATAATCTTTTTGCCCAGCTCAATGCCTTCTTCCGAATTATAGGAAATACCAAGCTCCATAAGCATATCAGCCCAACCCATAACACCTAAGCCAATTTTGCGGTTTTTTCTGACCATTTCGGCAATTTGAGGGAGAGGGTAATTATTAACAACAATTACGTTATCCAAGAAGTGAATTGCCATTTTTGTTGTGTTTGCAAGTTTTTCCCAATCTATGTCAATTCCGCCTGCCTGATTTTTCATAATCATTTCGGATAAATTGATAGAGCCGAGATTACAAGCTTCATAAGGTAAAAGAGGCACTTCCCCGCATGGGTTTGTTGATTCTATTTCACCGATTTTAGGAGTCGGATTATCTTTATTTACTTTATCAATAAAAATAATACCCGGTTCGCCTGTTGCCCAGGCGCTTTTTACAATTTTATCAAATATGTATTTTGCACTGACCCGCCTTACGACCTCTTTTGTTCTCGGGTGGATAAGTTCATAATCTTCCCCGTTTTTTAAAGCTTCCATAAACTTATCCGTTATGGTTATTGAAATATTAAAGTTATTTAACTTAGTTAAATCGCTTTTACACTCAATAAATTCTTCAATATCGGGGTGGTCAATTCTTAAAATTCCCATATTGGCACCGCGTCTTGTGCCGCCTTGTTTTACGGCTTCAGTTGCCGCGTTAAATACTTCCATAAATGATACGGGTCCTGATGAAACACCCATTGTTGAACGTACTATATCATTTCTCGGTCTTAATCTTGCAAAGGAAAAACCTGTACCGCCTCCCGATTGGTGAATTAAAGCCGTATTTTTGATTGTTTCAAAAATGCCTTCCAGAGTATCTTCAACGGGTAATACAAAACATGCGCTCAGTTGTCCGAGTTCTCTTCCGGCATTCATAAGGGTTGGAGAATTGGGCATAAAATATTTTTTTGAAATGTAATCATAAAATTCATCGGCGGTTTTTTGTATTTCCTCATCACTGGCGCCAAATTCTTTATCTCCGAGAGCTATGGCATTTGAAACTCTTTTAAATAAATCACGAGGTGTTTCCGTCGGATTTCCTTTTTCGTCTCTCCTTAAATATCTTTTTTCAAGAACTTTAATTGCGTTAGGAGTCAACTCTAATTCATCATGATTTTTACAATCCATAAAACCCATTTTAACCCTTTCCAAACTTTACATAATTTACTAAAATTATATCAATAAAAGTATTTGACAAAAAATATCTTAATTTATTTTTACATTATCTTAAGCGAAATTTAATTTATTGCTTTTTAATTCCAAGCATTGTAGAATAAGTGAGGAAGGTAACACGAGAGGATAACAGATTATGTTTAAAAAAACTATAAAATTATTTGTTATTATGCTTGCACTGTTTAGTTTTGGAACATCTTACGGCTTGGAAGTGGCAGATGTTAAAGCAAATTATTGGGCGGCAAGTGAAATATCAAACAGTATCTCAAACAAATTTTTATCATTAAATGAAAAAAATCAATTTTTGCCTGAAAACACAATTTCAAGGTCAGATTTTGTAAGCGGACTTGTTAAAGTATTGGGTGGCGAAAATCTTGATATTTTTGCGGAAAACAGTTTAACTGACTTGAAAACAAGCGAAAAGAATTATAAAGAAATCATGATTGCAGAGCAATTAAGATTAATATACGGATATCCCGACCAAACATTTAAACCGGATATTGCAGTATCAAGAGCGGAAGCTTCAAGTGCATTGGGTCATATAATTAAAGGCAACTACTCTAACCCTAAAATCTTAGAAAGATTTAAAGACGGTGCCGATGTTCCCGCTTGGTCTGTTCCTACGTATTCAAGGGCAGTTAAAAACGGATTTTATATAAACTATCCTGACAGAGCTAAATTAAGACCAAATGATAAACTTACACGCGCGGAAGCTGCAGTATTATATGACAGAGTTTTAAAAGGTCTTGATCTTGTTGATGCTAAATACAAAAAAGACTTAAAAACCATGGTTCCCGATGTTTTAATCGGAACGGAAGAATTAAAAATACATCCAAACCCTCTAACGGATGTTGTTGAAATCTATAACAACAAAAAAGTTATAAAAGCGGGTAACATCATTGAAGCAAGATTTGATAATCCTATTCATTACAAAAAAGCAAAAGTTGGCGACATTGTTGAATTTACGGCTCCAAGAGATGTAGTTACGGAACAAGGTACACTTTTATACAAAAGCGGTACAAAATTTAACTCAGAAGTTATCAAAATTAAAAAAACCGCTTGGAGAGAACATAACACAAAAACACTTCTTGTTCTTGACAGAATTTCAACAACAGACGGTTATAACTTTGAAATGGCAGGCGTTCCGCTTTCAAGAGATAAACAATTCTTATGGTGGAAATGGTCAAGACTTATCTATACAAAAGACAGAAATACAAACTGGATGCCAAAGAAAAACATGAGAAACAGATATCCTGAAGCAGAATTTTTGCTCAGATACGGATACAAAGTTTCACCCAGAGTCAGATACCACAACAAAGCAGGAAATGAAGTTTATGTCTTGTTAACGGATGACTTAATCTTTAGAGAAAAACCTGTTGTAGTTGAAGAATAAAATTTAAGGGGCTTTATTGAGCCCCTTATTTATTATATTTTTTGTTTTTGATATACTTAAATCTAATGAAAACCATTGATAACATAAGAAATTTTAGCATAATAGCTCATATTGACCACGGTAAATCCACTCTTGCAGACAGATTGCTTGAAAAAACAGGCACAATCTCAAAAAGAGAAATGCAAGACCAGCTTTTAGATACCATGGATATTGAGCGTGAGCGCGGTATCACAATTAAATTAAATGCTGCAAGAATGAAATATAAAGCGCGCAACGGCAAAGAATACACATTGAATTTGATTGATACCCCCGGGCATGTGGATTTTTCTTATGAAGTTTCAAGGTCACTTGCCGCATGCGAAGGCGCGCTTTTAATTGTTGATTCAACTCAAGGGGTTGAGGCTCAAACTCTTGCAAATGTTTATCTTGCAATTGAGCAGGATTTAGAGATAATTCCCGTCATAAATAAAATAGACCTGCCTTCATCCGATGTTGAAAAGGCAAAGTCGGAAATTGAAGAAGTTTTGGGGCTTGATGCAAGCCATGCAATTCCTGTAAGTGCAAAAGAGGGCTTAGGAATTGAAGAAGTATTAGAGGCAATAGTTGAATATATTCCATCTCCCATAGACACATCCGACAAACCTCTGAGAGCACTTGTTTTCGATAGTGCATATGACCAATATTTAGGAACGGTGTGTTTTATAAAAATTATTGACGGTTCTCTCAAAATGGGCGATAAAATAAGATTTATGGCAACAGGAAAAGAATTTGAAGTTGTCGAACTCGGTTTCTTAAATCCAAACAGAGTTCCCGTTAATGAATTAAAAACGGGTGAAGTAGGCTATCTTGCAGGCTCAATTAAAGAAATAAACAGATTTGTAGGCGATACTATAACAAATGCCGAAAATCCTGCGCATGAACCGTTAGAGGGTTATAAAGAAGCAAAGCCCATGGTATTTTCAGGGCTTTATCCCGTTGATAATGACCAATATCAAGACTTAAAAGAAGCGCTTGAAAAACTAAGATTAAATGACAGTTCAATTACGTTTGAACCTGAAACTTCATCTGCTCTCGGTTTTGGTTTCAGATGCGGATTTTTGGGCATGCTTCATATGGAAATTGCCCAAGAAAGGCTTGAGAGAGAATATAATCTTTCACTTATAACAACCGCTCCAAGCGTTATCTACAGAGTTCATAAAACAGACGGCGAAGTCATCGAAATTGATAACCCCTCAAATCTTCCCGACCCTCAATACAGAGACTATATAGAAGAACCATACGTTAAGGTTAACGTGTTCACCCCTAAGGAGTACGTAGGAACACTTATGGACCTTTGTCAAACAAAACGCGGTGATTTTATAAATATGCACTATCTTGACAAAACAAGGGTAAACCTTGAATATCATATTCCTTTAAGTGAAGTTATAACAGATTTTTATGACCAATTAAAATCAAGAACAAAGGGTTATGCAAGTATGGATTATGAATTTCATTCTTACAAACGCTCAGATCTGGTTAAAATGGATATATTATTATCGGGCGAAGCAGTTGACGCTTTGTCTGTTATTTGCCATAAAGACAGCGCATTTAATATAGGGCAGGCTCTAACCGTAAAATTAAAGGGTATTATCCCGCGTCAGATGTTCGAAGTTGCAATTCAAGCTTCAATCGGAGGTCGTGTAATTGCACGTTCTAATATTAAAGCGCTGAGGAAAAGCGTCTTAGATAAGTGCTATGGCGGTGACATTACGAGAAAAAGAAAACTTCTTGAAAAGCAAAAACGCGGTAAGAAAAGAATGAAAGCAGTTGGACGTGTTGAAATACCGCAAGAGGCATTTATGGCAATTTTGAGCTTAAATGAAGAATAATTTTTAAAAATCACGACAACAAAAAACCTCTAAACATAATTGCTTAGAGGTTTTTTATATTTATTTGATGAATTTTATGCTTTAACGGCACCTGCTTTTGCAATAATTTCATCTTCAACGTTCTTAGGAACTTGTTCGTATTTTTGGAATTCCATAGAGAATGTACCACGACCTTGAGTGTTAGATCTCAAGTCTGTAGCGTAACCAAACATGTTAGCCAACGGAACAATTGCTCTTACAATTACGTTTCCTGTGTTGCCTTGAGGTTCTTGACCTTCAATACGTCCGCGGCGTCTTGAAATATCACCTATAATTGTACCCGTAAATTCATCAGGAATTTCAATTTCAACTTTCATCATAGGTTCAAGTATGCAAGGTTGAGATTTTTTACAACCTTCTTTAATTGCCATAGAACCGGCAATCTTAAACGCCATTTCAGAGGAGTCAACTTCGTGGTAAGAACCGTCATAAAGTTCAACTTTAACGTCTATCATGGGATATCCTGCAAGAATACCGCCTTCAAGCGCTTCTTCCATACCTTTTCTTGCAGGTTCGATGTATTCTTTAGGAATAGCACCACCGACGATTTTGTTTTCAAATACAAATCCTGCATTTTCTTCAGCAGGGCTGATTTTAACTTTAACGTGTCCGTATTGACCTTTACCACCTGATTGACGGATGAATTTAGAGTCTTGATCGGCAGTTCCTCTGATTGTTTCTCTGTAAGCAACTTGAGGTTTACCAACGTTTGCGTCAACTTTAAATTCTCTAAGCATACGGTCAACGATGATTTCTAAGTGAAGTTCGCCCATACCGGAGATGATTGTTTGTCCTGTTTCAGTATCGGTTTTAACTTGGAATGAAGGATCTTCTTCCGCAAGTTTTTGAAGGGCAATACCCATTTTATCTTGGTCAGCTTTTGTTTTTGGTTCAATAGCAACAGAGATAACCGGAGTCGGGAATGTCATTCTTTCCAGTATAATTGGTTCTTTTTCATCACATAATGTATCACCGGTTGTAGTATCTTTTAAACCGACTGCAGCACAGATATCACCTGCGTAGATTTCTTGAATTTCATTTCTTTGATCGGCATACATTTGAACCAAACGTGAAATTCTTTCTTTCTTGCCGTTTGTTGAGTTTAATACGTAAGAACCTGAAGTTAATTTACCTGAGTAAACTCTCATAAATGTTAAACGACCAACATAAGGGTCTGTCATAACTTTGAATGAAAGTGCGCTGAACGGTTCATCATCTGATGAATGACGTTCGGTTTTTGTTCCGTCTTCAAGTTCGCCTTCAATTGCCTTAACGTCTATAGGAGAAGGCATATAATCAACAACTGCGTTTAATAATAATTGAACACCTTTGTTTTTAAATGCGGTACCGCAGCATACGGGAACGATTTTGTTATCGCAAACCGCACGTCTTAAAGCGGCTTTTAATTCATCAACTGTCGGTTCTTCGCCTTCTAAATATTTCATCATAAGGTCATCGTCAGTTTCAGAAATTTTTTCAATCATTGTTGCTCTGTATTCTTTAGCTTTTTCAACTAAGTCTGCGGGGATATCTTCTTCTTTGATATCAGTACCTAAGTCATTTGTATAAATTTCAGCTTTCATTGTCATCAAGTCAACAAGACCTGTAAATTTATCTTCCGCACCGATTGGAAGTTGGATAGGAACAGCGTTTGCACCTAATCTTGTTTGGATTTGTTCAACTACACGATAGAAGTTTGCACCTGTTCTATCCATTTTGTTTACAAATACCATTCTTGGTACTTCGTATCTGTTTGCTTGCCTCCAAACTGTTTCAGATTGTGATTGAACACCGCCTACTGCACAGAAAACTGCAACAACACCGTCTAATACACGGAGTGAACGTTCAACTTCGATTGTGAAATCAACGTGACCGGGGGTATCGATGATATTGATTTGGTGACCTTTCCAATAAGCAGTAACGGCAGCAGATTGGATTGTGATACCTCTTTCCCTTTCTTGTTCCATAAAGTCAGTAACGGCAGCACCGTCATGAACCTCACCAATTTTGTGAGTTTTACCTGTATAGAATAAAATACGTTCGGTGGTAGTTGTTTTACCGGCATCAATGTGGGCAGCAATACCAATATTACGTATTTTTTCAAGTTTTGTTTGTCTTGCCATTGTTTTTCCCTTTTTCTTAAATTATTACTATAAGAATATTTTTACATAAAAATTTGTTTTGTAAAATATTATTTTAAAAGTTCAATGACATCGATTTCAAAATAATTCGAAATTGCCTCAAGTTTATCTAAAGTAATATTCATATTTCCTTTTTCAAGCTTGGAAATATATGAGTCATCAAAGCCTAAACGGATTGATAAAGCCCCTTTTGTGATTTTTTTCTTTTTTCTTATCTCTTTTAAATTTTTCGCCAATTTTTTTCTTAAATCTTGACTCATATTCAAATTATGGGGTATAATGCAATAAAAAAATGGACTGTTAATCCATAATATAATAAAAATATTCAATGAAGGAGAT
The DNA here is from genome assembly GCA_947594025.1 of Candidatus Gastranaerophilales bacterium. Lineage (GTDB taxonomy): Bacteria > Cyanobacteriota > Vampirovibrionia > Gastranaerophilales > Gastranaerophilaceae > SIG30. Next base: position 49,640 of record CANQDZ010000006.1, read on the forward strand.
TTAGGATGAAAAAAACAAATAAGGCTTTTACATTGGCTGAGGTGTTGATTACATTAGCTATCATAGGTGTTGTTGCAGCACTCACAATTCCAACCGTTATCACAAATTATCAGAAAAAGATGTACGTAACCCAGCTTAAAAAAACGTACAACAACCTA
>CANQDZ010000007.1 GCA_947594025.1 Candidatus Gastranaerophilales bacterium
ACAAAACGCTCGCAAGAGTTTTACTTACGTACTCTTGCGGCATTTTGCATTCGCTCTCGTACGGCTCAAGTATCTTTCGCCTACGATAAGCCTATCGTTCCGATTTTTTATTACCTTTATTTTAACTTTACTTATCGACAGGATTACATCCTGACAAAACGCTCGCAAGAGTTTTACTTACGTACTCTTGCGGCATTTTGCATTCGCTCTCGTACGGCTCAAGTATCTTTATCAGCATGGCTTTAGACACTTAAATAAGCAAACTTTTATTATACCTGACAGGTTCTCTAATTTTTGCTCTGTTGAGGGATATTCTTTTTTTTGTTTTTCCTATAACTTAAAAATAAAACGGAGAAAAATATGAAAAAACTATTGATAGTAACTACAAATTATTCAGGGTGCAAGGACGATAGCGAAAACTGTATTAAAGAAACAGGTGTTTATTTGGAAGAATTTGCAATTCCTTATCTTATTTTTGAAAAATCAAATATTGATATGACTCTTGCAAGTCCAAAGGGCGGGCTTTCACCAATCGATGAAACTTCCATGTCCTGCTCAAATCCTATGGAATGGGACAGGTGTATAAAAATCCTGAGAGACACAAAGAAATTAAACACAATAAATCTTGAAGAATTCGACGGCGTATATTTTCCCGGAGGACATGGCCCGATGTTTGACTTAACGGATAACCCCGATGTTATTAAAACCGTAGAATATTTCTTCAAAGAAGGCAAGCTTGTAAGCGCTATATGCCATGGGGTTTGTGCTTTAATTGATGCAAAACATGGAGCGTTTCCTTTGATAAAAGGCAGACGCCTAACTTCGTTTACTGACGAGGAAGAAAGAATTGTTAAGAAAAAAGAACTTGTACCCTTTCTTTTGGAAACAAAATTGAGGGAACTTGGCGCTATTTTTGAAGCGGAAAAACCATGGGCAGAGCATGTTGTTGCGGATAAAAATTTAATAACGGGACAAAATCAAAATAGCGCAGCTCTTATTGCAGAAAAAATGATTGAATTTTTAAAGCCAAGCCCATAAATATTAAAATCTTTTGTTGTTATTGGTGCCTAAATATTAAAACTGACGTATTGAAATCGGTATTGTGCCAATCCAAACAAAATGCATAAAGAACAATAAAACAAAAATAAAAAAGCACCCATCGGTGCTTTTTAAATGGTTGCGGGAATAGGATTTGAACCTATGACCTTCGGGTTATGAGCCCGACGAGCTACCGGACTGCTCCATCCCGCGATATTAAATTTTCATTTTTGCGTTTTACTCTCGGAGCAGTCCGACCGGACTGACCTCTCCTCAAAAGTGACATTTAGTCACTTTTTCGTCGGCAGAGTATCCCGCGGCATATTTCTTCGCATCGAGGAAACACCCTCGACACTTCCATTATGCTCTGTAAAAATAAAAAATCAAGTCTTATTAACTTTATGTACATAATTTTTTATTTTATATACGTTTAGTTGCCCCTTTTTAAAATATGTTTCGTTCTTTAAAATTTTAAAAAATGTAAACAATTTTTGTAAATTTTTGTAAATATTTTTAAAAAAATTCAATTTTTGATAAAAAATTTAATTTTTTAGCTTGACTACGAAGTTTTACGCAGTATGATTTTAAAAGCATATTAGAGCGGGTTATAATTGCAATTCGCTCTGATGCGAAGTCGAAAAAGGCTCTTACAGCTTAATTAACAGCTTAATTTAAAATAGTGATCACATACAATTTTTAGAGGTACCTTAAATGTTAAAACAAAAATATGCACCCAGAGTCACTCCTATGGGAATTCCAGCTACACGTTTGGATGACTTGCCCGACCTTATTGAAATTCAAAAGAAATCTTTTGAATGGTTCTTAAAAGAAGGTCTTAAGGAGGAATTATTATCGTTCTCTCCGATTAAGGATTATACGGGAAGATTAGAATTGCATTTTCTTCCTCAATATACTTTTGATAATCCTAAATATACTCTTGAAGAAGCAAGAATACATGACGCTACTTATGCAAAACAGCTTCGTGTAATGATGCGTCTTGTTAACCGTGATAGCGGTGAAATTAAGGAACAAGAAGTTTACATTGGTGATATACCGACTATGACCGAAAAAGGAACATTTATTGTGAATGGTGCCGAACGTGTTATAGTTTCTCAAATTGTAAGGTCACCCGGTGTATACTTTAAAAAAGAAATTTCTCCAACGGGTAAACGTTTATATAACGCAACACTTATTCCAAACCGCGGTGCTTGGTTAAAGATTGAAACGGATTCAAACGATTTAATCTATGTAAAAATAGACAAAAACAGAAAAATATTGGCTTCAACATTGCTTAAAGCTCTCGGCATAGCGCCTGTTGAAATGGAATCTTTATTTACTCACTTTGAGTTCTTAAAGAAAACATTGGATAAAGATACGGCAAAAACAACCGATGAAGCTTTAATCGATGTATACAAAAAGCTTCGTCCGGGCGATCCTGCTACTGCTCAAGGCGGACGTCAAATCCTTGAAGCTCGTTTCTTTGATGAAAAAAGATACGATATCGGTAAGGTAGGACGTTATAAAATCAATAAAAAATTAGGCTTGAACTTACCCGAAACTCAAAGAACAATTACAGTTCAAGATATTACAGCTATAATTGAATATTTGATTAATTTAACATACGATGAAGGACAATTGGATGATATTGACCACTTAGGTAACAGAAGAATTCGTTCAGTCGGCGAACTTCTTCAAAACCAATTTAGAGTCGGTCTTTCAAGAATTGAGAGAATAGTTAAAGAAAGAATGACACTTCAAGATAATGAAATGTTAACTCCTCTTAACTTATTAAACGTTAAACCGCTTAACGCCGCAATTAAAGAATTCTTTGGTTCTTCTCAATTGTCACAGTTCATGGACCAAACAAACCCTCTTGCAGAGCTTACTCACAAAAGAAGAATTTCTGCATTAGGACCGGGTGGTTTGATGAGAGAAAGGGCAGGTTTCGCTGTTCGTGATATTCACCCTTCGCATTATGGTCGTTTATGTCCGGTAGAAACTCCCGAAGGTCCTAACGCAGGTTTGATTGGTTCGCTTGCAACTCATGCCCGCGTTAACGATTATGGTTTTATAGAAACTCCATACTTCGTTGTTAAAAACGGCATTGTAACTAATGAAGTTAACTATTTATCAGCAGACGAGGAAGAAGGCTTCCGTTGCGCTCCTGCCGATATCAAATTAAATAAAGACAGATCCATCAAAGAAGATCAGGTTCCTGCTCGTTATCATTCAGAATTTATTATGTGCGACAAGGACAAAGTTGACTATGTCGGTGTTTGTCCAATTCAGATTATTTCTGTTGCGACATCCATGATTCCCTTTATCGAACACGATGACGCAAACCGTGCTTTGATGGGTTCTAACATGCAACGTCAGGCAGTTCCTCTACTTGTTACGGAACGCCCCGTCGTTGGTACGGGTCTTGAAAAACGTGCGGCAAAAGACTCTTGTATGGTATCTGTTACGGAAACAGACGGTGAAGTTGTAAGAGTTGTCGGTGAAGAAATTCACGTTAAAGACCCTCAAGGCAATGTTCACGTTTATCCTTTATTAAAATATACACGTTCTAACCAAGACACTTGTATTAACCAAAGACCAATCGTTAAAGTGGGTCAAAAACTTAAAGCAGGTGACGTAATAGCAGATGGTGCATCAACCGACGGCGGAGAGCTTTCTCTCGGTAAAAACATTCTGGTTGCTTATATGCCTTGGGAAGGATATAACTTCGAAGATGCTATCCTGCTTTCAGAACGTTGTGTTCATGATGATATATTTACATCAATCCACATCGAAAAACTTGAAATAGATGCCCGTCAAACAAAACTTGGTCCCGAGGAAATTACTCGTGAAGTTCCAAACGTTTCGGAAGATGCAGTTCGCCACTTGGATGAAAGAGGTATCGTAAGAATTGGTGCAAGAGTTTATGCAGACGACATCTTAGTTGGTAAAATCACACCTAAAGGAGAATCTGAACATCCTCCGGAAGAAAAACTTTTAAGAGCAATATTTGCCGAAAAAGCTCGTGAAGTTAAAGATAACTCACTTCGTGTACCGCACGGTGAAGGCGGTCGTGTTGTCGACGTTAAAGTATTTGACAGAGAAAAAGGCGACGAACTTCCTCCGGGCGCAAACACTGTAATTCGTGTTTATATTGCTCAAAAACGTAAAGTTTCAGTAGGTGATAAACTTTCAGGTCGTCATGGTAACAAAGGTATCGTATCAAGAATTCTTTCAAGAGAAGATATGCCGTTTTTACCCGACGGTACTCCGGTTGATATCGTGTTGAACCCTCTGGGCGTTCCTTCCCGTATGAACGTGGGACAAACTTACGAATGTTTATTAGGTCTTGCGGCATACTTAACCGGCAATCATTATGAAACTCCTTCATTTGACGAAATGTACGGTGAAGGTCAATCAGAAATTGCTACAAAGGCAGAATTGCTAAAAGGTATAAAAGAATCAGGTTGTGACTGGGTTAGAGAAGACGGTAAAGTTATACTTAGAGACGGCAGAACCGGTGAACCGTTCGACGAACCTGTTGCAGTCGGTTTATCATATATCCTAAAACTTGTCCACTTGGTTGACGATAAAATCCATGCTCGTTCAACCGGTCCGTACTCACTTGTTACACAACAACCATTAGGCGGTAAGGCTCAATTTGGTGGTCAAAGATTTGGTGAAATGGAAGTTTGGGCACTTGAAGCATACGGTGCTGCTTATACATTACAAGAAATGCTTACAATCAAATCCGATGATGTAAGCGGCAGATCTCGTGCTTATGAAGCAATTGTTAAAGGCGACAATATTCCACGTCCGGGAATTCCCGAATCATTCAAGGTATTGGTTCGTGAACTTCAATCTATCGGATTGGATATTACCGTAGCTAAAAAAGGCGGCGAAGAAGTTGATTTGATGTCAGATAATGATGATTTAAGAAAATCTGCACCAAAGAGAGTTCTATCTGATATAGACAGTGAACTTTTAAACATCAATTTCTTTGATGAAAGCTCAACACTTTTTAAAGATTAGAAAATAGGAGATTAGGAAATTGTCAACCAGTATAAATTATTTCGATTATATACGAATTTCAATAGCAAGTCCCGAACGCATATTGAAATGGTCTTACGGTGAGGTTACAAAACCTGAAACCATAAACTACCGTACATTAAAACCCGAACGCGACGGTCTTTTTTGCGAAAGAATTTTTGGACCAACAAAAGACTGGGAATGTTATTGCGGTAAATATAAAAGAGTTCGTCACAAAGGTATTATTTGTGAACGCTGCGGCGTTGAAGTTACAGATTCAAAAGTAAGACGTCACAGAATGGGACACATTAAACTTGCGGCTCCCGTTAGCCATATTTGGTTTTTAAAAGGAATTCCAAGTTATCTCGGATTATTACTTGATACGACATTAAAAGATTTAGAGCAAGTAATATACTTTAACGCTTATATGGTAGTTGACCCAGGTGATTCAGAATTCAAAAAAATGCAGCTTTTAACTGAAGAAGAATATGAAGATTATATTCTTGAGCATGAAGAAACAACATTAAGAGTCGGCATTGGTGCTGAAGTTATTAAAGAACTTTTAAGCGAAATTAAACTTGATGAACTTGTAAACGAACTTAAGGCAGGTCTTGAATCCGCCGGAGGTTCCGTTCAAAAAAGAGCAAAACTTATTAAACGTTTAAGACTTGCAGAAAGTCTTCTAAGTTCAAATACCGAACCAAGCTGGTTTATTATGGATGTTTTACCCGTAACACCGCCTGATTTACGTCCTATGGTTCAATTAGACGGCGGAAGATTTGCAACATCAGATTTGAACGATTTATACAGACGTGTAATTAACAGAAACAATCGTTTGTTAAGACTATTGGAAATGGGTGCACCCGAAATTATTGTAAGAAACGAAAAACGTATGCTGCAAGAAGCGGTTGATGCCCTTATTGATAACGGCAGACGAGGCAGAACGGTAGTCGGACCAAATAACAGACCTTTAAAATCGCTTTCTAATATCATTGAAGGTAAACAAGGTCGTTTCCGTCAAAACTTGCTTGGTAAACGTGTTGACTACTCAGGTCGTTCAGTTATCGTTGTAGGTCCTCAATTGAAGTTAAATCAATGCGGTTTGCCAAAAGAAATGGCTATCGAATTATTCAAGCCGTTTGTTGTAAATAAATTGATTGAAAGAGGACTGGTTCAAAACATAAAATCAGCTAAGAAAAAGATTGAAAGATCAGAACCGGTTGTATGGGATATACTTGAAGAAGTTGTAGACGGTCATCCCGTTCTTCTAAACCGTGCTCCTACACTTCACAGATTAGGTATTCAGGCTTTTGAACCTACTCTTGTTGAAGGTCGTGCAATTCAATTACACCCGTTGGTATGTACAGCATTTAACGCCGATTTCGACGGCGACCAAATGGCTGTTCACGTACCATTGTCAATTGAAGCACAAACGGAAGCCAGAATGCTTATGCTTGCAACAAACAATATATTGGCTCCTGCAACAGGTAAACCGATAATTACTCCTTCACAGGATATGGTCTTAGGTATTTATTACCTGACTATCTTGAAAAACCAAGATACGGAAATCAAAGGTTATTACCATGATTTCTTAGATGCAATATCCGCTCTTGAACTTGGAGTAATTAAATTGCACGATAAAATTGTTGTAAGAGATGAAAACGGCGAAAGAATTGAAACGACAGTCGGAAGAATAGTTTTCAACGAAACAATCAGAAAATCTTTAGCCGCATCATAAATTGAAAATAATAGTAAGGGAAATATAAAAAATGACTACAATGACAAAGAATAAAAAGGTAATGCCTTTTATAAACGAAGTGGTAGATAAAAAAGGATTAAATAAGCTGCTGGCTCAAGTTTATCTTGAAATGGGCGGGTCAAAAACAGCTTCTCTTGCAGATAACCTAAAAAATTTGGGTTATAAGTATGCAACAAAAGCAGGAACAACTATTTCAATTGAAGACTTGGACGTTCCAAAAGTTAAATCCGACTTATTAAAAGAAGCTCAAGACCAAATTGAAAAATCTAACCGTCGTTACATTAAAGGTGAAATTACAGAAGTTGAAAGATATACAAAGGTCATCGACACTTGGAGTGAAACAACTGCAAGACTTACGGAACAGGTTGTTAAAAACTTTGACAAATTAAACCCCGTATATATGATGGCATTCTCCGGAGCCCGCGGTAACTTATCTCAGGTTTCTCAGTTGGTTGGTATGCGTGGTTTGATGGCTGACGCACAAGGTCAAATCATCGACTTACCTATTAAATCAAACTTTAAAGAAGGTCTTTCCGTTACAGAATACATTATTTCATCATACGGTGCAAGAAAAGGTCTTGTAGATACAGCGTTAAAAACAGCGGACTCAGGGTACTTAACAAGACGTCTTGTTGACGTTGCTCAAGATGTAATTGTCAGAGAAGAAGATTGCGGAACAACACGTTCAATTAAAATGCAAGCTATCTTGGACGGTGAAGAAGTTATTGTACCGCTTAAAGCAAGACTTTTAGGCAGAACGGTTGCTCAAGATATTCTCGATAAAGAAGGAAACGTTGTAGTTCCTCGTAATAAAACAATAGACAGAGAAGATTTAGAAAAAATCGATAGTCTAAATCTTACATCCGTAGATATAAGATCGCCGCTTACTTGCGGGCTTGAATTTGGTGTTTGCCAAAAATGTTACGGCTGGGCAATGACAACCCAAAAAATGGTTGATATCGGTGAAGCAATTGGTACAATCGCCGCTCAATCAATCGGTGAACCCGGTACACAGCTTACAATGAGAACATTCCACACAGGCGGTGTATTCAAAGGCGCAGGCGCTATGCGTCAAGTAGTTGCTTTGTCTGACGGTGAAATCAAAACAAAAATTCAAACAAGAGAAGTCAGAACTCGTCACGGAGATATTGTTCAAGTTGCAATTAAAGAGGCTGACCTTACCTTTGAAAGAAGGGGCAGAGAAGAAAAAGTCCACATCCCTGCAGGTGCAACTGTTTATGTTAAATTTGGCGATAAAGTAACAAAAGGACAAAAACTTGCTGAATTTGAACCTGTAAGCTCAGGTCAAGGAAGCCGTTTAACCGAAAAAGCCACAAAGGATATTACATCTGATATTTCAGGTGAAGTTGTATACGGCGGTTTTACTGCTGATGAAAAGAAAGACCGTCAAGGCAACGTTTCAAGAATTGCGAACCGCTCAGGTATTGTTTGGGTATTGGGCGGTGACGTTTATACTCTCCCTGCAGGTTCTAAAATCCTTGTATCAGACGGACAAAAAATTAAACAAGGCGAAAAACTTGCAGAAACACTTATTGTGTCAGAGCACGGCGGTGAAGTTAGAGTTAACAACTCTCTTGAAATTGAAGAAACAAAATTTGAAGGTAAGAAAATTAAAAAGATTGTTGCCGGTAAAGAACTTACCATCGTTATTGCATCAATTCAACCTTCAAATGCCAAGTTTGAACAAACTAAGAAAGAACAATTCTGGACCGTTGATAAAACGGGTGAAAAATACATTGTTAAATGTCCTATTGATACAACAGTTGAAAACGGCATGATTATTGCCGAACTTATAGATGACGAATACAAGGTAACTTCATCAGGTGAAATTCGTTATAAAGGCATTGAAGTTGATGAAAATCAGGTCGTTACAAAAGGCGGTCAAGTTGTATTTATTCCCGAAGAAATACATCAAATTTCTAAGGATTCATCTTTAAAACTTGTTGAATCAGGCACATACGTTGAAGCAGGAACAGAAGTTGTTAAAGACCTATATACTCACATAGACGGTATTGTTGATATTAAAGAATTCAACGATATTATCCATGAAGTTGTTATTCGCCCCGGTGAACTTTACACATTAGACAGCATTTCTGATCTTAAAGTTGACGAAGGTGAAGTGATTAAAGCAGGAACAACGGTTGCTAAGAAAATTAAAGCAAAAGTTGATTCTATCGTAACTATTGTTGAAAACGACAAAGACATGCTTGAGCTGGATGATATTGATGAAGAACTTAGCGACGATTTAAATGACGAAGAAGCAATTGATAAACAATCAATTCAAATTCTTGTCAGACCAATCCAAGCATTTGATATTCAACCAAAAGACGTTTCAATTAAATTTAACACAACCGATGATGCAATTGAGATCGTTCCTCTAACTCAACTTCAATACAAAGATGGCGCAAGAGTTAGAAGCTTAGACGGTTCTGTTCTTACAAGAACAAGCTTAGTTCTTTCCATGAGCGGTTACTTAAGTCACTTAAAAGGTTTAGTTGAGCTTGATAAGAAGGGCGAATTAAAAGTAGTTGTTCTTGAAACATTGATTGTACGTCGTGAATCAGACGAAACATCAAAAACTATTTCTTCAACTCAAACTGAATTATTGGTTGAAAACGGTCAAATTATTGAACCAAAAACACCTGTTACAAAAACTCAGGTTCTTGCAATAAACAACTCTGTTGCAAGTATAAAAGATACTAAGAAGGATTTAAGACGTTTGCTTTTAATCTCTGAAAACAGTGAACAAAAGATTAATCTTAAATCTAAACCGTCCGTTAAAAAAGGTGACTTTATCACATTAGATACGGTTATTTCAACAGGCGGCGAAGTTTCTGCAGTATCAGGTTTGGTTGTTGAAACAAGCGATAAATCAATCACCGTAAGAGTAGGTCATCCGCACTTAATCAGTGCAGGTACACTTCTTCAGGTTGATAATTCAGCCTTAATCCTAAGAGGCGACTTGCTAGCGACACTTGTCTTTGAAAGACAAAAAACAGGTGATATCGTTCAAGGTCTTCCAAGGGTTGAAGAATTGCTTGAAGCCAGAAAACCAAAGGATAGTGCAATTGTTGCAGAAGAAGACGGTACGATTGAAATTGAATACCATGAAGATGGTTCTCAATCATTGTTTGTTGTAAATGATAACGGCAGACAAGAAATAAAAGTTCCGATTGAAGCAACAATCATTGTTCTTGATAAACAAAAAATCCAAAAAGGTGATCCTTTAACGTCAGGTCCTTTGAACCCGCATGATGTTATCAGGTTAAAAGGAGCATCCGCAGCGCAACAATATCTTGTTGATGAAGTACAAAGGGTATATCGTTCACAAGGTGTTGAAATTGCAGATAAACACGTTGAGGTTATTGTTCGTAAGATGATTAAGAAAATAAAAGTCATTGACTCAGGTACAACAAATCTTCTTGCGGGCGAACTTGTTGAAATCAAGGATATTGAAGCTGAAAATGAAAGAGTTTCAAAAATGGAAAATGGCGTTCCTGCAACTTACGAATACTTATTACTTGGTATTACAAAAGCCAGCTTGAACACGGAAAGCTTTATTTCAGCCGCATCATTCCAAGAAACAACAAGAATTTTAACCGAAGCTGCCGTTGAAGGCAAAAAGGATTTATTAAGAGGACTTAAAGAAAACATTATTATCGGTCGTTTAATACCTGCAGGTACAGGATATTATCACTTAATAAATTCTGATGAAGAAAAAGAAAAAGAAGCTATCAAGAGAGCTCAACTTAAAAATCAGGTTAGAAAACCGTCGGCTATCCTTGAAGAAATTGAAGGAATGTTTGGTTCTCCTGACTTTACAATAGAGTAAGAAACTTTTTAAAGTGATACCGGTCTATAAACATGACTCGGTATCACTTTTTTACGAAAGGATTTTAAAAATGAAAAAAATTATTTTATTATTTTGCGCAATACTTTTTACTCAGATATTTTCGTTTGCAGATGAATTAACTGACGTACAAGCTTTTTTTGATAAATATGTAAGTGCTGCAAACACATACAGTAAGGAAATTCCTAATTATTATTTAAACGACGCAAAAATTATTCGTGTTGTAATAAAAAAAGACGGAACAAAACAAGCTGTTAATTTTCCTATGAGCGACTATAAAGCACAAATGTCAAAAAGCGCAAAACTTGCAAAAATCGTCGGCTATAAAAATAACTACAGAAATGTCAGCGTAACAAAAGAAGGAACAGATTATAAAGTATCCGCCCTAAGATATCCAAACAAAGATACTAAAGGCTTATCCTGCTATTTTATAGTAACAAATACTCCAAACGGATATAAAATAAAAGTTGAATCTATGGATACCGAGGTTCAGGATTTCTTAAAATATGCAAAGTAAGTAAAGAAAAATATAAATATTAAAAATAAAAAAGACTCTTAATTAAGAGCCTTTTTTATTTTTGTTTTCAGAATGTCTGGCGTGTGATATTCCGCCGGCACCGGCAGTCGTGGCGCCTACAGCCAGAGCGATATTTCTTAATGTTCTGCCTTTTTTACCGGAATTTTTAGTTATATCTTTTGAATCTTTAATAGACTTGGAAATATGTCTAAATAATTTTACAACATTATCTTTTATAAATTTGCCTGCTTTTGTTATGTATTCAGGTACTTGGCGTGCAAATCCCACAATTTTTTTGGAGGCTTTTTCAGCAATCGGTTTAGCCTTTAAATAAACAGGTTTTACTATTTCAACAAGCTTGTCAGCCGCATTTTTACCTAAAATCTTTTGTGAAGCTTTCTTAACAGATGATACAGACAGCCCGCTAAAAGATATATTGTTTTGGCGAGGTACCTTTATCGGCTCCATCCCTATTCTGCTAATGTTTATCGGTTTAATCATAAAACTCGGCTTTCTCCATCTTCTTTAAGTTAGTCTTGATTGATTTCATCCAATCTTGCATTCATGTCTTTTCCGTCGTCTGCTTTATCTAAGACTTTGTTGATTGGTTCATCAACAGTTGAACCGACGCCTGCTGCAAGACCTAAACATGCGATATCTTTATATTTTTTAATTCCTGTTTTTTCTGAGAAGTTTTGTGCAAATTCTCCTAATGCTTTTTTTGCATTTTTATTTCTTTCTGCGTCTCTAACAAAGAAGTCTACAGCTTTTTTTACACCATTTTTAGCTTTTGGACCGATTTTAATATCTTGTTGCAATAAATTAGTGAATGCTTTTTTGCCTTTGCCGTTTTCTGTTTTTGTAACAATATCGATGAGCGAATCAACGGCTTCTACGCCAAACTTCAATACTTTCTTAGCTATGCCGGCAACTTTACCGTCTTTATTTAAAAGTTTTAATAAATTCTTTCCTGAAGTAATTGCAGCAACTAACGTTATTGCGCTGACAATAACATTTCTTGCTTTATCCATTTTTTTGTCTTTAGAAAATTCATCAAAGGCTTCTCTCGCTTTTTCACCATTACCACTTACAGTATATGCGACAATGTTTTTCATTCTTTCTATGTCGTATGCGCTATATTTGCCGTAATCTTGAAAATTTACAGAACCTACTGAATTTACTTGACTCATTTTTTGTCTCCTACCTTCACAATTTCATAAAGTTTAAAAATATTTTTTATTGCTATTTTTAAGGCTTTTTTCTGAGAAAATGTTACATTACTTTACATAAAATATTTTGTTCCCAATAACTCGTCAGGAAGAAAATTTTGTTTGGCGTCAGGGTTGCTGTGGGTATATATATAACCTTCCCCAAAACCATATTTTTTTGCATCTTTATAATGTGCATCTCTTAAGTGCATTGGGGGCGGATAGTCCTTGCCGTTTTGGATATCGCTCATAGCCCTGTCGATTGCCATTATGGTGCTATTCGTTTTTTTTGCGTTTGCCACAAATTGTACGGCTTGCGCAAGCGGAATTCTGCATTCCGGCATTCCCAGTATATCACATGCTCTGCATGCCGCGGAAGCTATAAGAAATGCTCTAAAATCTGCATTTCCTACATCCTCTGCCGCACATACCAGTAATCTTCTTGCGATAAATCTCGGGTCTTCGCCAGAAAGAAGCATTTTAGCCATATAATATATGGCAGCATCGGCGTCAGAGCCTCTTAAGCTTTTTTGAAAGGCAGACGCCAGGTCATAGTGTTCTTGAGATGAATACCTTGAAGTTTTTCTTTGGAGCATGCTTTCAATAAAATCTTTTGTTATAGTTTTATTAACCCCTGATGCAAAGTATAAGTTTTCGACTGTATTTAGAGTAAATCTTGCATCTCCTCCGCTTAATCTTGCGATTGTATCTTTGCCTTCATCGTCAATGTTTATATTGTGTTTATAATTTTCATTTAAATAATTAAGACCTTTGTCAATGAGTTTTTTTATATCTTCTTCTTTGAGGCCGTTAAGCATTATTACCTGTACTCTTGAAAGAAGTGCCGGAATTACCTGAAAAGAAGGGTTTTCCGTGGTTGAACCTATAAAATGTATTGTTCCGTTTTCAATATGAGGTAAAAGGGCATCCTGTTGAGTTTTAGAGTATCTGTGAATTTCATCTATAAAAAGAATTGTTAAAACTCCTGACCTCAAATTCTCATGCGCCCTATCAATTGTTTCTTTTATATCTTTGACGCCTGACGTGACCGCTGAAAGTTCAATTATATCTGCGTTATGCTCTTGCGCTATAAGGCGCGCAAGGGTGGTCTTTCCGCATCCGGGCGGTCCAAATAAAATAAATGAAAAAAGCCTTTTAGCTTTAATTAAATTATAAATCGGCGAATTTTGCGAAATAACGCTTTCCTGCCCTAAAAAATCATCCAATGTTTTTGGGCGGAGTATTTGCGCGAGGGGTGTTTGCTTGTTGTTTTCTTCTAAATTATCAAACAAATTCATGGTACAATCATATCATGTTCAAAAAAATTTTTCTAATATTAATCTTTTGTTTTTTTCTTTTAATTGTTATTTTAGGAGCTTTTTATAAACAAAAAAAGAATGAGTTTATTTTTTGGACAATTCAATTAAAACCCGTTGCAGAGGAATTTATTGAAAGAAATATTGAGGAGTTTAAAGAAAAACACAATGATGTTGATATAGTTTGGATTGATATACCGATTGCGGAAGCTCAAAAAAGAATACTTGCAAGTATTTTAGGAGGCAATCCTCCCGATTTGGTTAATTTAAACCCTGATTTTTCGGTAATTTTAGCGCAAATAGGTGCTCTCGAATATTTTAGCGGAGATGAGCTTAAAGATTTTGATAATAACGTAGTTAATGCTTTAAAATACGATAGCCAAATCTATGGTGTCCCCTTTTACGGGACAAGTTCCGTAACCGTTTTAAATAAAAAATGTACGGATGATTTCAGTAATTTAAAAAGATATGATGACATTTTAAAAATAAGCAATAAATGCCAAAACGCCTTTGCAATAAACATAAATGAAAATGATACCTTGGCTAAAATATTAAATAAATATGACGTTTATACTTTTAAAAAGGATATTGATTATAAAAGAGCGGAATATGTATTTAAGATGTTTAATGATATGTACAAAAAAGAGATTATTCCAAAGGATAGTCTTACAATAAACCACAGAGAGGTTGTTGAAAAATATATGGCAGGCGACACAATGGCAGTTGTTGTCGGCGGTAATTTTGTCAAAATGATTGAAGAAAACGCAAAAGATGTATATAAAAACTCCGCTATTCTGCCTCAGCTTACAGGGAGCAGCGGAAAATACGATATATCCTTGATGAATTTCGTAATTCCAAAAAAAGCAAAAAATAAGGATTTAGCGCGCGAATTTTTATTTCAGTTGACAAGCGCCCCCAATCAAATAGAATTTGCAAAACTGACTAACGTGCTTGTTTCAAATAAGGAAGCATTAAAGGATGATTTTTTTAAATGCAAATCAAACTCTAATCTTAAAGACAGGGCAAGATGTATTGGAGTTAATCAGATGAAAAATCTTATGGATAAAAATTTCGGGTATTTGAACAAAAAAGAAATTAACGATTCTCTTAATTTATCTCTTGAAGAATACATTTTGGACAATAAATTTGATATAAAAAAAATCGGCGTTGATATAAATATTTTACAGAAAGGTGATTAATTTATCATTTGCCCCTTTTTGCAATTTGGTATATTATTAAAGAATAGGCAAGGAGGATAAATGGATCAACAAGAATTAAAAAAATTTTCAACAGTTCAATTGTTAAATTTCTGTATTGGGTTTTTTGGACTACAGTTTGCATGGCAGATGAGAATTATATTATCAGGGCCGGTTACGGAATCACTCGGGGCATCTCCATTTGTTTTCGGGCTTATTTGGCTTGCGGGGCCGGTTACGGGTATGGTTGTGCAGCCGTTAATAGGCGCCTTGTCTGATACAACACAAACCCGTTTCGGAAGAAGAATTCCATACATATTCGGGGGTGCCGTAATAGGCGCTTTGTCTTTAATTTTGTTTCCATACAGCGGTAAAATCGCATCACTTTTAGGAGATAATATACCTGCTTGGACGGGGTTATTTATAGCCGCAATATTTATTTGGTTTATCGATGCTTGTAATAATGCGGCACAAGGTCCATACAGAGCTTTAATTCCCGATAATGTACCTGTCGAACAACACGCACTTGCAAACTCTTATTTGAGCTTTGCAATAGGCTTGGGTTCAGTTGTTGCAGCCGGTGTCGCTCCGTTTTTAAGATTATTTGGTATTCAAATGTCAACAAATGCTCAATTTTTAATGGCGGGTCTTGCATTTATACTTGCAGTTAGCTGGACTTGCTTAACAATTAAGGAGAGAAAGATAGAAAAGAGCGAAAATACTCTTAAGGAAGAAAATAAAACAACATTTACGGATAATTTGAAGGCATTTTTTGCAATTTCTCCCGATGTTATGAAAATATGTGCAATGCAGTTTTTTGCATGGATTGGGCTTATGAGTCTTATGATTTTCTTTACTCAATACGTCGTGCACGTTTTATATCAAGTACCTGATTTAACCGCAATTGATGCTTCGTTAAGACCGCAATACGACAGTGTTGTTCTTGACGGTCAAAACTTTTCTCAAATTTGCTTTGCCGTATTTAACTTAATATGCTTCATAATTGCAATTCCTATAGGGAAACTTGCGGAAAAATTCGGTAATGTTAAGGTGCATGTCTCATCTGTATTATCAATGGCATTTGCCTACTTAATTATGGTATTTTATCCGACAAAAGCTGCGACACTTGTTGCAATGGGTCTTGCAGGTATCGGCTGGGCAAGCGTACTTGCGCTGCCATTTGCCATGCTTTCAAAATACATTAAACCAGGTACTGAGGGTTCTATGATGGGTATATTTAACATATTCATCGCAGCTCCTCAAGTTTTTGTATGTACATTGCTTGCTTGGTTTGTAAGCAAATCAACGTATGAATTAAACGGACTTCCAAACAATCACTGGGAATACGCTTTCTTAGTCGGTGCAATTATGCTTGTATTAACGGGGGCTGCCGCATTATTTATTAAAGAAAAACAAGAACAATAATTTGATATAGAAAAAATGAAAAAAAGATATTTATTAATATTTATATTAATCTTACTTACGTTATTTGGGATTGCACAAGCCGAAGAGGATTTTGATGCGATATACGAAAATCTTCAGCCTGCTAATTTTGACTACATATTTGGAATTGACCCTTATCAAACGGAAGATTATGTGAGATATAAACTCTCTCCTTATCCTTTGCTCAGAACAGGTGTTGACTTTAAATTTAAGGATACGATTATTCCAAACGGATATTATCTTTTAACACCAAGGATATATAATAAAAGAGAGTACATTTTATTTAAACAAGGCGGCAAGGTAATGTACGTAATACCCGTATATAAAAAAGAGATTGTTGAACCCGGTTTTTATAAAATGCATGTTCCTCAGGTTAAGAAAAATTTGTGGAATAAAGCGGGAGAAAAATTGACAAATCTCGTGGGCAGAATTTCGAAGGATTCAAAAAGAACTCCCCCGCCTCAGGCGTATATTGATGTAAACGACATACAAAATAAGTATTGGCAGCTTATATTATACTATGGCGGGCATAAATATTACTTATTATTCTCAAAGGACTAAAAATGAAAAAAATACTATCATTAATAATTATTTGTTCATTTGTATTATTAAATCAAGCGGAAGCAAAAATTTTTGCAGGCGGATATGATAACCTTCCTTCGAAAAAATTTTCCGTTTTTAAATTTGATAAAGAAAAAAGAGAAGTTGTTAAATTTTTAAATGATATGAACAAATATGCCAACAAAAAAGATATAGAAGCAGTCAAAAAAATGTACGACAAGAATTATATGTCATCCGACGGGTTTGATTATGAAACATATATGAAAATAACCAAAGAGACATTTGATTCATATCCCGATATTAAATATAAATCAAGAATTGACGATATTGTAATTACGGGTAACAGAGCAGTTGTCAAAATGTCTGATTATACAACCGCATCTTTAAGCCCTGACGTCAAATCAAGTGATAAAACGGGTAAACTTGAAAGTATATGTAAATATACGACAATTTTAACAAAAGACGATGAAGGATGGAAAGTTTTGTATGATACTGTGGAATTTGAAGAATCCGCACTTAAATACGGCGATGCAAAAGATATTGATATAAATTTCGATACCCCGAATATAATTGAACCAAACAAAGATTACACATTATCTTTAACCGTTGATTACCCAAAAGGACTTTTTTTAACCGCATCTATATGTAATGAAGAAATAATATATCCGGATAAGGCGCCCGATGAAAGCTTTAGAAAAATAAAACGAGGAGTTCCTCTTGAGAGAATTGTCCGTTCAAACAAAAATAACAGAAATGAGTATGCAATAGCGTCAATCGGAGTTACCAGAGTATCGGTTAAAGAGGATAAAGATGCTTCGCTTATAAATTTTGCTTTTAACTTGTCAGGCATGGCATTTATTATGAGGAGAGTCAACGTGCTTGATTTAAAAACAAACATAAAGGTTGAAGCTAATGATTAAGGATAAAAAAGCCCTTGTTTTTATTCTGATTTTTTCCGTATTTCTTATTTTGTTTGAAAGTTCCGTAAGAAAAATTATATCTTTAAATCAGGCACATCTTTTGATGAGTGGTAATCCGATTTTAAAATTTCAAATCGTAAGCAACTATGGCGCAGCGTGGGGAATTTTTCAAAATTCAAAGATATTTTTAATCGGTTTTGCAATTTTGATTTTGATTTTAAGTCTTTTTTATGTTCTTCGAAATTTATGTTTTGATAATAAAATTGAAATTTTATCTTTTGCACTGTTTATCGGAGGTACACTGGGCAACTTAATTGAGAGGCTGAGTCTCGGGCATGTGGTGGATTATATAAAAATAGTTTCTTTAAATTTTCCAATATTTAACATATTTGACACTTGTATAGTGTGCGGAATTTTATTGTTTATAATAAACTCGCTAATTTCAAAAAGGAATGCGGAATGACGACATTAAGGTATGAATATAAAAACGAAATGCGCCTTGATGTTTTTTTGTCTCAGGAACTTAAAGATTTTTCAAGGTCAAAAATTCAAAAGTTTATAAAAAACGGGGAAGTACTGGTTAACGAAAAAAAAGAGAAAGGCTCTTATTTATTAAGGGAAAGAGATATTATAGATGTTTTAGAAGTGTCCGAAAAAGATGAAATTATTCCGCAGGATATTAAGCTGAATATTGTGTATGAAGATGATTATCTTATCGTCTTAAATAAACAAAAAGGCATTTTGACTCATCCGACAGCCAATCAAACTGACAATACTCTTGTGAATGCCCTTTTGTATCATTGCGGTGAAAATTTATCGAATGTTGACGGAGACAATAGAAGAAGGGGCATAGTGCACAGGCTTGATAAAAATACGGCAGGGCTTATGCTTGTTGCAAAAACAAATGAAGCTCATATCGAGCTTGCAAGGCAAATTAAAGAAAAAGAGGCTGTAAGAAAGTACAGAGCCGTTGTATACGGTAATCTCGAAAAAGACTTTGACACAATTAGTATTCCTCTTGTTAAAAATATAAAAGATACGGTTAAAGTAAAAGCCGCCGATTTAAATGATAAAAATGCCAAAGGTGCGGTGACTCTTTATAAAGTAATAGAAAGATTTGAAGGCGCAACTTATGTTGAATTTGAACTTAAAACGGGAAGAACTCACCAAATAAGGGCACACATGGCACATTTAAATCACCCCGTTGCAGGCGATACTCTATATGGTTCAAAAGGCTTTAAACATCCCGTTTTATCTAAAATAAAAACGCAAGAGCAGGTGCTGCAATCATATTTTATAAGTTTTAAACACCCTATAACTTGTGATAAAATGGAATTTGAACTCACCCCAAAGGAATGGGACAAAGACATAATAACCGTGTTAAATGCACTCAGGGAGAATAAAAATGAGTAATATACTTATGATAATAGCAATAATTGAAACGATATTAGTTGTTATGTTTGCAAACAACAATGCTTCAAATATTTTGAATTTGAATATAAATTATACTGATATCTCAGTTACGACAGGCTTTTTTGGCATTTGTATTTTAATTTATACACTCGGTATAACAGCCGGTGTATTAATTATGTTTAAGGGCATATTTTTGAGCTCTAAAAGGGCAAATTCCGCTAAAAGAATGCTTGAAAAACAGTCAATCAGCGCAGATGATTCAGAGCTTCAAATAAGAGCACTTGAAAACAAAATTAAGACCCTTGAAACCGCACTTGATAAAGCGTTAAACAAAAATAATTAACCGATAAAGTCTTTAAAAGTTTCTCTTTGAAGCTGGGTATAGTTATTGTTAAACAGTGGTCGAGGAAGCGCAGCATTGTTTAGCTGTGTGTTCTTTTGGTGATTTTTTGTCGTTAATTTTTTATTTAATGCGGGAAGACCGAAGCCTATAAAGCTTACAACCAAGCCTAATGAACCTGCTTGAAACCAAGCGTTAACTCTTTTGCCTGCTTTTGTAAGAGGATTATTGATATCGGTTAATTTTTTAATCAAATTATTTACTTTGCCGTTTGTGTCTTTTTCGATTAATTCAATAATTTCTTTAGCGCCTTTACCTTTAATATCTCCCAAGGCTTCAGTTGTTACTTCGGAAAGCTCCCTATTCAGGTTCAAAGCTTTTGAAGGGTCACCGCCATTTTCACCCAAGAATTTAACAAGTTTTGTTAAATCTTCTTTTGATGTTATGTTGCCGTATTTTGAAGCAATTTGTTCACTTGACATTGCGGCAACACCTGACGGTCTTATGTAGTCATAAAATTTAGAAAATATATTTTTGCAATTTTTAGTATTTGGGCCGTCTTTTGCAAGAACAAGTCCCGTAGGTTTTGTCATAAGCTTTGAAAAACCTGCTTTTAAACCCTTCATTGCAAATAGGATTGTTAAAATTGTGATAGAATCACGAGTTAAGATTTCACGTCTTTCATCCGCGTCTCTTGCTTGAAGAATTCTCGGACCGATAACAGCTGACAATAATAAAGTGTTGAATGCTATCGTGTTCATGTTGAAACCGTCCGCTTCAAAGAACTTAGCAGCCTTTTGAAGTCCTTTTCCGGATTTCATATTTTGTCCTATTTGGGTGCAAGCCCTTCTTGCGCCGGTTGTTATTGCGGAAATTGCGCTCATTGTTGTTTAACCTCCGCAACGTTATCTATTTCTGCTTCAGGGTTTGTTTTGCTTATGCTGTAAATTTTTGGAAGAATTACAAGAACAACGCCTGAAAGTAGAGTTAATGCTACATTTGTTATAAATCTTGAACCTATTCTTAAATTTTTAAATTGCTCTATGTTTTTTGGAGCTTTTTTTGTAAAGTCGTCAGCATATTTTTTTACATAAGTTATCAGCTTGCCGAATGCAACAGAGTTGTTTTCGCTAAGTTGTGCTGAAAGCAAGTCGTCTGATAAGTTTGAAACTTGTGTTTTTTTAATTTTTGAGAATTTATCAATTAAAGTTCCAAGTAATTCATCTTGACATGTACCGTTGCCTTTTGCAAACATACGTTTTAAAAAGTTTCTTTTTGGAGCATTTTCGATTTTGCAAACATCTTCCGTTATTTCTTTTGCAAAGTTTGAAAGTTCTTTATCCTTTAAGCCCATATTTTCGCCAACTCTTGTGAATACATCTTCATAGAACACTTTACGGGCATTATTTTCAAAATTTGCATTTTGAGTTGATTTGCTGATTATATCACTCAGGTCTTTTATTGATTTAACGGGAATGTCGTTTGCCGTACCCGTGAGTTTTCTTGCAACCGCTTGAACCGCCATAGGCACAAGAAACATGCTTGTTCCGGTTAAGCTTTCTCTGAGGGCTGTTTCCGTTGCTGCTATATAGTTTAATTTGCCTGTTTTTTCTCTGTTTCTGTTTAAAGATGACACCGTTCTCGGTAAACCGCAAGCCGTAACATCCTGCACCATAAAATCAGCAGCTTTTCCGCCTCTTGCGATAGCGTCAAAGACTTTAACCAGTGCGTCCGAAACTCCTACACCTTTAAATGAAGTTGTGGTATTGTTTATGCTTCTAATCATCTATAATTAACCTTCACTGTTATAATTAAAATACATAATCAATTTTTATTGTTATTTTTACATTTAAAATTTAAAAAAATTTACAAAAGTTAAACATTACATTTCTTTTTTTTAATTTTAAAAAATGTTAAAATATTTTTATGGCAAAAATCAAAAAAGTTATACTCCATAACAAAAAGCTCTTAAGCTGCCTTGTTCCTCACACGGGATACGATTTCTTTACAACGGGGTTTGCCCCGTTTCCGTTTGATGCCGTTAATTTTATTTTGCCCCTAAGATTTAAATTCTTTCAAGATGCTTATCTGATTATGGAAAATAAAGAGGTTAAGGGATTTGTTTCTCTTGAGGTTGAGAAGGGTAGCAAATACCGGATTAATATAAGCAAATTCTTTTTAAACGAAAACTCTCTTGAATACGGCGAACAGTTGATTAATTATGTAACTTCAAGGTATAGCGCAATAGGCGCGACCTCTTTTAATATAAAGTTTGACAGCACATACGAAAAACTTATTAATCTTTTGATTAATAACTGTAAGTTTAGAGTAAGCTCACAGGAAAAAATATACAAAATAGAAAACATAAAAAACACGGAAGGCACTCTAAATTATTTTTATTCTTTCTCTAATCATGATGCTCAAAGTGTTTTAGAACTTGTAAACTCTTGTATAAACGGTTATCAAAGAGGGACTTTTGGCAAGAGTGAAGGTCACTTTAGAGAAAATTTAATAAATGAACTTGACAGTAAAACCATGTTCAAATATATATTCAAAGCCGATGATAAAGATGACATAAGGGGGTATTTCAGTATATTTAGTCTTGATAATAAAAACTATATAGTGGATTTGATATTAGACCCTGCTTATAATCCTTATTTTATTGATATTATGAGTTTCTGTTCGCGTGAAATACAAAAAAGGAAAAAGAATTTTTCAATTTATTTAAGGCTTAACCAATGTTTTATGAATTTTGGCGAACTTGATGAAATCGCAAGACAAGAAGAAGGATTTGAGTTTTTAAAACAAAATATAATTTTAACAAAAGATTTCTATGTCCCAATTAAAGAGGGAGAAAAAAATAAAGTAGTTTTCTTTGATGCTTTAAATCTTAATGCAAATTAACCTCTGAATTTTAACGAATATAAATCAAAATCTTCAGATTTAAATCCGTATTCACCGTTAGGTTCAACAATTTTTTCAAAGAAACGCGATATGCCCATTGTTCTTAAATCAAAGGCAGGGTACTCAAAATAACCGTATCTTGAAGCAAAAAGAGTCGTAACGATAATCTTGTTGTAGTATCTAAAGCTTGATATTTTTTCCAGAACCTTAATGGCAGGTCCTTTTAAGGTCGGATCCGAAAGCGCATCGTACGACAATGTAAAACTTGTTTGTATTCCGTTTGCTTTATTTTTTGGATATATCTCTTTAATTAAGTTAACTAACCCTCTTAAGTGCACATCAAATTTATTAAAATTGTCGCAAACAATTACAATTTTTCCACCCTTTAAGGCGCCCTTAATACCTTGTTTTTCAAATAAATTGTAGAGAATATATTTATTGTTATCTTCCTTGATGTCGGCAATTTTTCTTCTGTCTTTTGTCAAGTTTTCATCAGTTGTATATTCAAGGTGAATGTCCAATAAGCCGACAAAACATCTGTTCACAAGAGTGGTTTTTTTAAGTTCTTCTTCAATTTCTTTATTTAATTCGGCTTCTTCCTTTTCTTTATTTAAAAACTCTCTCTTTTGGCTTTCACGTATGCAGGCTTCAAGAACTTCCATCAAAGCTGTTTTTATAGCCAAATGAACTACAAAAAGTATTACTGCCGCAGGAAAATAGCTGATATCTATCGGTCTTCCGGCAAAATCAACGGTATACGGCATCATGTTTCTTACAATGTTTGGAACATATTCTATAATGCCAAAAAATCCCGACCCGTCGTATGCAAAGTTTATAAATCTGTAACACCAAACAGCAATGCATAAAAATGCAAGCCATACGCATAAAGCTTGAACTATTTCTGCAATTTTATATAATGCCGTAAAAAGATGTTTCATTAAAGTACCATATTATCAATTAATCTTATAGTTCCGTCTTTTTGCGGGAACCTGACTGCGCAGAGTGCAATGCAGTCTTTATTAATTATATCAATTTTTTCAAAATTACTCAAATCGAGTATTTCAAAATAATCAATGTCTTCGCCGTCAAGTATGGTAAGAGCGGTGTCTATCAGTGTTTCGGCTGAATTTACGCCATTTTTATACAAATCTTTTATTGTAAATAAAGCTTTACTTAATTTTAAGGCTCTTTTTCTGTTTTCTTCATTTAAGTATCTGTTCCTGCTTGAAAGTGCAAGTCCGTCACTTTCCCTTACAATAGGACAGCCTATAATTTCTATATCAAAATTTAAGTCCCTCACCATTTTTTTAATTATAAAAAGCTGCTGAGCATCCTTTTGACCAAAATAAGCCCTGTTTGGTTTTGCCAAATTAAAAAGTTTTGAAACTATGGTTGCAACACCGTCAAAATGTCCGGGACGGGATTTTCCGCAAAGTTTACTTACATCATTATAAGAAGGGCAAACAAGAGTTGTATCTTTCATATTTGAATACATCTCATCCGGACTTGGAGCAAAAAGAATATCACATCCTGCATCTTTGCACAGTTTGGCATCTTCCTCTAATGTTCTCGGGTATCTTTCATAATCCTCATTCGGTCCAAATTGAGTCGGGTTTACAAAGTCGCTTACAATCGTAAAATCATTATCGTTTACTGATTTTTTAATTAAGCTTAAATGTCCCCCATGCAAGGCTCCCATTGTGGGTACAAGCCCTATTGTTTTTGTTTTTTTAACTTCGTTTACCGCTTCAATTAACTCTTTAGTTGTTTTTATAATTTTCAAGTTTTTCTTTTTCCTCATCTTTTAATCTGAAGCTTTCATTTTCGTTTGGAAAACTGCCGTTTCTTACATCTTCAATATAATTTTTTGCGCTGTCTTCTAAAACTTGAGCCAGATTTGCGTATTTGCGAGCAAATTTCGGACAAAAGTCTTTAAATTTGCCAAGCACATCATCACTCACAAGTATTTGTCCGTCACATTTTGAACCTGCTCCAATTCCTATTGTTGGGATTGATAAGTTTTGGGAAATGTATTCCGCACTTTCCGTCGGAACCATTTCAAGCACCAATGCAAAGGCGCCTGCATTTTCCAACTCTTGTGCCTGCTTTAAAATTTCAAGCGTTGTATCTAAATTCTTGCCCGATACAACATGCCCGCCAATTGTATTTATAAATTGCGGCGTAAAACCAAGATGCGCCATAACGGGAATTCCTGATTCCGTTAGTCTTTTAACTGTTTCTGCGATGTATTTTGAACCGCCTTCGATTTTAACGGCATCCGCACCGCATTTTATGAGTTCTCCCGCATTTAAAACGGCATCAGATATATTTGCTTGATAGCTTAAAAACGGCATATCTGCAATAACAAGAGCATTCTTAACCCCTCTTGCAACTGCGGATGTAAAGATTTTCATCTCGTTCATAGAAACTTTTACGGTTGAGTTATAACCAAGTATAACCTGCCCTAAGGAATCACCTATAAGTATTCCGTCAAGTCCGGCTTCGTCAAATATCTTTGCAGTCGAATAATCATATGCCGTAAGTAAAGATATTTTTTTATTTTGAAGTTTGTATTCCTTTAGCTTCTTTGCTGTTATTTTCATTTTTTGCCTTTTTTTTGTTTTCTGTACCAATAATATATCGCTCTTGCGAGTCTTCTCGGAGAATGGCGAACAAGACCTTCATTATTATCTTCAATAAGTTTGTGAGAAACAACCTGTATGCCCATATCCTTTATTGCGGATAAATCTAAATCAATAGGCAGTGAATCTTTTTCTTCGTATTTTTTTGCTAATTTTTCAGGCATTGAATTGTTAACCAAAACCGCATCAACAAATCTGTCACTTGTGGCACCGTTCATTTTTGCATGTTTTAATATTGCATTTATGTGGTCTGAGGCACTATAGTTATCTGTTTCTCCGGGTTGAGTCATAATATTGCATGCATAAATTTTCTTTGCTTTTGACTTATCGATAGCGCGGGTAATATCTTCTATGAGAAGATTGGGGATGACCGATGTATATAAGCTTCCGGGACCTAAAATAATTAAATCCGCATCCTCTATTGCCTTAACTGCTTCGATATTTGCAGTACAATTTTTAGGTTCACAAGTAAGAGTTACAATTTTTTTCATAGCTTCCGGGATTTTGCTTTCCCCTTTTACGATTGAGCCGTCTTCCATGATTGCAACAAGCCTCATATCGTCTGCGGTTGAAGGCAATACTCTTCCTCTTATTAAAAGAACTTTAGATGATTCTTTAATCGCTGTCACCATATCTCCGCAAATGGCACTCATAGCCGTAATGAACAGGTTTCCAAAGCTATGACCTTCAAGCCCTTCACCCGTTTTAAAACGATACTTAAACAATTTTGTAACTATATCATCATCATCCGCAAGGGCAGCAATACATTGTCTTACGTCACCGGGAGGGATTATACCCATTTCTTCTCTTAATTTGCCCGATGAACCGCCGTCATCGCCAACTGTTACAACTGCCGTAATGTTATTTGTTATATTCTTAATCCCTTTAAGCATGGTTGATAAACCTGTTCCGCCGCCGATTGCAACGATTTTTGGACCATGATTTAACTTCATTCTTCTATAAATTACTTCTCTGACCTCATTTTGACCCCTCTGGTCTTTTACATCCATCATAGAAAAGTTTGTTTTCTGCCAGCCGCTCAAAAAAAACATTGCACCCAGTATAATTAGTGCCACACCCACTATTTCGGGTGGAACAAAATGAACGATTTTTTTAACTATATCTAAAAGAAAATATATAGGCTCAAGTTTAAACAAAAAGGTTAAGCCTATTGCCGCCAAAACAGCGCCCGTGATTGTAAGTGCAAACCAGCGTTTTATTCTGAGCCCGGGCAAAAGCCAAATTGCGTCTTTTTTAACCTTATCAAATATTTTCATGTTAAAAATCCTCAGAAACCCTATTGTATGTTATCGGGGTAGGTTTTAGAACATCGCAAGCTCTTTTTAGATTTTCAATATCTTCAAAGTGTATTGTTTCAGGAGTTGTATTTGCCTCTCTTATTTCTCTTATTGATGTATTTTTACCAAAATCTACTTCCAGCGCGCATTTAGAATACAGTTCATCTTCTAAATATTTTTTTATTTCTTCATTTTTAATTATAATATTGAGCCAAGGGTTAAATTGCTGCACAGCTTTTGCAACAATTTTGGCAAAATCTTTATCTGAATTTAATTTATCGTAATATTTACCGTTTAACCTGATATTTTCAATTTTTAATCCGTACGTGTTTAAAAATCCTGCAACTGCGGATATTTGATATAAAATATCCGCTGAAATTTTGTCTTCATCTTTTTCTTTATTATCTCCGTCAATCAAAACACCAATTGATATTTCATGTCGGACTGCATAATTTGCGAATTTTAAAATATCAATCGGGTTACCGTTATGCAAACCCGCGCTGATATTGGCAGAGCTGACATAAGGAAGCATTTCATATGCATCTTTATTTTCAGGTGTTATATTACAATTAAAATCAAACACTTTATCTTCCTCTTTTATTATGTAAATTATATAACAAAGTCTTTTACTATTTCAATCTTTTTTGCTCGCGGAAGTTTTTTTATTCTTGCTTCCTCTCTCATCGCCTCAGATTTTGTTTCATAGGCTTTTTTGTAGACTATTTTAACGGGCTTATTTGCGTTTGTATATTTAGCACCGCCCTTTTTTAAGCCTTCTTTGTGTTGTTCAAATCTTTTTTCTACATCCTTTGCAATCCCGCAATAGAGTGTATCGCGTTCAGTTTGCAGAAGATAAACATAATATGTCATCTAAAATTCCTACAATTTTATCGTAATTATCGCATACAACAAGAACCTGTCTGTATTTTGCGGCATTTTTAACGGAAGAAATGTAATAATTATAAAACTTTCTCATAAATTTTATGCCGTTTTGCGCCCCTCTTAATTCGACTTCAAGTTCAAGATGTTTTTTTAGCATTTCAATTTTTTCGGTCAAATCGGGTTCGTTCTCCTTAATGCCGTGATTTAGGTAATTCTCAATTCTTCCGGGAAGTGAAAAATCGCCAATTATACCCCTGCCTATTGCGATGCCTGCGGCACCTGTTATATTTATACAATTTATGGCGTCATCAAGAGTTTTAATGTCGCCGTTTGCAAAATACGGTATGCTTATTTCCCCTTTTAATTCGCCGATTTTTTTCCAGTCTGCATGTCCTAAATACATGTCTGACCTGTATCTTCCATGGATTGTGATAAAGTCTGCACCCGCTTCTTCCATTTTTTTTGCAAAATCAACAAAGTTATCAATGCTTCTTGACCAGCCAAGCCTGAATTTTGCGCTCACCGGGACATTTACTGCATTTTTCACTTCGTTCACTATTTCTTGTGCAAGTTCCGGAGTCTTCATCATGGCGGAACCGTCACCGCTTTTTACAACTTTATTTACGGGACAGCCAAAGTTTAAATCAATAACGCTTGCCTTATCTTCGAGAAGTTTTGCACACTTTGCAATCATTTTTGGTTTATGACCTACAAGTTGAAAAGAAAGAGGATATTCACTATTATTGTATTTTAAAATTGCCCCTTTTGGATTGGGACAAGTATTTAGGGCTTCTGCTGAGAGCATTTCCGTGGATAAGAGACACTTTGAGCCATATTCTCTTATAAGTCCTCTGTAAACACAGTCTGAAACGCCTGCAAGAGGCGCCTGAATAACTTTTATATCTTTAACTTTAATTTTCTTGTCCATTACTGTTCAGATATTCTTTTAATTCCTGCGTTCTTGCCGCTGCATACTTTCCATACTCGTCGTTTAAGGTGCCTTCTTCTTTTTTGAGCTCAAGATATCTGTCATAACAGTTTACGGCATCTTTATATCTTTCCTGTTCGTCAAGTGCTAATCCTAAAGAATAGTATCCCATTGTGAATTTCGGGTCGTAATTTACCACTCTTTGGAATTGTACAAGGGCTTCAGGTTTTTTGTTTTGTTCTTGATAAATAAGCCCTTTATAATAATATGCATACGCATTTTTGCTATCTTGTTTTGTTACTTCATCAAGGAGCAAAATTGCATTGTGATAATCTTTTGCTTCGTATGCCTTTATTGCATCGTTTAATTTTTGGGTTGTTTTTGATTGTTTAAGATAGGTAATGGCATTTTTTACATCTTGATTGTTCGGGTCAAGCTGCAATATACTGTTAAAATATTTTTCGGCTTCATCGCTTCTGCCCAATTCTAAATTTGCATTTGCAGCCATATAAAGCATATCTTTGTTATTGGGCTCTTTGCTCAAAAATTTGTTTGCGTACTCAAGAGATTTTTGGTAGTCTTGAAGCTCGAAATAACAAGAAGAAATTGAACTTATAACCTCAGGTGTTTGATAAGGAATTTTTAAAAATACATTAAGTGCTTCTTTATATTTTTTATTGTTCCAATATGAAAGAGCGTCATTATACATATTTGCGGAAGCTTCTTTATCAACCTCGGATTTTAATTCCGTCAAAGCCTTATTATTTGGTACATTTTGAAGTCCGATTGCAATTATATTATTGTACTCGGCTTGATTTTTTTGTTCTAAATAAATTTGCGCCAGATTTATGTAGCTTTCCGCACTTTTAGGATTTATTGCAAGAGCTCTTTTGTAATACTGAATGGCTCTGTTTATTTCATGACCTTTATGCAATTGATAAGCGCAGTCATATTGGGCATTAAAATCCTCAGGTCTTGTGTTTGCAACAGTTTCATAATAGCTGTAAAGCTGCTCGCCCGTAAATTTGTTTCTTGCAATATCATCCACCGCCTCTTTTGCAACTTTGTTATTCGGATCTATTGACAAAACGACGGAATAATCTTTAAAGGCATTTTGGTAATTGTTTAATTTTTCCCATGCAACACCTCTGTATAATAATAAATTTACATCCTTTGGC
Organism: Candidatus Gastranaerophilales bacterium; assembly: GCA_947594025.1. GTDB lineage: Bacteria > Cyanobacteriota > Vampirovibrionia > Gastranaerophilales > Gastranaerophilaceae > SIG30. The sequence continues at coordinate 29,441 of CANQDZ010000007.1, forward strand.
TTTTTGCTTAACATATTATCATATATATTAACTGCCTCTTGATAATTATTTTCAGACACATAAACTGAGGCTAAATTCATATTTGCCGTTTCATCATTAGGGTCTATCGCCATTGCTTTTATGTACTGATTTTTTGCCTGAGCATTATCACCTTTTTTCTGCAAAACGGTACCCAAGTTTATAAGCGCACTCGCATCTTTTGGATTTTCAATGGTTCTTGAAAGCCAAAGTTCTTCCAGCCTGTTCAGAAGTTCGACATTATTTTCACCAAGCTTAAGAGCCGCATTATATTCATCATTTGAGGCGTCAAGGTTCCCTATATCTTCAAGCAGCACGGCATATTTAAAGTGCAGAAGTGCATTTTTGGGCTCTTGTTTAATTGCCGCTCTGTATGAATTTATGGCATCCAATTCATCATTTAAAGTTTTATATATATCCGCCATGTTTTCATAAGCTTTAGTTGAATATGTTTTGTCATGTGTAAGCTGAGCGTATTCATAAGCTGATGCCGCAAGCTCGCCTTGAGTTCTTAATATCCTTGCTTTTTCAAATCTTTGAGCGGGAGTTAATGAGTTTTTTTCAATTTCTTTTAAACTGTTTTGAACAGAATTTATTGTTGCCGCTTCTTTTGCGCTGATATTTTCACTATTCCAATATTTTAGATAAAAAAGAGCGTTTTTGAGGTCTACTGCAGCTTTTCCCGTTTGATTTTGCTGATTTGTATAATATTGTGCTCTTGCAAGGTAAGCGGTTACGAGTGCGTTTTTAACAACGTTATCGTATGGCTTTACTCTTAAAACTTTTCTGAATTCTTGAATTGCGGAGGAATATTTATTTGCTTTAAATAAAGTGACAGCATTATTATAATAGTCTTGATATTTATTTTCATTATAAGAATCAGCCGTGCAATATAACGATGTAAACAGTAGAATAAAACATGCTGTTGCTATTTTATTTTTCATTTTACCCCCTCAGTCTGATAACCTAATTTTACAACAGGCAAAATTTTTTGCATATAGTAACGTGCGTAATACCTAATGTTACTTGATTTTTTTATTAAAATGTAAAGTTTTGTAACAGTATATACAAAATATGAATATCGTATATACTTTTTGTTTTTATTATATTGTAAGTAAAAAATATATTAATAAATGTAACAAAAAATTTAAAAAAACAGAACTTTCCAAAAAAATAACCGTAAAACATGTAAAGTAATTAAGAAAAAGGAGACTTATCATGGGAATGTGTGCAAGTCAAGCAAGATTATTAACTCTAACATCACTCAAAAGTGATTGCGAATTGCAAGCACAAAAAATTAATAATGACCGTGAAGCACTTGCAAGAACCCAAGAGAAGCTCATGACTAAATATACCGATAAAATTAACAACAAAAAGTTAACGGTCAGAGTGACAAATAATGATGGTGTTGTAAATTATGATAATTTAACTGCGGAAAATCTTTTTAAGGCAGGTTACACAGTCGTAATTGACGGTAAAGAGTATAAGAAAGCCGACGCGCTTGACAGTAAATACAAAAAAAGTACTGTAGGCGAAGTAAATAACGCTCTTCAAGCAGGCATAATAAATGGCGATATTATCTTGAAGAAGAAAAATAGCGCAACAGGAATAATGGAAGAAGTATCATATTCTGCAGAATCAGCAATTGTAGAAGATTATTACGATGCGGATGATGCAGCGGCAAAAGCTGAATATGACGCTGAAATGAGCAAAACTCAACGTAAAGATAAATCCTTAGAATTACAATTGGAACAAATTGAAACAAAACATAAAGCATTAGAAACGGAAATAGCATCAATTCAAAAAGTTATCACTAGCAATATTGAAAATACCTACAATACGTTCAGCAAACAATAAAAACTAGCTGATATCACCTTGTTGGAATAGAATTGCTCCTTAAATCAGACTTTAAGGATGTTATAGAGAGAGATTGAAAATGAAAGATAGATGCGGCAAGAGCTGCATCTACTTTCGTATGTTTAAATAAATCTATAAAATGTTTTGAATAAGGACCCGCTCCTCCCGATGCAATAACGGGAATTGAAATGTTGTCTGCAAGAAGTTTGTTCATCTCGATATCAAAACCTTGCTTTGTGCCGTCAGCATCCATTGATGTCAGAAGAATTTCGCCTGCTTTCATATTTTCGACTTCGCGCGCCCAATCTAAAAGTTTTAATCCCGTGTTCTTTTTGCCTGCATTTATATGGACATAATATTCTCCGTCAATTTTTTTGGCATCAATTGCGACAACTATACACTGCGAACCAAAATATCTCACACAATCTTTTATAAGGCTTGGATTTAAAACTGCCTGAGAATTTATTGAAACTTTATCCGCCCCCGCATTTAAAATATCTTTTATGTCATCAATTGTTTTAATTCCGCCGCCTACGGTAAAAGGAATAAAAATCTCTTTGGATATTCTTTCAACAAGTTCAACGGTTGTTTTTCTTTTTTGATTTGTTGCCGTTATATCAAGAAAAACAAGCTCATCTATTCCTTCTTCCGAATATCTTTTTGCAAGCGCAACCGGGTCTCCCGCATCAATCAGATTTTCAAAATTAACGCCCTTTACCGTTTTGCCGTCTTTAATATCAAGGCACGCTATAATTCTTTTTGCAAGCATTAGTATTCCAAGTTCATTTTAGAGAATTGCACTACTTGGTTCTTACCTTTTTGTTTTGCGGTATATAGCGCGTGTTCTGCGTATCTTATAATTGTATTTGCGTCCTCGTCTACATTTTCAAGGAACGGATATTCTGCAATACCCCCTGAAATTGTGATTGGGTGTCTTTCTTCTTCATTTGCGGGAATGAATTCCATTTTTTCAATGTCTTTTCTAAAACGTTCCGCAAAAATAAATGCCTGTTCTTCTGATGTGTTTGGAAGAATTAAGATAAATTCTTCATCGCCATATCTTGTAAGTACATCTTCTTTTCTGATAAAGCCTTGAAGCATTTGAGCAACTTTTTTAAGTAATACGTCGCCCCATTCATAGCCGTACATATCATTTACCGTTTTAAAGTAATCTATATCAAACAATAAGCATGATACACATCCGCCATAACGTCTGGTACGTGAAATTTCAGCATCAAGACGATGTTGAAGATATTTTCTGTTATATAAACCCGTAAGCTCGTCTGTGATAGCAATTTTTTTAATGCCGACTTTGTATTTAATTATTTTGGACAATGATTTGACTCTGGCATTTAATTCAACTTTATTTGCGGGCTTCTTAATGAAGTCATAAGCTTCTGCCCTGACTGTTAAATCTTCAGGGATTTCATCCGCACATATAAGAACGCTTGTTTCAAATTTAGTTACTTGGCAGATTTCTTTTACCTTATCCATATCCATATCAAGAACAATGGCATAAGGGTTAACCTCCATATAGTTCTTTACGTTTTCTTGAGGAAAAACTCTTACATCAAAGTCTTCACCTAAATCTAAAAGATTTGATATATTATTTTCAGTATCTTTTGCATATACAATTATATTCATAGTATTCCTTTCTGCGCCATGTTGCATTTAGATTACGGAATTAAGTATATCATATTTTTTTAAAAAAAGATAACAATATATCCTACAAATGTACCATGTTATGAGCATGAAAATGGTTTAAACTAGTTTTGTAGATTGGAATTTCTGAGGATAAATTGGCATATTCACTAAAGTATAAAAAATATATTGAAACCCCTGATTACACAAGGAATACTAACCCCCTGCGCGTTGTAGAAATGCCAAAAAGGAAAAAGACAGCTTCTAAAAAAAGAGGAAGTTTTCTTAGGAAATTTATACAAATTTCTTTTTTGACATCCATCTTTTATATGACTTTCCCGAGCAACTATGAAAATTTTATCAGACCAAATTTGGTTTCAAGAATTCAAAACAGAAGCATTCACTACGATACATCAATTCTTGTTGAACCTACTGCAAATTATTTGTCAAATGCAAGTATGTTTGGTAAAAATTTAAGAACCGTTTCCCCTAAAAATAAGGAAATGCTAAGCATTATTCCTGTCGGTGAGATACAAGGTTTGGAAGGTAAGCTTGCTCAATTGAGCAGCAAATATCCAAATCTTGAAGCTCACGTTTACGTATACGATTTTGAATCAGCCGCCAAGGCTTCATTTAACGGCGAAAAACCCGCTCCCGTTGCAAGTGCCGTTAAAATACCCATTCTGTTCGAGTTCTTTAGAAAAATAGATAAAAGTAATGGCGCACTCTCCATTAATCAAAACGTTTTATTTGAGGAATATCAAAAAACTTCAGGTTCGGGTCATATGCAATATAACGGTACAAACAGAGAATATTCCTTCGATAGAATTGCGGAGCTTATGATAACCCAATCCGATAACAGCGCCACTAATATTATTCTTGACTACATCGGCGGAAAAGAGGCTTTGAATTCTGCATTCAGACGCTGGGGTTTAAATAATTCCATAATGGGAAATTGGCTCCCTGATTTAAACGGAACAAACCAAATGAGCGCAAAAGACCTTGCAACCGTGTTGTATAACTATGATAATCCTAAATTCTTAAGTACTTCAAGCAGAGAATACATCAGAAAATATATGTCCAACTTGCCTACCCATAAGCTTATAAGAGCAGGTATTCCCGAAAACGCTTTATTGCTGCACAAGACAGGTGACATCAAAAGTTCACTTATAGACGCAGGTATAATTTATCTTCCAAACGGACATAAATATATATTATCCGTAATAGTTAAGCGCCCGAGTAATGACCCCGGGGCGCGCAACTTGATTGAAGATATTTCAAAAACCGTTTACGAAACTATTAACCGCTAGGCTTTAATTGTTCCGCCAATACCTTTTACGGTGTCAACCAAATAATTTTCAAGATATTTGCCCGTTTCTTCACTAACCGCATCTATATACAGTCTTAAAACGGGTTCCGTGCCGCTTTTTCTGACAAATACACATGAACCGTCTTCAAGATAAAATTTTAAGCCGTCGCCGTTTGGTTTGTACTCTCTTAAATGAGCATCTACGCCGTGTGTTTTTGGGTAATCAATGTTCATGCCCGCAATTTTATCTTCATCGCCGTTGAAATATTTTTCGAAATACTTAACGGCATTTTCTTTTTCTTCTTCTGTTGCAAATTTCATATTTACACAGTTAGAATAATAATTTCCGCCAATGTTTGTATTTATTTCTTCTAAGATTTCGCCAATAGGTCTTTGTTCTGTTGCAACTAAATCAAGTAAGGTTGCAAGTGCAAGGTAGCCGTCTTTTTCCGGAATATGACCTCTGATTGTCAAGCCGCCGGATTCTTCACCTGCGACAATAACAGGTTTGTCGCTGTCTGAGATTTCAATCATTTTTCCGCCCAGGAATTTAAAACCTACGGGAGTTTGTTCAACTTCTATGTCATATCCTTGTTTGTTCATGTATTCCGCCATAGCATCAATTTTGTTTGATGTAGCATCATTTTTAATAATTGTGCCTGAAGTCATTCCTTTGTTTTTAATTAAATGATACGCGCATAACATAATCACATCAGGTGCCGTTATAAAGTTGCCGTTTTCATCAATTACGCCAAATCTGTCTGAATCACCGTCATTTGCTAAACCTATTTTTAAAGGATTATCTGACTTTTTAACTTCTTCTGCAAGATTTTGTAAGTTTTTAGAAACGGGATTTGGACCTTCCGCCTCAGAGCTTAGTTCCTTTTTAAGTTCAATGCCGTTATCCTTCATAAGTTTTGGGAAATAATATTTTCCTGTTCCGCCAAAATCTTCATAAAAGATATCTATTCCTGCATTTTTAATGTTTTCAAAATCAACAAAACCTTTTTCATCCAAATATTCTTTATAGATTTGATAAGGGTCGATTGAAATCTTTTTGCCGACGTATTCCGTATCTTTTGGTTTAAATTCGCCCTCAGCAGTTATTCTTTCAAGTCTGTCCGCAAGAGGTTTTACCGTTTTATCATCTGCAACTGAGCCTTCATCCGTTAAGAAGTTGTAACCGCCGTCACTCCATGGGTTGTGGCTTGCAGTAAGTAATACGGATAGGGGAAGTTCATATTCTTTTGTGATTAAAGCCAAGACGGGAGATGCAACGGGGCTTATTTCATTTGCCTGTGCGCCTTCAAGCTGCGGTATTATAACGTCTATCCCTTCTTTATTAAATATGTCCGTAATTTCAGGCGCATACTTTTGTGTTGCCTGTCTTGTATCACCACCAACAAGGGTTGTTGACTGTCCCTTATCCTGCATTTCTTCCGCAAGAGCATGAGTCATTGAGTATACAAATTGGTCGTTGAATTTCTCGCCGTATGTGGCACGATATCCGGAAGTTGAGGTTCTCAGTTTGTTTGCGGCTTCAGCCCCTTCTTGCTGTGATAATAATTTTGTGTCACGTCCCTTGAATGAAACTGTGTCATAGGGTAAATCTACCGTTCTGACTGAGCGTATTCCCATAAAAGACTGATTTTTGTAAAAACCCAATCTTAAAACTTGCGGATTAATTGCTTGAACTCTCATTTATCTTCTCCCTTGCTGCTTGCCCTTATGTCCGATATAAAACATGAAAAAATTATTTTTGAACGTTTATCTTAACATGTCTTAATGAAATATTTAATTTTATTAAAGAGTTTTATAATTTTGTCGATAAATGTTTTATATTACTTTAATAGGAGGAATTATTATGCCCAACCCGATTTCAAAAATTTTTGGTTCAATATTTAGCGGTATTGCATCATTAAAAAATGCAAGCAAAACCACTCCGCTTAAAGCTTCCGTATCAACTTCCGCCGCAAAAAAAAGCGAAGCTGAAGAAAACGAAATGGTTGAACTCTCCCCCGTTGAAGAAAATGTTGAAAATAAAATTAGTTCAGGACAGTTGACAAAAAATAAAAAGATAAAAGAGAGCGGTGACTATACGTATACCGCTGACGGCACTGAAACCTTTAAGCAAATTAAAGAGGCTCTCGGGCTTGCAGACGGCGTATTAAGAAGAACAAACTCTTCTCTTTTTGACAAATATAGTTCTCATGATAACTATGACGACATTATTCCGGACAAGGGCACTAAAATTGCAATTTATGCCGAAGACCTGCCATCTAAATCAGTTGATTTTAAAGATGATGACGGAAATGTTTTGTCAGGCTTCAAACAGGACTATGACGGCAGCCTTTATTACATCGTAAAATCAGGCGACACAAAAACAGGCATTAACGAAATGCTCGCAAATAAATGCTTTAGAAAATATTCCACACATGGTCTTTTTGAAGGCTACGGAGACGATGATGTAAATCCGCTTCAACCGGGTGATAAAATTACAATCCCCGAAAAGGGATTATTAGGCAAATTTCTTGCAAGCATTGCTGACTGGTTTGATTCATTTTTCAGCTAAATTCAGGCAAACAAAAATGCGCTAGCCGCGATTCGAACGCGGGACCTATCCCTTAAAAGGGGAGTGCTCTACCTACTGAGCTACTAGCGCATAAAACTTATTTTGTTGTTGATGTCGGACTAAAATAATCCCAACGTGTTTTGATATTAACAAGAACAAAATTGAACGTCAATAATTTTTTTAAAAAAATTTTATTTAATATTTCTTAATAATATTTGCGAAATCGGTAAATATATTGAGAAATATTTTTTTTATTTAATTAAGTTTATAGTATAGAGGATAGCTACATGTCTACACAGATTAATTATACAAATAATCTAGCATTTGCTCAGAAGGCAATAAGATATGTAAACGGTCAGGATTTAAAAGAGAAATCAGCAGGTCAGACCATTAAAGAAAGTTTGCCGAGCTCCGTCGGTACAGCCGCATTATTTGAGCTCGCTCCCGATGCAAGACGTGCATTAAAGTTTAAAGAACTTTTAAAAGACGGTGCTTTAACAAAAAATGAATACAAAGCAGCTATAACGGGTACCGTTAAGGATAGTGATACCATAAAGAAAATTGGTGATTACTTCGAAAAAAAAGCTTTGAATGATGGCGCACAAACAGCTGCGAAAAAATCCACCTCATTTACTAAAAAGATATTCAAAAATTTTGGAAAAAAATCTGCCGAAGGTGTTGCAAAAGAAGCAGTTAAAGAATCTGCTCAAGCTGCGGCAGCTAATGCAGGAAAAGAAGCTGTAGAATCCGCTGTAACTAAAGCAGGTGAAAAAGCCGTAAAATCTGCTACAAGCAAAGCGGCAACAAAAGTGGTTACCAAGGGTCTATTAGGAGAAATAAAAGGCTTCTTTCTATTTAATATGGCAACTCAATTACTTGAGATAATTCCCGCATTTAAGCGCGGAGGCTTCACAGAAGGTGTAAAACAAATAGGTAAATCCATCCTTAATTCAGCAGGCGACGCTATAGGATATACTGCAGGTATGAAGCTCGGTGCAGCAGCAGGTACGGCAATCGGCGGTCCTATCGGTACAATAGTCGGCGGTATTGCAGGTATGGTACTTGGCGGTATTGCTTCAACAATTGTCGGAAAAGGAATTTCAAAAATATTTGGTAAAAACTTTAACGAAAAAGAAGCAGAAGCACAAACAGAGGCTCAATCTCAAGAAATGGCTGCAGACCAAGCAACTATGCAGGAATTAAGCGAAGCTGTTGCTCAAAAGATTGCTGAAGACCAAGCAGACGGTAAAGTAAGCAAAGATACGGAAGAAATGATAGCAGAGTTAGATAATTTCAAAAAATCAAACGTAAGCTTTGGAAATTTAACCAACAATCAGGTAAACAGCCAAGCTAATAATCAAACTTATACTCAGCAAATTCAACCCGGAGTTTATCAAACAACAACTCAACCTATCACACCCCAAGCAACAACACAGCCTCAAACGATAAATGCAGTTGCAAACGGTGTAAATATGGGCGTTAGAAATAATATTTTAAATCAGCAAGCACAAGGTATTTATGAAATAAATAATATTCCGAGAAATCCTGACGGCTCAATAGACCACAGAATTTATAACGCCTCAGTTTATATTCCCAAAACAGTTTAAAAGACCGTCAACCAGAATATAACGACCAAGCGGAACGACTTCGGTATATTTGCTTAAGGATTTAAGAAAGCATTTATTTTCACAAAAACCACCTGAGATATAAAGTTTCTCGGGTGTTTTTGTAAAGTTAAAAGCGTTATATGCAATCCCATGGATAAATTTTGAAATTGCTATATTTGCATCCATTCCATGTGATATGTCATCCATAATTTTTTCAAGTCCGAATATTCCGCACGTTATATTGTATTTTTCATCGACCGGGCTTAAATCTTCAGCCTTTACGTTATAAAATTTTAAAAGCATTTCAATGGTTGCACCCGTTGCGGATGCACATGACGCATTCCAGTCCATATCTTGAAATTTATCATCTTTAAATTTTGCCCATTTAATATCTCTTGAGCCTAAATCAAGAACAATTCCGTTAGGTTTTATAATATTTTCACACCCTTTTACAAGTGAGACAACTTCATTTACATGTTCTTTTGAATTTATGTGGCTAAAATTGTGCCCCGTACTTTTTTCAAAGGTTATACATTTTATGTTTTTAAGCTTTGAAGAACGGATAATGGAATATTTTTTCTTGCCGTTATCTTCTTCTAAAATTTTTGACCAAGTCGTTCCTGCATCTAAAAAGAAATTACTCATAAAGATATTCTATCATAAAGAGTTTATCTTAACTTTATAAAGGCTTCAATTTTTGCTTTTATTGAATTATTTGCAAGTCCGTCTGCATCAACGTAAAGTCCGTTATATTTATCTGCCAGATACTTTGCAAGCTGATTTTTGGCGCAAAATGTCTGCGCATAAAAAACGGTTGGAACATCCTTGTCCACATAAGATTCAAGCTCAAGGTCGGCAGGATAGTTTGCCTCAACGCATCTTAGCCAGCCGTAAACGTGTGTTTCATTTGGAAAAATATCAAGAATTGTCAGGTCATGCGGCGGAACACCCCAAAAACCAAACTTTGGTTTGCATTCTTCATAGCTGCCTGTATTAGGGGTTATTATGCCCGATGTTATAAGGTTTATTTTTTCTTTTAAGGGTAGATTACTTTTACTTATCGGAATTATTATTTCTCCGTTATTCCATTCCGCTTCATATTTTAATGTTTCAACTTCAAAACCGCAGTCTTTAAGTATTTTTGCTGCAAAAAAACCGCTGTCACACTTATCTTTACCTATCGGAGCAAGTATTTTTATAATTCTGTTTTTCAGATAAAAAGCGTTATCAAAAATATTTTTTATAATTTTACAATAAGCATTAGGGGTGATTTTTGAATCGGGTGCTCCAATCGGCACATCCAAATCAATAAAATCCGCATTAGGATATTTTTCCTTGTTTTCCTTTACTATTTTGGGTTCTACATATCCCCAAAATCCTATTAAATCCTTGCTCATATAAGAATTATACAATAAATTTACGCAAGTGAGAAAATGTCATATATTTCATCATCAGACAACTCCGTAATAATTTTTTCTCCGACAAATATGGTGCTGTCTGCTAAATCTCTTTTATCTTTAATGATTTTATCAATTTTTTCTTCAAATGTTGATAGCGTTATAAATCTGTGTACCATAACATTTTTATCCTGACCTATACGATAGGTTCTATCGGTTGCCTGATCTTCAACCGCGGGGTTCCACCATAAATCGTAGTGAATAACATTGCTTGCCGGAGTTAAATTTAGTCCTAATCCGCCCGCCTTTAAAGAAAGTATCATTATTTTTTTGTCTTTGTCTTCTTCAAACTGCTTTATTATTGTATCTCTTGACTTAACGTTTAAAGAGCCGTGGAAGAATAAGGGGTCAATGTCATATTCGTTTGCAACGATATTTGTTAAAATGTCGCCCATTTGTTTGTACTGCGTAAATATTAAAACTTTTTCGTCATTTTCAATGATATTATTTAAAATTGAAATTAACTTTTGCGTTTTACCGCTTGCATTTTGGCTCATATCTCCATGTTTTAGGTAGTGATAAGGGTGATTGCAAACTTGTTTTAGGCAGGTAATAAGCTTGAATATTGCGCCTCGTCTGTTTATTGTTGCTTTTGAATTTGAAATTTCTTCCATGGATGATTGAAGCACTTTTTCATACAAAAGAGCCTGATTTTTAGTTAAATAACAGTATTCGTCAAGCACGATTTTTTCAGGTAAGTCTGAAATGATTGTTTTATCGGTTTTTAAACGTCTTAACATGAAAGGCGAAATTGCCTTTTTAAGCTTCTCTATTCGTGTTGTTTCTTTGAATTTCTCAATAGGGATTGCGTAATTTTTGCCAAAATCCGTTACAGTGCCCAAATAGCCTTTATTTACGAAGTCAAATATACTCCACAGTTCATTTAATCTGTTTTCAATCGGAGTACCTGTCATTGCAACTTTCATATTTGCCTTAATTGCTTTAACTGCTTGAGTTTGTGAAGTCGTCGGATTTTTGATGTTTTGCGCTTCATCTATTACTAAAATATCCCACTCATACTTTTTGAATTGCTCGGCATCTATTCTTAAAATCGCATAAGTTGTTAAAATTGCATCGCAATCCATAGAAAATTCTCTGTCTATTCCATGGTATTTAAAGACATTCATAGAAGGTGCAAACATCTTAAACTCGCGCTCCCAGTTGCCTAAAAGTGTTGTTGGGCAAACAACGAGAGCGGGTTTTTTAATTTTCTTTTCTTCCTTAAGTTTTAAAATAAGGCTTATAACCTGAATTGTTTTACCAAGTCCCATGTCATCCGCTATACAGCAGCCAAAACCTTTTATGATATTTGTGTAAAGCCATTTGTATCCGACGACCTGATAAGGACGAAGAACGCCGTTTAAATCTTTTGGAATTTCAATGTCTTCAACCTTTGTGAAGTCGCTGATGATTTTTGCAAAAGCTTCATCGTAATCAAAATCGTAATCTTCAATTTTACCCGATAGCGCATAGTGCAAAAGTTTCATCTTGTTCATGACAAGATTTGGTTTTTTCTTTAATCTTTCTAATAATTTGTCTGTTTCTTCTTTGTCTATAAGAATATATTTGTCTTTATACTTAATTAAACCGTTAGAATTTTTTGCCAGTTTTTGAAATTCTTCTGCACTTATTTTTTCATCTTCACCAAGCGATATTTCTATTGAAAAATCCATTAACTGATCAAGCGAGATAATGGAATTATCTGCAAAATCAAGCAGTGATTTAATTTCTGCCATTCTTTTTTCTTTAATTTTTGCATTAATTGAAGCGCGGGGAACGATGATATTGTTCATTCCTTCCGGCAGATTAACCTCCATGCCTGCTTGAGCCAAATAATATGAAATCTGAGTGACAAGCTTGTATACACCTGCCAAATCAAGCTCCATAGTGATATCTTCAAGGTCTTCTATATATTTTGTTGCCCAATTTATTTGTTTTTCAATAATTGTTTGTTCAAATTCCGTCAATTTATCAAAAGGAACAACCTCATTTGTCTTTTTATTTTTTGCAAGAACTCTTAAAAGAAATTTGTCTTCTCCGTTTTCTTCAATGTTAAATATCGGCACTATTTCATAGCTTCCGAGAGCCATTTCGTCCAGCCATGTTTGAATATCGACAGCTAAGTCAACGCTTCTTATATATCTTTTATTTGGAGCTCGCTTGATGAAATATGAAGCGGATTTTAAATCCGCAAATTTATACGCTTTTATGTTTAAAAACGTAAAAATCATATAATTCAGATATTTATCTATAATTTCTTTTGTTGTTTGAACATCAAGATAATCATTTTCTATAATGCTTTTATATGCATTTAAATAATCTTTATTGTTAAAATAAGGCTCATATACTATAGTGAACGCTTCTTTACCCATTTTAACCGTCGGAATAAAGTTTAATTTTTCAATTGTTTTTTTGACAAATTGAACAAGTGTATGATAAAAAAGATATTCGTCGCTTACTTCAATATGTAAATTTTCTTCTACGCCTGCAAAATACTCAAAGAGAAGGTTTGTTGTAATTAAATAGCCGTACTTATCCCCTCTGTATACAGGTTTTAATCTGTACAAAGAGCCCTTTGATTTCAAATAGTATTCAAAATTATAAGGAGGAGTTATAAAAAACATCCCCTCGGGCCGGTCATTTAAATATTTAATACCGGTATCTCTTAAGATGGTATTTTTGGTGTCAAAAGTATCCGCAAATTCTTCTTCTATAAGTTCATATATTAAAGACACCGAAAATCTAAAATCCTTATTTTTCTGACTTTCAGGGTTTGAATCCAAATTTAATAATAACTTCTCTATATTATTCTTCTTAAACGTAATATTACTCATATTAGATACATTATACAATAAATACACCGAGTGCGAATATTTTTTTGATAAAATATTTTTATGGAAAAAGTAAGGGTTATAGGCGCAGGGCTTGCAGGCTCTGAAGCGGCATTATATTTGGCAAAAAATGGCATTACGGTTGATTTATATGAAATGCGTCCAAATGTCGAAACGGGTGCACATAAAACATCGGATTTAGCGGAATTTGTGTGTTCAAATTCTCTCGGGTCAACCGATATAACTTCTGCTTCCGGTTTGCTTAAAGAGGAGATGAAACGTCTCGGCGGAACGCTTATAAATATAGCTTTCGAAAAATGCGTTCCTTCAGGAAAATCATTATCTGTTGACAGATGCGGTTTTAGCAGGGAAGTCACAAAGCTGATTTCTGAAAATGAATACATAAATCTTATCAGAGAAGAAGTTATTGAAATTCCAAACGATGATGTTTTAACGATTATTTCAACCGGACCTTTGACATCGCCTAAAATGTGTGAGTTTGTTAAAAAAATGACAAGGGAAGAAAACTTTCATTTTTTTGATGCTATTGCCCCTATTGTTGAAAAAGAAAGCATTGATTTTAACAAGGCATTTTATGCAAGCCGCTGGCAAAAAGGGGATGCTGATTTTATTAATTGCCCCATGCAAAAAGAAGAATATGAAAATTTCTATAATATTTTAACCACGGCAGAGAAAATTGAACTTAAGGATTTTGAGGCAAAATTTTTTGAAGGCTGCCTTCCGGTTGAAGTTTTAGCCTCACGCGGAGTTGATACGCTGAGATACGGACCCATGAAGCCCGTTGGTTTAAGGGATGAAAGATACCCCGACAGAAAATTTTACGCAGTCGTGCAGTTAAGACAGGACGATAAAAAGGCAAGCTTATATAACCTCGTAGGTTTTCAAACCAATTTAAAGTGGGGAGAACAAAAAAGACTTATTGAAAGCATACCGGGACTTGAAAATGCCAAAATTGCACGATATGGTGTTATGCATGCAAACAGTTTTATAAACTCGCCAAAAATTTTAAAACCTACACTTCAAACTCAAAATAATGAAAAAATATTTTTTGCAGGTCAAATAACGGGGGTTGAAGGCTACAATGAAAGCATGGCAACGGGTCTTCTTGCCGGAATAAATGCAAAAAGATATTTAAAAGGTGAAGAACTTTTAGAACTTCAAGATATTTCTATGCTCGGGGCGCTTACCCAATATATCACATTTAAGGAGCACAAGAATTTTCAGCCCGTAAATTCAAATTGGGGGATAGTGAAAGAAGCGGAGCTTGACCGCAAAACAAGAAAAAATAAAGAACTTAAAAATGCTTATCTTGCAAAAAGATCGCTTGAATACATTGATTTAATTGCAAAATAACACAAACTACCCCCATGTTTTATAAAAGCTGTATAATACATTTAAAACTTGAGGAGATAAAAAATGAAAATTAAATGCGATAAAAAAATAAAAAAAGCAGATATATTTATTACGGGAGTTATAGGGGGCAAAATACAAGATACAAGCCTTAATAACGAAACAAAAAAAGAAGTTGAAGCCGCCTTAAATAGTGGTATTAAAGGCTCTGTCGGCGACTTTTACCTTTTGAACAACTTAAAGGGCGATATTAAATCCGTTTTGCTTGTATGGTTATCTAAAGACGCATCTAACTATAAGATAAGAGAAATCGGCGCTAAAACGTATAAATACATTGATAATTGCAAGCAGAACGAAAACGTTATTGCGGATAAAGTATTAAACGAAGAAATGACGTCTGCGTTTTTGGAGGGATTTTTAGACGCAAGCTATAAATTTGACAAATATAAATCAAAGAAAAAAGAATCATCAATAAAGAATGTCATTTTCACGGATGAAAAACTAAAACCATATATTGAAAAGTCCATAGTGTT
This sequence comes from Candidatus Gastranaerophilales bacterium, assembly GCA_947594025.1. Taxonomy (GTDB): domain Bacteria; phylum Cyanobacteriota; class Vampirovibrionia; order Gastranaerophilales; family Gastranaerophilaceae; genus SIG30. The sequence goes on from CANQDZ010000007.1 coordinate 44,637, forward strand.
ATCCGATTCCGTTAAATTTGCAAAGGATTTAATAAATGAACAGGCACATGTTATGACTCCAACACATATTGCGGAAATTGCACGCAATATTGCGGATAAAAACGGTTTTGAACTAAAAATCTTTGAAAAAGAAGAACTTGAAAAAATGAATTTTGGCGCATTTTTGGCAGTTGCAAGAGGAAGCGAGCAGCCGCCAAAGCTTATTCATCTTTCATACAAACCTAAAAATCCGACAAAAAAAATTGCTCTTATAGGCAAGGGCATTACGTTTGATGCGGGCGGTCTCGATATTAAACCTGCTTCTTCAATGCTTGATATGAAGGATGACATGTCAGGATGCGCTTGTATTTTAGGCGTCATTCAGGCTCTTTCAAAACTTAAATCTAATGTTGAAGTTCATGCTATTTCGGCACTTTGCGAAAACATGCCAAGCGGACGTGCGTACAAACAAGGTGATATTTTAAAATCAAAAAGCGGCATGACAATTGAAGTTGATAACACGGATGCTGAAGGCAGATTAACACTTGCCGACGTTTTAACTTACGCAGACGAAACAGGATATGATGAAATAATTGATATTGCAACACTGACAGGTGCGTGCATTGTTGCTCTCGGAAGCAGAATTTCAGGCATTATGGGTACAAATAAAAAAATGATTGATAAAATCATTAAATCCGGTGAAAAATCAGGGGAAGATTTATGGGAAATGCCAATTAAAGAGGATATGAAGGATAACCTAAAATCCAATATTGCGGATGTTAGAAATACGGGCGGTCGAGAAGCCGGAACCTCTGTTGCAGGCTGGTTTTTATCTAACTTTATAAAAAATAAGAATTGGGCTCATATCGATATTGCAGGTACTGCGCATATCTCTAAACCATACAGAGAACATGACGCGGGTGCCACAGGCGTTATGGTCAAAACGTTAACTAATTATCTGCTTGATGAATAGTTATTTGATTAAATGGAATTTCAATGCCTTCTTTATCAAATCTCTCTTTAATCATTAAGTTAAACTTGTAGAATACGCCTAAATAATGGCTTGTGCGCGTTTTAATTCGACATTTAATTCTAACCGAGCTTGATTCAAATGACTCAAGACCAAACATCTCAAGGTCGTCTAAAATGTATTTAGACAGGTTATTGTCTTGTCTTATTTCTTCGCCAAGCTCTTTTATAACGTTTATAACGTGAGCTATATCTTCCTTGTATGCAACATCAATATTGAAAACAGCATAAGAAAATTCTTGTGTGTAATTTATGATTTTATCCACAATTCTGTTATTTATATAATGAACCCTGCCGTTTACATCCCTTAAAATTACCGTTCTTATATTTATCTTTTGAACGGTTCCGATTGAACTTCCTATTTCTACAATATCACCGACTCTTAATTGTCCCGACAAAAGAATTGAAAAGCCTGAAATGATGTCTTCAACAAAGTTTTTGGCACCAAAACCTATTGCGACACCTGCAACCCCTGCAGCTGCCAAAAACGGTCTTATGTCTATTCCCAAAATGCTCAAGATATGAAATGCCATTATTATAAACAACACCGTATCCGTTGTTGAAATAGTAACTGTTTGAACGGTTTGTATTTGTTTTTTGGCTTCGTGATTTTTTGCCCTGTTTAAGATTTTTGCTAAAAGTTTTTTTATAAAAAAATTCGCAATGCTGATTAATACATAGAAAAAAACAATCGTAAGAAGGAGTTTTACGCTTTTTTGAATGAAAGCTATTTCCCACATTTGCCTTATAAATACAATTTTTTCCATTTTTATCTCCTTCTTTTCAGGTTTAAAAAAGGCGCCTTGGTTAAGGCGCCCCTAATTCTTGAACTTAAGCCTCCTCAGTTGAGGTCGGTTGTTCCTGTTGAGCTTGTTGTCTTTTTAGATAACATTCTCTGCAATATATTTCTTTTCCGCTTACAGGCTTAAATGGAACCTTTGTTTCCGCTCCGCATTCAGAACATGTTGCATCGTAAAGTTTTCTTCTGTTCTTTTGCCTGCGTGCCTTGCGACATTCCGGACATCTTTTTGGTTTATTTGCTAAACCTTTTTCTGCGTAAAATTCTTGTTCGCCAACCGTAAAAACAAATTCTTTTCCGCAGTCTTCGCAAGTAAGCGTTTCGTCTTGGTACATAGTATTTTTTTCTCCTATCTTAGTAACAATAACCCATGCGGTATAAACAAAGTCACAGGTAAGTTCTTGTATTATAAGATTTTTTCTAAAATTATGCAAGTTTTAAATTTTTCTTGATATAATTCTTCTATATATGAGGCACCAAAATGACGGCTGAAGAAAAAGATATAAAAAATATTGTTGAAAAAACGAACCTAAAACACATCGCAATTATTATGGATGGCAACAGAAGATGGGCAAAAGCGCATTTTTTACCTTCGGCATCAGGACATAAAAAAGGTGTCGAAGCTCTTAAAACAATAGTAAAGGCGGCACACTCTTTTGGTGTTAAATATATTACCGTTTATGCTTTTTCTACCGAAAATTGGAAAAGACCCAAGGATGAGGTAAATTTTTTAATGGAGTTGCTTGCAGCAACAATCTCAAATGAAGTTCTCGAGTTAGATAAAAATAACGTTAAACTTAAATTTATCGGGGATTTATCCATGCTGTCAGATAATCTTCAGAAAATTTTAAATGATGCGGAAGAAAAAACCCTGAATAACACGGGAGTTAATCTTCAAATTGCACTTAATTACGGTTCAAGAAACGAAATTGTAAATGCCGTTAAAAATATCATAAAAAGCAGAATAAAAGAAAACGAAATAAATGAAGATATCATTTCGGACAATTTATATACAAAAAATATTCCCGAACCCGATTTACTTATAAGAACGGGGGGAGAAAAAAGAATAAGTAATTATCTTTTGTGGCAGATTGCATACAGCGAAATATATGTAACGGATGTCCTTTGGCCTGATTTTAACAAAAGGGAATTTGGGCTTGCAATTACTGAATTTTCAGAAAGGCAGAGACGATATGGAAAATAAAATTATTGTTTTTGCAACATCAAACCCACATAAGGTAAAGGAATTAAATGAAATTATGGGAAACTTTAACATCACGTTTATTTTGCCTGATAAAGGATTTGATCCCATAGAAGACGGCAAAACTTTTCTTGAAAATTCTTTTTGTAAGGCACTTTGTGCTTCAAAATGTGAAACAAGGGGATATAAGTATTTTTTAGCCGATGATTCAGGTTTATGCGTTGATTATCTAAAAGGCGGTCCGGGCATTAAAAGTGCAAGATATGAAAAAACTCCCGAACTCAGAATAAAAAAATTATTAAAAAATAT
>CANQDZ010000008.1 GCA_947594025.1 Candidatus Gastranaerophilales bacterium
TCCCGTTATTCAGCCGCCGATTATGAAGGCTCTTACAACCGAAGAAGAACGCAAAATTGAAATGGTGCAGTTAAGAGATGTATCAAAGAGAGAAAAGATTGTTTTTCCTCTGGTTGTACTTGGTCTTTGCATTATATTGCTGCCTGATGCATGCCCGTTGCTTGGCGCACTTTGTTTCGGCAATTTGGCACGTGAATCCGGCGTTATTGAAAGAATTTCAAAAACCTTGCAAAATGAATTTTGTAATATAGTTACAATTCTCTTGGGCCTTTCTGTTGGTTCAAAACTATCCGCAAGCCAATTTCTGACAATTCAAACATTGTTCATGTTGGTTCTTGGCGTTGTAGCATTTAGCTTTGCAACCGCAGGCGGCGTTGTATGCGCAAAGATAATGAATGTGTTCAGTAAAACAAAAATCAATCCTCTTATCGGTTCAGCAGGTGTTTCCGCAGTGCCGATGGCAGCTCGTGTTTCAAATAAAGTCGGTCTTGAATACAATCCTAACAACTACTTATTGATGCACGCTATGGGTCCTAACGTATCAGGCGTTATCGGTTCCGCGGTTGCTGCAGGCGTATTGCTTTCACTTTGCAAATAATAATAATAAAGTAAAAATCCTCCTTGTACTTCAAGGGGGGTTTTTACTATTAGGTTTTTATTAATCGGTTTTTTTATGATAGAATTGTTTTATGATGAAAGCAGATGATATAAGAGAAGAGTTTTTAAGTTTTTTCGAAAAAAAACATAGCAGTACGAGGATTAAAAGTTCCTCACTTATACCCGATAATCCTACGATTTTACTTACAACGGCAGGAATGGTGCAATTTGTGCCTTACTATTTAAATATAGAAAAACCGCCGTTTAGCCCTGCAAGAGCAACAACATGCCAGAAATGCGCAAGAGCGGGCGGAAAAGATTCCGATATCGAAAATGTGGGAAGAACCCCCCGCCACCATACTTTTTTTGAGATGCTCGGAAACTTTGCATTTAACGACTATTATAAAGAAGAAGTTATTCCATGGGCTTGGGATTTTGTAACTAACTATTTAAAATTGGACAAAAACCGTTTATGGATAACAATATATGAAAATGACGACGAAGCCGGAGAACTTTGGCAAAAAGCAGGAGTTCCAAAAGAAAGAATTCTAAAAAAAGGCAAAAAAGATAATTTTTGGGGACCTCCGGGAGCTTCAGGTCCATGCGGACCATGTTCCGAGATACATTACGACTTGGGTGAACATTTAAAATGCTCTCCAAATTGCGGTATTGACACTTGCGAATGCGACCGCTGGATAGAAATCTGGAACCTTGTATTTACTGAAATTTTCCAAGATGAAGAAGGAAATCAAAGACCGCTTGGACGTAAAAATGTTGATACGGGTATGGGTCTTGAAAGAATTGCGATGGTATGTCAAGGGGTTAATTCAACATTTGAAACAGACCTTTTAAGACCTATTTTGGATAAAGTTTGCGAGATTTCAGGCAAAAAATATCTTGAAAATGAAAAGACCGATATTTCTTTGAGAATAGTAACAGACCACGCAAGATGTGTTTCTTTTATGATTGCAGACGGTATATCAGCCTCAAACGAAGGAAGGGGCTACGTTTTAAGAATGATTTTAAGGCGTGCGCTAAGACATGGCTACTTATTAGGATTAGATTTACCCTTCCTGCGCCCTGTAGTTGAAACCGTTATAAACAGATATAAAGCCGTTTATCCTGAACTTGAAGAAAATAAAGAAAAAATTATATCTCAAATAGAAGCTGAAGAAAAAAGATTTAAGTTGACTCTTCAAAAGGGACAGGTTCATATCGAAGATGTTATAAAAGCAATCAAATCAAAAGGTCAAGATACAATAATCGGCGAAGAAGCGTTTAAATTGTATGACACTTACGGTTTTCCGTTTGAGTTAACCAAAGATATTGCGGAAGAAAATAACCTGAAAGTTGACCTTGAAGGCTTTAATAAATGCATGGAGGAACAAAAAACACGTGCAAGACAAAGCGTTCAAAAAACAAGCGTTGCAAACGATATGGTTTATGCAAAATATCAAGATACGGAATTTATCGGTTATGAAGAAAATGAATGCGAAGCAAAGGTTATCGGTATCATTAAGGATTTGGAAGATATAGACGAAAACACATCTGAAAATGATATAGTTGATATTATGCTTGATAAAACTCCCTTCTATGGTGAATGCGGAGGTCAAGTTGGCGACGTTGGCTATCTTGAAACGCAAGAAGGCGGCAAAATTGAAATCCTGAATACCTTTAGAGTGGGAAAGGTCTTTGTTCACAGAGGTAAGGGAAAAGTAAAGATTGGCGATAAAGTTTCTGCAAAAATTGACGTACAAAACAGACAAGAAATTGAAAAACACCACTCGCTTGCGCATCTTCTTCAAGCAGCACTCCAAAAAACGCTTGGAAGCGATGTTCACCAGGCAGGCTCGCAAGTTGAAAATAACAGAACAAGGTACGATTTTAATTATCAAAGCGCATTAACTTTGGAACAAATTAAGAAAATAGAAGGATATATAAACCTTTGGATTAAAGAAAAGTTAAAACGCCAAACGGATATTATGAGTCTTGATGAAGCTAAAAAAACAGGGGCTATGGCACTGTTTGGTGAAAAATACGAGGATGTGGTAAGAGTTGTAAGCTTTAAAGACAATGCCGGCAACACAATCTCAAAAGAACTTTGCGGGGGCTGCCACGTTAAAAACAGTGAAAACTTAAGGCTGTGTAAGATAGTTTCCGAATCTGCAATTGCTGCAGGTGTCAGACGTATTGAAGCCGTATGCTCCGATTCAGCTCTTGAATATTTAACATTAAAAGCTGATGAAATAGATAAAATTGCAAAAAAATACAAGCTTCCTTACACGGAAGTTGAAATTAAAATTGAAAAACTTCTGCAAGATAACAAAGAGTTAAACAATAAAGTTGAAAAAATGGAAGAACAAAATGCCAAAAATCAATTTGCAACTCTTATGTCACGCGCTCAAGATATTGAAATTAACGGTGTTAAAGGAAAATGCTTCATCACAAAAACCGAGGATATTCCAAATAATGCAATTAAAACGGGAGTTGAATACCTTGCAAACAAACTTGGCGAAAGCATTATTGTACTGTGCTCAATAATGCCAAACGGGGTATTTGTGACAGCAAAAGTAACTGACGGTTTTGTAAAAGAAAAAATATTTGCAAGTAATATTGTAGGTGAAATAACAAAAGCTCTTGGCGGAAATGGCGGCGGACGTCCGCAATTTGCTCAGGGTATGGGAAAACACAAAGAAAACTTAGACCAAATTTTGGTTGATTTAAAAGATAACTTAGTAAAATAGACGAGGAACAGATATGAATAATTACACCCAAAAAGTCATAGAAGAAACAAAAAACAAAAATCCTAATGAAAAAGAATTTTTGCAAGCTGTTGAGGAGGTATTAAAAAGCATAACTCCCGCAGTTAAACAACATACAAACTTTGAAAAATCAGCCCTTTTGGAAAGATTGGTTGAGCCTGAAAGAATTATAATGTTTAGAGTCCCGTGGGTTGATGATAACGGAAAAACTCAAGTAAACAAAGGTTACAGGGTTCAATTTAATGGGGCACTCGGTCCGTACAAAGGGGGTCTTCGTTTCCACCCGAGCGTAAACTTGAGCATAATTAAATTCCTTGGTTTTGAACAAATATTTAAAAACGCATTGACAGGGCTTCCGATAGGCGGAGGTAAGGGCGGTTCCGATTTTGACCCTAAGGGTAAATCAGATGCTGAAATTATGAGATTTTGTCAAAGCTTTATGTCTGAACTTCAAAGGCATATAGGTCACGATTTAGACGTTCCTGCAGGCGACATCGGAGTTGGCGGACGCGAAATAGGATATTTATTCGGACAATACAGAAAAATTAAAAACCAATATGAAGCAGGCGTGTTAACAGGCAAAGGGCTTGATTATTGGGGAAGCTTGGCAAGAAAAGAAGCAACAGGGTACGGACTTGTTTATTATATGAGAGAAATGCTTGGAGCAAACGGCCACACATTTAAAGATAAGGTTGTGACAATTTCAGGTTCAGGAAATGTCGCAATCTATGCTTGTGAAAAAGCTCAGCAATACGGCGCAAAAGTTGTTGCAATGTCAGATTCAAACGGCTGCATATATGATGAAGAAGGTATTAATCTTGATATTATTAAAGACCTTAAAGAAGTAAAAAGAGCAAGAATTAAAGAATACTTAAGCTTTAAACCTTCCGCAAAATATTTTGAAAACGAAGAAGGCAAGGAGCCAAAAGTTTGGTCAATCAAAACAGATATCGCCCTTCCTTGTGCAACACAAAATGATATCAACATGACTTCAGCTAAAAAACTTTTTGAAAACGGCTGTATGGCAATAGGTGAAGGTGCAAATATGCCGACAACAAATGAAGCAATTGAATACTTGATTAAAAACGGTGTTTTACTTGCTCCGGCAAAAGCGGCAAATGCAGGAGGTGTTGCAACTTCTGCTCTTGAAATGAGCCAAAACTCAATGAGATTACGTTGGACATTTGACGAAGTTAACGCAAAGCTTAACGATATTATGGTTAACATATTTAAAGCTTGTAAAGACGCCGCCGACAAATACAATTTAGGCATAAATTACCCGGCAGGTGCAAATATTGCAGCATTCGAGCTTGTATCAAGCGCAATGGAATCACAAGGCATAATATAATAAAAAGCATAATAAAAAGCCCCTCAATCTGAGGGGCTTTTTTAATTTAAGTTTTTATCTTTCATTATAAAAAAGAAGAGCTTATTAAAGAAATTAAGGACAAAATAAATTTCCCTTCAGAAGGCAGCTTGAGTTTATCCGTAAGTAAGCTTTAAAGTTATAAAACCGAGTTTTTGTATTTAATTTTAAAGCGCCTGAGTTTACGTATCAAAAAAAAATATTCAGATGCATTTTAGAAGTATGGCAATAAATCCAATCCCTCAAAATAATTTGGAATTATTTAAAAAACAGCAGGCGCAAACGGCTAATTCAAATATGCAAGGCAAGCTGCCAAATGTCGGCGTTGTTGATGTGCCTGAATTGTCAAAAACCCCTATTCAAGACACACTTCAAAAAAGAGAGCAGGAAGCAACTCCCGCCAAACCTAAGGGAAAAAGAGGGAAAGACAAAGGCGCAGCAAGCATAAAGCTTGATATTTTAGCAGTTATAGCCTGTTTTGTCGGAATTGCACTTGCTGTTTTAAAAAAGAAAAAACCTTAAGCAAGCTCTATATACTTTTTAATCTCGTTTTCGTCATTCATCTCGGTTGATGAAACAAGAATTTTAGCTTCGTCAATTTTTATACCTGCAAGAATTCCGTTTGCTTTCATTTTAGCTAAAAATTCATCAGAAGATTTAACATCAACAACAAATTCATTGTAGAATTCGTTATTTAAAACATTATATCCTTTATTTTCAAGACCTTCCGCAAGAGTGTGCGCGTTATCGAAACATTTCTTTGATATTTGATATAATCCGCTGTTTCCCATTAAATCAACGTAAACAGTCGCACATAACGCAGTTAAAGCCTGATTTGAACAAATGTTGCTTGTCGCTTTTTCGCGTCTTATGTGCTGTTCCCTTGCCTGCAATGTTAAAACGTAAGCAGAATTGCCTTCCGCATCGATTGTTTTACCTACAATCCTGCCTGCCAATTGTCTTTTGTATTCATCCTTACAAGCAATAAAACCGCCGTATGGACCGCCGAACGCCATAGGAATACCTAAAACCTGATAATCGCCGACTGTTATATCGGACATCGGAGGTTCGTAAAGGACAAGTGCGCTTAAGTTTACACATGAAATTATAAGTTCTTTACCTTTTTTTAAAGGCATTTCTTCTATTTCGCCAAAATAATTTGGGCTTTGATATAAAATACAAGCCAAATCATCACTGTAATTTGGAGTTTCACCAATCTCAAGCTCAATATCACCTGCCCAGAGATAAGTCTTAATAACTTCCAAATAATTAGGATTTAAATTTGATGATACAAAAGCCTTATTTTTTTTGGTAATTCTGCACGCCATAAGGATAGCCTCAGCACATGCGCTTGCACCATCATAAACTGATGCGTTTGAAACATCCTGTTTGGTCATCTCGCATATCATTGATTGAAAATCATACATGGTTTCAAGCGTACCTTGGGAAATTTCCGCTTGATAAGGTGTATATGCGGATAAAAATTCAAATCTTTGGCTTATTGCAGAAATTGCAGGCGGGACAAATTTATTATAACTCCCCCCTCCTATAAAATAGACGTAATCGTTTTTATTTTTTTTAGCCATAGCGGATAGAGTTTTTTGAACTTCTATCTCGTCTTTCATATCAGGCAAATTTAAGCCGTTTATGCAAGCTTTTTCCGGTATTTGAGAAAAAAGCTCATCCACTGTTGCTATCTTAATTTCAGAAAGCATTTCTTCGGCATCATTTAATATACTCATTATTCGATTTCTTCTCTGTAATCTTCGTATTCACAAAGTCCTATTGAATCTCTGGCAAAATCCTCCGCCTTAATTTTTACAAACCAGCCTTTTTCCCAATTGTCTTCGTTTACTATTTCAGGGGAAGAAATAAGTTCTTCATTTATTTCTATAATTTTGCCGCCGATAGGCATGTAAATTTCGCTTGCCGCTTTAACTGACTCTATAGTTGCAAACACTTCGTTTTTTTCAAAAGTTGTACCGACTTCGGGTAATTCAACAAAAACTATGTCCCCGAGTTCTTCGACCGCATAATCCGTTAATCCGACTGTACATACATTATCTTCTTCTAAAACCCATTCGTGAGTCTTTGCACATAAAATTCCTTCCGGTGCTGTTCTTTGTTCCACTTCTTATCTGCTCCTATATCCTTGTATGTTTTTCAACAAAGGGTCTTTTTACAACCTTTGCATTATACATTTTATTTCTTACCATAATTTGTATTATAGTGCCACATGTAACATTACTATTATTAAGAGATGTTAAGGCTATCTTATCATAATAGATATAACCCAGCCCTATGTTCTTACCTGTCGTTGGAGAGAAGGTTCCGCTTGTGACCTGACCTATTTTTTTATCTTCGAAGTATATTTCATATTCGTGGCGGGCTATTGCTTTATCAACCATTTCAAAAGCTATAAATTGCTTTTTAACGTCATAAAGCCCTTTATTTTTAATACCGAGCTGAGATAAGATGACCTCTTTTCCGTTATATCTTTCTTTTTTATCCTTTGCAACAGACCAAGAAAGCCCCGCCTCGACAGGAGTTGTATTTTCGTCTAAATCATTTCCCCAAAGATGAAGTCCTGCTTCAAGCCTTAGGGTATCTCTTGCGCCAAGTCCTGCGGGTTCTATATTAAACTCTTTTCCGTTTATTAAAAGTTCATGCCATAAAAATTCTATCACCTGATTACCGGCAATGATTTCAAAGCCGTCTTCTCCCGTATAACCCGACCTTGCGATGTATAAAGATACGGTATCAAGATGCGTTTTTTTGATTGAAAAATATTTTGGCTGTTTTTCTTTTTTAAGTCCCATTTTTTCAATTAAAGCACTTGCCTTAGGACCTTGAAGTGCAAGCATTGAGTAATTATGAGATTGATTGTCGATAACAATGTCATAGTTAAGCGCATTTCTTGAAAACCAGTTTATATCTTCGTCAATACGTGACGCATTCATAATTAAAAGATATTTAGGGTATTTTTCTTTATCTTCCTGTTCGAGCCTGTATGTTATAAAATCATCAATAATTCCGCCTTTTTCGTTAGTCAATTGACAGTAGACGGCACGTCCTGTTTCTAATTTTGAAATATCCTGAGGACATATTTTTTGAAGAAAGCGAACGGAATCCTTGCCTGATACCAGAACCTCACCCATATGAGATACATCAAAAAGACCTACATTTTCTCTGACCGCCTTATGTTCTTCAAGAATTCCTTTATACTGGACGGGCATTTCCCAACCTGCAAAGGGAACCATTTTAGCGTTCAGTTTGAGTTGTTGTTCGTACAATAGGGTCTTTTTCATTTCATTCCTCTCTTGTGTATATTCTGGGTAGTCTGACTTTCAGTCTGCATGTTAATTCATAATTTATGGTGTTTAAAATTTGCGCCCACTCGTCAATAGAATAGAAATTCCCTTTCTCATCTTTTCCAAGCAGTGTAATAATATCGCCGATTTCAGCATCAACACCCGTTATGTCAAACATCATCTGGTCCATTGTGATGTTGCCTATTTGATTAACCTTGTGGTCGTTTAGCGAACCGCTTATTTTATTAGATAAGCTTCTTGCAACACCATCCGCATATCCTATGGGTATTGTTGCAACTTTTACGGTTTTATTTGCTTTAAATGTATGTCCGTATGATACTCCTTCGCCTTCTTTAATTTCGTGGATATTTGTAATTCTTCCTTTAAGAGCTATTACTTGCTTTATGTCGTCAACTTTTCTGCCTTGTCCAAAAGGAGTAAGCCCGTATAAGACAATCCCGAGCCTTACCATGTTAAAATAACAGTCTTTATCAATAGTTGCGGGAGAATTTGCGCAATGAATAATTAAATTGCTTGAATTTATATTATTTATAATATTTTTAAAATTGCTTAATTGAGCTTCGTATATATCTTTATTTTCAACATCCGCAAAATGGGTAAAAACACCGTCAAGACTTACGTAATCTGCCCCTTGAACTTCCTTTATAAACTCTATTGCATTTTCGCATCTGACACCTATTCTGTTCATGCCCGTGTCTATTTTGATGTGAACATGAAGCTTTTTACCCGTTCTTTCATACAAATCTTTTGCAACATAGAGGTGCTCTTTATTAAATATAGAAATTGCAATATTGTTTTTAATTGCGGTTTCAAAAGACCAAATGGGAACTGTTCCCAGAACAAGGACGGGAATATTTATTTTATTTTCACGAAGCTCAACCCCCTCATCAATGGAAGCCACACCAAACATATCAACTCCGCATGCAATAAGAGTCGGCGCACACATAACGGAACCATGTCCGTATGCATCAGCCTTCACAACGGCAAGAGTTCTAACACCTTGAGGAAGAATGCTTTTAACTGTTTTTATATTATGTTCAAGGTGTTCCAGATTTATCTCAACCCAACCATCCCTGTGTTTATTTGAGCCCCTGTTTTGCATAACATAAGGATAGAACAAAAAGAGATAAAAATCCAGCTATAATGGCAAATTTTTTATATTTTTTAAGAAAGTTTTTTTATAATCTCCTGCGTAAATTCGTCAGTTGTGGAATTTCCGCCTAAATCCTTGGTTTTTACTTTGCCTTCATCTAAAACTTTAAATAAGGCGTCTTCAATCTTTTGTGCGGTTTCAAATTCGCCTAAATGTTTAATCATCTCAATTGCGCATAAAAGAAGGGCTGTAGGATTTGCAAGATTTTTGCCTTTTATATCAGGTGCCGAGCCGTGAACAGGTTCAAAAACCGCTATTTCATGCCCGATATTTGCCCCCTGTGCCACACCAAGACCGCCTATAAGTCCTGCAGTTAAGTCGGAAACTATATCACCGTATAGGTTTGGCATAACTAAAACATCAAATTTTGAAGGATTTTGAACAAGCTGCATGCATAAAGCGTCAACAAGAACTTCCTGATATTCAATTTTGCCTTCATATATTTTTGCAACTTCCCTTGCGCATTCTAAAAACAAGCCGTCTGTTAATTTACAAATATTTGCTTTAGTTACTGCCGTTACTTTTTTTCTTCCGTTCTTAAGAGCGTATTCAAACGCCCACTCAACAATTCTTGAAGATGCTTTTCTTGTAATAACCTTTATTCCATGAGCTTCATTATCATTAATTTTTTCTTCAATACCTGCGTAAAGGTCTTCCGTATTTTCCCTGACTACAACCAAATCGACATTTTCAAAAGGGGTTTTAATTCCTTTAATACTTTTACAAGGTCTTAAGTTTGCATACAAATCAAGGTCACGTCTCAATTGAACATTAACAGACCTAAATCCCTTACCGATAGGCGTTGTGACTGGAGCTTTAAGTGCAACTTTATTTTTTTTGATTGAATCTATTACCCTTTGAGGGAGAGGAATACCTTCTTTTTCCGCAACATCTGCGCCTGCGTGTTGAACGTCCCAGTTTATTTTAAGTCCGCTTGCTTCAATTATTTTAACAACGCTGTCTGAAATTTCAGGTCCTATTCCGTCCCCTTTTATTAAAGTTACATTATACAATTGCAAAATCTCCGTTTTTCTTTAAGTGTTCTATTAGTCCGCCGTCGTTTAAAAGTTTAATCATAACATCGGGCAAGGGAGTAATTTTTATTTCAAGATTTTTTGTAACATCTTTTAAAATGCCGTTTTTAACATCTAATTCCAAGGTATCGCCGTCATCAATATTATCCGTATCGCATTCAATAAGAAGAAGCCCGATATTTATTGCATTTCTGTAAAAAATTCTTGCAAAACTTTTTGCAATAACCGCTCCGACTCCTGAAATTTTAATAATTTGAGGAGCATGCTCTCTGCTTGAACCAAGACCAAAATTATTTCCCGCAACAACAAAATCACCCTCTTTATGTCTTGATGCAAATGTCGGATCTGCATCTTCAAGTACATGTTTTGCAAACTCATTTAAATCTGACCTCAAGTGAAATAATCTGCCCGGTGCAATATGGTCCGTTGAAATATCATCACCAAATTTAAATGCAGTACCTTTTTTAATTTCCATAGTAACTCCCTTTTGTTTTTTTATATTATAATTGAAACATGGCAAAAAAAGCAAAAATCGCAATTATTGGTCTTGGTTTAATAGGCGGCTCCATTTTTAAATCATTAGATAAAAGAAAGTATGAAGTCATAGCCGTTTCAAAAAGCCAAAAGGGTAAAAATATTTATCAGAATTATGATAAACTTAAAAACTTGGATTTGGTTTTTGTGTGCTCTAAAATGTCTGACACCCAAGGGATTTTGGATAATTTAAATGACATTCTTGATAAAAAAACAATAGTTTCGGATGTCTGCTCAATTAAAAAATGCATAAAAGATAAAGATTATAACTTTAATTTTATAATGTCACACCCCATGGCAGGAACCGAAAAAAGCGGTTACAAAGCTTCTTTTAAAGGTTTATTTAAGGGTGCAAAATGGGTGGTTTCAAAAAATAATCCTCTCTTAAACAAAGTAATCAGGGAGCTTGGCGCAAAACCGATATTAATGGATAAAAATACGCATGACGCATCAGCCGCTATGGTTTCACATATGCCAAACATTCTTGCGGCAGCGTTATTTTATTCAATACAAAGTAATAATTCCGCAAAACTTTTAGCTTCAAGCGGTTTTCGTGATATGACAAGACTTGTGCTTTCAGACAGCTATTTACTTTCCGATATGCTTGAATACAATGAGAAAAATATAAATCTCTCCCTCAATGAACTTGAAAAATCCTTGAACAAGATTAAAAAATTGTCATATAATGAGAGAGTAAATCTTTTTAAAGAACTGTCATCAAAAAGAGAGAAGATGTACAAAAATGGAAAAAATCAAACAACTTAAGTCCAGAGTTGAATACGAAATTAAAAATGCGAAGATATTGGATAAATATATCTTTATGCAGCTTCTTGAAGTTTTCTTGTTTGGCGTTGTTGTCTTTACCTCTTTAATTTTTGCATCTGAAACATTTACGGTTATTATAAGAAAAATTTCCGAGTACGGTATCCCCTTAAATATTGCACTTATGATGATTGTTTTGAACCTGCCTCAAATATTTGTGCTCTCAATTCCTATTTCGACATTGTTTGCGGTTGTAATGACAATAAATAAATTAAGCTTAAATTCTGAAATCACGGTTTTAAAAGCTTGCGGTATAGGTATTGACAGAATTGCAAAGCCGGTTTTTGCTTTTGCAATTTTAATGACTGTATTGAGTTTATTTATAAACAACTTTATTGTTCCTTCAACAAGCAAACAATCACAGCTTTTAACAATATATTCACTGCAGCAAAAACACATTCCGGAAGGAAAGAAAAACTATACTCTGCGCGATTCTCAAAGGATATTTTATGTGCAGGAGTGCATAGATAAAACCCTTCTGAACGTGACTGTTTTGGATTTATCAAATAAAGATACCATTCAGCTTATACAGGCAAAAAAGGGACAAACAGACGCAATTGGCTGGATTTTTAAAGATGCCGTTTTGTACACAATATCAACCACGGGAAAATTGTTTAATACGGCTGTATCGGACGAATTTGTGGTCAATTTTGGGCTTGATAATATGAATTTTGAAAAACTCCTTAAGGGAGATGCAAGCCAGTATGACTATTTCAAACTTTTTAAATTCATAATGAAAAACAAAGGACAAGCGCATTTTCCGATTGAAATGGAAAGAAAATACAGAGTTGAACTCCACGATAAAGTTGCACTTCCCATGACAACAATGGTGCTTGCACTTGTCGGAATTCCTCTTGCAATTACTCCCCCGAGAGTGAGATACAACAGGGGTTTCTTGTTTAGTATTTTAATTATATTTTTATTCTATGTAATAAGGGCATTTTGTATAAATTTAGGCGAAACAGGCACTCTTACTCCGCTTTTTGCCGCGTGGCTTCCCGTTATTATAATTTTTTCTATCGGATACATTTTATACAAGAGAAAAGCTTACAATATATAATCCTTAATAAAAAATTAAGTTTATAATGATTTTTCCTTTTTTGAATTAAAATAAGAATATGAAATATAAAGACTATTATGAAATATTAGGGGTTAGCAAGGACGCAAGTGAAAGCACCATTAAATCAGCATATAGAAAACTTGCAAGAAAATATCACCCCGATGTGAATAAAGCGCCTGATGCAGCCAATAAATTTAAAGATATAAATGAAGCTTATGAAGTTTTATCGGATAAAAATAAACGCGCCCGTTATGACCAACTGGGTTCTAATTGGCAGGCAGGCGCAGATTTTGACCCTAATGGAACTTACGGCGGGTTTGATTTTTCACAATTTACAAAAAATGGCGGGCAATATCAAACCTATGGTCAAAATTTTGGCGGATTTTCGGATTTCTTCAGCACAATCTTTGGCGACCTTATGGGAGGAGCAGCCCAAGGAGGCACCTCTTTTGGCGGATTTGAAAACCTGTACGGAAATATGGGAAATATGGGAAACACGGCAAGGGGCAAAAGAACAAGCACCAATTATTCTCAATCAGGCACAAGAAAAACCGAGGAAAACCTTGATATAGCGCAAGATTTAGTATTAACTTTGAACGATATAAAAACAAAGGATAAAGTATCCGTTTCCGTATCAACTCTTGAAAAATGCCAATATTGCAACGGCAAGCAAGGTTTTTGCTCACACTGCATGGGAACGGGAATTGTAAAAACCAATAAGAAGCTCACCGTTAAAATTCCAAAACCCGTTAAAAACGGTCAGAGAATAAGACTGAAAGGTGAGGGAAAAATTAATGAATACGGAGAAAAGGGCGACCTTTATTTAACAATAAAATTAAAAGACAGCTCTTTTGAAATAACCGGTTTTGATTTAAATAAAGAAATTGAAATAACCCCTCCTGAAGCAGTTATCGGCTGTAAAAAAGAGGTTCAATTACCTAATGAAAAAATAAATATCACAATTCCGCCCAAAACAAGTTCGGGAAAAATTTTAAGGTTAAAAAATCTCGGTCTTTCGAAAAGCGACGGAACCTTTGGAAACTTGAATTTAAAAATTAAGATAGTAGTTCCAAAATCATTGACGGACAGAGAAACAGAGCTTTACAAAGAACTGCTTTCTTATCAAAAATAAAAACTTTACAAATAAAATTTGCCAATTAAAAAAAATAAGTATAATATTATTATCAGAATAATTGGCGGGTTTATAATGGAAAAGGAAAATTTTATTTTTAAGTTAGCGCTATGTCTTGCGCTTTTAGTAAGTACATCTTCCTGTTTTGGAATTACGGAAGATGATTTAAAAGGATATTCGGGTGTTACAAAAGACCGGAACATAATGCAGGCACTTGAAATTATGAAAGGGACAATCGGTGATTTTTCAAGAGAAGCAATTCTTGGAAATAATTTAACTAATCACCCCGTAAAAATAGAATTTAAAAATCTTTCGGAAATGGGGGAAGCGTATGGAAATTTTGACGCTCTCGGCTGGAAAAAAAAGGGCAGACTTTACATCTATATAAATCCAAAACATCAAGATGCACCCAAAGAAGCACTCGCCGCACTGCTTGCACACGAGGCGCTGCATCAGGATGAGTTTAATTCAATTAATGAAGAAACATACGCTTGGACTCTTGAAGCTGCTGTTTGGACACAGTTATGCGATGATAATTCTGAACTTGCAAATATTTCTCATCCTCTTGCAACACGCGAAAATTTGATTAAAAAGCTTTTTGAAAAAGGGGATTACACGGATACGTATATCAGAAAGTCCATTATTTCCAATCCCGGGTATCAAAATCTTCCTTCGCGCTCACCGGGCTTCGAAGATAATTTGTAAAAGCCTTTATTTTTTTAAAACAATAAAGTACAATAACTTATATGGAATCATCTAACAAAAATATTTCCTTTTGGTTATTGTTTGCATTTTTTATAGTGCTTGCGCTTGCAATTTTTTTAATGACATCAAATGTCTTTAGTTTAAAAACTGCAAGTTATGATTTTATGGTGAAAGTAAATTCCGACAAACAAAAACCTTCAAGCGATATTATGCTGGTTATAGTCGATGACAAATCATTAACGGAAATTGGCAGATGGCCTTGGAGCAGAGCTCGTTTTGATGAAATATTTGATTATTTGAATAATTATACGGACTCGAAACTCATTGCATTTGATGCACTTATTGCCGCCAAAAATGTTGAAAATCCAAAAGATGACTCCGTGTTATTTGAAAATATAGGCAAATATGACAAATTAACTGTGGGAGTTGCTTTCAGCGAAAAAGAATTTCCTTTTTCAAAAAGAGATATAACCAAATATAATCTTCTGCTTGACTCAAAAAAGGGTCTTACCATAAATGATGCAAGAACAAAGAAGCCAAACAGTATTTTTAACAGTTTTACACAATTTCCATACCAATATTTTGAAAATGCAAAAAATATGGGAGGCGTGAATATCATAAAAGATAGCGACGGCAAAGTAAGGCAGCTTCAACAAGTTATTGATTATAAGGGAATTTTATACCCTTCCATGGAGCTTATTTTGTACTCAAAGTACACCGGAATTAAAAATTTTACCCTTACAAATAAATATTTAACGGGCTCAAATAAATCTTACAGCCTTAAAATACCCATAACGAATATGAACGAAGGGATAAGCAACAATATATTTTTCTATTCCTCACCGGATAAGGTTTATTCTCACACCATAATTTCGGCGTCAGACATTTTAAAATCATATTATGCAATTAAAAAAGGTGAAGAACCGACGCTTGATAAAGAAATTTTTAAAGACAAGGTTGTGTTTGTGGGTGCAAATGCAAGTGCTCAATATGCAAAAGATGAAGTAAGGTCGCCTGTTTCGGATTTATTTTCGGGAACGGAGCTCCGAGCAACAAATTTCAACAATATGCTTAATAATCAATATTATGTTTCTACAAACAATCTGTATGATTTTGTGATTGGAATAATGCTGTTTATTTTCATTTTTATGATTGTAAACGTTCTGCCTGTGCCTGTTGCTCTCATTTCTACATTTACGGTAACCCTTCTTTATATGATTTTTTCCGGTTACATGTATAGCAAAAATATAGCGACAAATATGCTTTTACCGGTTATATTTGTTCCCATGGCACTTATTATGGGGTATGCTTATAAACTCATCCTTGAGGCTCAAAAGAATAAGCAAATTGAAAAAACGATGAGTAAGTATATCTCAAAAGACGTCATGGAAAATGTTATGCAAAATATAAACAGCGTCGGACTTGGGGGAAAAAGGTCAAATATATCCGTTCTTTTTGCTGATATAAGAGGTTTTACAACGATAAGCGAAGCACTGAGTGCGGAAGAAGTTTCTCTCATCTTAAATGAATATTTTTCTGCAATTGTCCCCATAATCGAAAAACACAGAGGGGTCTTAAATAAATTTGTGGGAGATGCCGTTTTGGCAATTTTTGGCGAGCCTATTCAAAATAAAGAACATGCGCTTGATGCAGTTAAATGCGGCTGGGATATGATAAATAAAGTAAAAGAACTTCAGGAAAAATGGATTGA
Organism: Candidatus Gastranaerophilales bacterium; assembly: GCA_947594025.1. GTDB lineage: Bacteria > Cyanobacteriota > Vampirovibrionia > Gastranaerophilales > Gastranaerophilaceae > SIG30. The sequence goes on from CANQDZ010000008.1 coordinate 16,209, forward strand.
AGAGGGAAAACCAAAAATTGAAATAGGTATAGGCATTTCAACGGGTGAAGCGTTTGTCGGAAATATAGGCTCTGAAGACCGCTTCGAATATACCGTGATTGGCGATACGGTAAACACTGCAAGCAGAATTGAAAACTTTAATAAGGTCTATAAAACCAAATTTTTAATAAGCCAGTCTACTTTTGATGCAGTTCAAAAACATGTGGATGTTCTTAAAATAAGAGATGTAGCCATAAGAGGCAAAGTAAAAAAAGTCAACCTGTACGAGGTTTTAAGGCTGATTAACTAATGGATTATTTCACACTATATCAAAATTTAACTAAAGCAATAAGTATTGAAAGAGAGCATAAATATATTGATTTTCCCGGAAACAGGATGGAATTTTCAGAATATATTTTAAAATCTCTCTATCAAATTAAGAAAAAACTGGCAAGAGAAGAAAAAGCAAAAATTGATGTTTTGATATATTGTTTTGAGCAATACAGATATGATTCTGTTTCGGGCAAACAAAATTCTGTTGAAAAATTGGAAAAAGCTCTGTCTTATTACAAAAGACAATTTAAAAAGCTTGAGCCTAAAGAAATGCCGAGAGACGTTTGGCAAAGCGAAATTGATAAAATAAAAGTTGATTATGTAAAGGGAGTAGGTCCAAAACTCGGACAATTGTTCAAAAAACTATCCATTGAAACCGTGAGCGACCTGTTTGAATTCTATCCGAGAAAATATCTTGATTATGAAGGCAAAACAAGAATAAAGGATTTGCAAGAAGGTGAAGATGTAAGCTTTTTTGCAACAATCAAAAAGGTTTCCGCCTATCCGACATCTAAGAATTTATCGGTTATAAAAGTAACCTTAGGGGATAGTTCAGGTTCAATAAATATCACCTTCTTTTATAAAGTAAGAACGAGAAGAATGCTTGAAAGATATAAGGCGCAATATCCTTTAAATGCCGGCGTTTTAGCGTTTGGAAAAGTAAAATATGATAACTTCTCATCTTCTCTCACGCTTGATAAACCGACTATTCAAGTTATAAACTGTGATTTTGATGATGACACAATAAGCTACGGAAAAATTGTTCCAATATATTCTTTAACCGAGGATTTATCTTCAAAAGTGTTAGTGAAGGCAATTTATAATGCATATCAAACGTATCGGGATAAAATCAAAGACCCCCTTCCTGAGTATATAATTGAAGAAGAAAACCTTATAAGCAAAAAAGAGGCAATAAAGCTTATTCACTTTCCGCAAAGTCAGAAGGATATAGATAAAGCAAGGGAAAGGCTTGTTTTTGATGAACTTTTCATAATGCAGGCAAATTTTGCTCTTGCAAAAGAGAGAAACAAAAAAATATATAAATCTACCCCCCTTTCAATTAAGAAAGGCGGGCTTGTTGAAAGATTTATTAAGAGTCTGCCTTTTGAACTTACAAATGCACAGAAAAAAGCCGTGGATGAAATATTACACGATTTAAATTCGACGGAGCCCATGCAAAGACTTCTTCAAGGAGATGTAGGCTCAGGTAAAACCGTTGTTGCATGTATTTGTTTGTTGTGTGCAATAGAAAACGGCTATCAAGGAGCTATTATGGCACCGACTGAAATCCTTGCAACCCAGCATTATAAAAATTTTGTTGAATGGCTTACTCCTTTAAATGTGAGTGTGGGTTTGTTTTTAGGAAAACACGGAACAAAGACAAGGAGAGAAATGCTCACAAACCTTAAAAACGGGCAAATGAATATAGCAGTTGGCACCCACGCTCTTATTCAAGAGGGAGTTGAATTTAATAACCTCGGTGCCGTTATTATTGATGAACAGCACAGATTTGGCGTTAAACAAAGAGCAAAACTCCACAGCAAAGGTGACTACGCACAAATGCTCACAATGACTGCAACCCCCATTCCAAGAACACTTGCGCTTACGGTTCATGGGGATTTAGATGTTACAACAATAGATGAAATGCCAAAAGGCAGACTGCCGGTTAAAACAGAACTTATGACTCTTTCAGGTCAAGCAAAGGCATTTCGGTTAATAAAAGAAGAAATAGCAAAAGGTCATCAGGCATATATTGTTTACCCTTTAATTGATGAAAGCGAAACAATATCTGCTAAAAATGCGACTCAGGAATATGAAAAATTAAAAACTACGGTATTTAAAGATTATAAATTGGGACTTCTTCACGGAAAACTGGATAACAAGGAAAAAGAAGAAGTAATGGCGGATTTCAAGAATAAAAAATTTGATATATTAATTTCAACAACCGTTGTGGAAGTCGGCGTTGATGTACCTAATGCAACCGTTATCGTTATAGAAAATGCGGAAAGATTTGGACTGTCGCAGCTTCATCAACTGAGAGGCAGAGTCGGAAGAAGTTCTGACCAGTCATATTGCGTGCTGGTATCTTCAGGAAGCTCGAAAACAATAAAAGACAGGCTCGGGATTATGACGCAGACAAATGACGGTTTTGTTGTTGCGCAAAAAGACTTGGAAATAAGGGGACCCGGAGAATTTTTAGGCACGAGACAAAGCGGAATTCAAGAACTTGGTATAACCGATATTGTATCTGATGTAAAAATTCTTGAAAGAGCAAGAAAACAAGCCTTTAATCTTGTTGAAAACCGTAATATTGAGGATTATCCCGACCTTATCCATGAAATCAGCAAAAAAGACTTTTTTGACCCTATGCGGGCAGGATAGCCTAAAGGTCAATTACGAGTGTTAAAGTGACGTTTTCTTTATCAACGTTTGGCTGCTCCATATATGTAAACGTTTGGACAATGTTTCTCTGAATTAAGTCATCAATTGAATTTGAACCTGAACTTTTAACAATTTTAAGCCCGATAATGGATGTATCGCCGGAGAATTGAACATCAACTTTTATATTTTTGTTTTTAGGAATTTCTTTAGATAGAACCAAGTCGTTTTCCAGTCTCAGTCTTATATTTTTGCCCGCAGCCTGCAAGAAACCGAGGTATTCTTGGTCTTCACTGACCTTTTTTGGAACTTCCCAGGAAATATTTTTAATAATATCCGAGGGATTGGGAATATTGTTTTCTTCAGCGTATTCAACGGCGTTCATTTCGTAATCGCCATACTTGAATGACTCACCTGTTTCAGAGAAATCGCCCGCCTGATTTGTATAGTCAATATTCGTTTCTTCGCCGCCGTTAATTTGCCCTTCATCAAAGCTTATCCTGTCTTTGTTAGCACCAAAAGACACAAGCCCTACTACCGCACCGCCAATAATTAAAATAATTAATCCCACAAGAAGTGCGACTTTTCTTCTTTCAAAAAGTTTTGAGAAAACTTCAAGATTGAATATGGATTTTGCCTTATCTTTAAATATAAATTCGACTTCCTGTTTTTTTGTTGTAGTTTTGTGTGCTTCAATGTCTTTTTTATCATCCCAGGAAAGATTGGAAATAAAATCAATTGTATTATCCGAAAAATCATAAATTCCTGATATAAATTTTGTGAAGGCGTCTTTTTCACGTCTTACTCCGCCAACTTTTTTATATAAGGCTGCGCTTGAGTTTGTTACCTTTTCATACAGACCTTGATGCAAATTCGGGTATTTTTCCGCATCTTTCATTCCCCTGTGATATTTTTCAAAAGACAGAAAACTTTTTGTACAGCTTTCACAGTTCAAAAGATGTCTTATAAAAGACCTTTTTTTGTTAGGGATAAGCTCGTTCTCCAGAAATCTTAAAAATAAGGCTTCGCAATCTATGTGTTTATCAACCGGACTTTGAGGTTTTTTCCTTTTGTCGGAGATTTTGTTAAACATATCTTTAATCGGATAACGCTTATCGGGATAATAATATTTTGAATCATGGTAAGAAGATATGACATCCTGCGGTTTAACAAAACCTAAAATTCTAAAGTCACCCAGATTTTGAGCCATTTTGATTACAATATAAAAATCAGGCATTATACCGTATACAACATGGCTTTTTGGCACTCTTGTCATATTTGTATTAAAGTTTGTAATTACGTCAATCCTGAAATTGTTATAGTAAATATCGGTTATTTCAAATTTTTCAAGGATAGACGGACTTTTATGGAGGCTTCTTTCCGTTTTGCATTCATAACCCTGCTCCTTAAGATAATTTAAAATTGCAAGTATACCCATTAAATCGACATAGCTTTTCTTCCTCATGCCTGAAGAAGATATTTTTGAAGCTATATTGGCTGCATATTTGGAAAAAGATTTTTCTTGCGTTGCAGCACTTGTTAAAGCATTTTTCACAAGATTTTGTATCAAATTTTACCTCTCCTTAGATAAAAAGTCCTGTTTACAAGATACACTTAAAATGAAATATTTTCAATATTTTTAAAGAAAAAGAAGGACAGACGGTGTTACTTGATTTTAAATATTTTTTTGATATATTAATTTTATAAGTTATGCGTCTGTCTGATAGGCAAGCGAAAAAAACGAAAGGAATTAAAATGACTATCAATTTAAAAAACAAAGCGGAATTAGTTAAAAAATACGGTAAAAACGCAAAAGATACAGGAAATGTTGATGTTCAAATCGCTATGTTATCTCAAAAAATCAACGAACTTACGGAACATCTGAAAGACAATGCAAAAGACTTTCAAGCAAAACGCGGTCTTATGATGATGGTCGGCAGAAGAAAAAACATGCTTAACTACATTAAAAAGTCTGATTTGGAAAGATACAGAGCATTAATTAAAAAATTAAAAATCCGTGGTTAATTGTAAATCTATATGAGAATTCTTGTTATAGGAATAAATTACTGTGCAGAATCAATTTCAAATTGTTTTGCAAGCAATCCCGACAATTTGGTTTTTACAAACAAAGAAGGAACGGCTGCAAACTATGTTGAATATGATACTGAGGATGTGGAATCATTAAAAGATTTTGCTCTTTCAAACGCAATAGAGCTTACCATTCTGTGCGATGAAAAAGCTATATCTCAAGACTTTACATCAGAATTTGAAGAAGCGGGACTAACGGTTTTTGCCCCTGATTTTGACGCATCAAAAATAGCACTTTCAAGGGCAAGCGCAAAAAGGTTTTTATACAAAAATAAAATTAAGACCCCAAAATTCGGCATTTTTGACAGAACACAAGTTGCAATTGATTGGGCAAGGGCGCAAAACCAACCCGTTATTGTAAATTCAGATACAAACAGAACAAATTCAAAAACGTTTATGTGTGATACTTTTCCTAAAGCAAAGAAAGCAATAACAGCATTTTTTGAAGAAGGTTGTAAGCAAATTACACTTGAGCTTGCAACGGACAATGAGTCAAAAGATTACACATATTACGTGATTATTGACGGGTACAATGCCCTGCCTTTAATGCTTTGCACACATGAAAAAGAAATGAGCTTTTTAACTCCCGTTAACAGAAGTAATGTGTCTAAAGAGCTTCAAAAAATTGCAAACACAGTTGTTTCATCTCTTGTTGCAAATAAAACAAATTATATAGGTATCTTGGGAATAAACTTTAAAATAGACACAAGGGATAATATTCTGGTTACGGATTTTGAACCGTTCTTTAAAGATATTGACGCGGATTTATTCTCATATTCCGTTACGGATAACAAAAGCGAGTTAATGGAAAGTGCAGTAACGGGAGTACTTTTAGATAAATATTCAAGTATTGAAACTTCACCTTATTCGTTTGTGACTTCGTATGACAATGAGCATTTTTACTGCGTATACGGACGCACGTTAAATGAAGCAAAGCAAAGAATGAAAGAAGTTTTATCCGTAAAGGAAGAAGAGTGTCCGGTTTAAATTTAGGTCAAAAATTTTGCCTTAAGCTTATTAGCGTGTATAAATTTTTCTCTAAATACACTCCTTCTGTCTGCAGATTTTACCCTACATGTTCAACATATACTTATCAGGCAATTTTAAAATACGGAGTCATAAAAGGGTGTTTTCTCGGATTTAAAAGAATTATAAAATGTCATCCTCTGCATCCCGGCGGATACGACCCTTTAAAGTAAAATAAGAAATAAAAATATTTTTATGCTACCATGTCTCAGTAAACGGCAAAGGGAGATATGAGTTTATGAAAAATACGGTTGTAGTCGGTGCGCAATTCGGTGATGAAGGAAAAGCAAAAATCACTGACCTTCTGGCTCAAAAAGCTGACTTTATAATAAGATATCAAGGCGGCTGCAACGCAGGACACACCGTTGTTGCAGATAACAAAAAATATAAATTTCATCTTGTGCCGTCAGGCATTCTTTATGAAAATAAAACCTGTTTCATAGGCGCAGGGGTTGTAATTCATCCGGAAAGTCTTAAAGCTGAACTTAACGAATTGATAAATGGCGGAATTCACCCTGACAGATTTAAAACATCTTTAAAAATAAGCCCTTTAGCTCACATCACAATGCCATATCACATTGATTTAGACGGTGCGGATGAAAGTAAACTCGGCAAAAACAAAATAGGAACCACAAAAAAAGGAATAGGTCCTACATATTCCGATAAGTATGCCCGTATCGGTTTAAGGGTGGAAGATTTATTCGACGATGAAATTTTAAATAACAAATTAGATGTCATCCTCCCAAACAAAAATGCGGTATTAGGTAAAATATACGGACTTAAAACTTATACAAAAGATGAAATTCTATCTAAATGCAAAGAATATAAAGAATTTTTTGCACCATACGTCTGTTTTGATTGGCAAAATTTATTAAGAGACGCCAAGAAAGAAAAAACAATATTGTTTGAAGGGGCGCAAGGGGTTTTGTTAGACGTTGATTACGGAACATACCCTTACGTTACATCATCAAACCCGATAGGGGGCGGTGCGGCAGTGGGTGCGTCAGTCGGCGTTAAAACAATTGAAGAAGTAGTCGGGGTGTTTAAAGCCTATATTACTCGTGTCGGCGAAGGCGACATGATAACCGAGCAGCTTGGAGAAGATGGTGCCAAACTGCAAGAAATCGGCGCTGAATTTGGTGTTACTACGGGCAGAAAGCGCAGATGCGGATTTTTTGATGTTCCTCTTGCAAAATATAGCGTGCTTGTTGGCGGTATAACCGCAATAGCTCTAACGAAACTTGATGTATACGATAGCTTTGACACAATAAAATTATGCGTAGGTTATCAAAACAAAAAAACGGGAGAGATAACGGACACCTATCCGACATCTGTTTATACGCACAAAAACTATGCGCCCGTTTGGGAAACATATAGGGGCTGGAGGTCAGATACAACAAAGTGCAAAACGTACGAAGAACTTCCCCAAAATGCAAAAATTTATCTGAAACGCATTGAAGACTTGCTTGAAACACCGATTAAAATAATAAGTGTCGGACCGGATAGAGAACAAACAATCTTTGTAGATTAATTAACCAAAGAATGAAGGAATTTCCATTCTGAGAGATTCTTCTCTAAGTTCTCTTGAAGCTCTTTTATTGTATGCAATGGAGCCTACAATATTTCTGACCATGGCAGTCATACCGATTTGAGTATCCATTTTGTTGATACAAGAACCGACACCAACCGCTCTTGCGCCTGATGTAAATGCCGACGGCACCGTATTCTCCGTAAGTCCGCCTGATGTCATAACGGGTAAACCTATTGTGTCCGCTAAATCCAAGGTATTTGCAATTGAAATTTTTGCGGCATCATAAGAACCCTTAATTGCTCTTGATTGGTATTTGACGGAACCTTCCGTTTGAACAATATCAACACCTAAAATTTCAAGCTTTCTTGCAAGTTCTATTTGTTTTTCCGTATCTAAATAACCCGGAATTGTAACCCCGACAAAAGGTTTAAAACTCTTTGTAAGAGTAATGGCTTCAACCGCCATTTCATAAACGTCTTTTACGCCCAAGAGAATATCTTTTTTATAAATATCGCTGTAATTACCGATAAATATTCCGTCAGCTCCTTCTTTCATTGCTTCCTGCAATCTGAAAGGGTTATAAGAAGCGGCAAATACTGTTAATCTTGTATTTTCTCTTGCAACTCTAATAGTATCTTTTGAAGCGCTTACGCATACGGAAGATGCCATGCCTTGCTGAGCTGCCGTTGCAACCCTTTTAATATTTTCTAAATCGAACCCGTAATCAATAACTTGGACTGCCCTTCTCTCCCTTAGGTGTTTTCTGAAAACTTCGGTAGTTCGCATTTAGCTTCCTTTCATAATTATTAATTTAATTATAACATACCTAACAATTATGAGCAATTGAAAAATTGTAGAACCAACGTACAATCTAGATATGCTACATTATATTAAAAAGTACAAATCTATAACGCATGTTTTTAAAATTTTTTTGCTAGTTTTTCATGCTTTGTTAATTTTTGTAAATTCTGATATGGTTTATGCCCAAACTCCACCCGATATTTCAAAAGAGGAAAGCATATATACAACCATTTACGAAAATATCACACCAAGCATTGTATCTATTGAAGCAAACACGAGAGAAGGTATTTCAAGCGGAACGGGATGTATTGTTGATTCGTCAGGACTTATACTTACAAGTTTACATGTAATAAAAAATGCTGGTTCTATTGAAGTTACAACAAATTCAGGCGCAACGTACGGCGCCAGTCCCTATGCGATACTTAAAAACAATGAAGATTTAGCGATTATAAAAATTGAACCGAGAGAGGAGCTTAAAATCGTAAAATTTGGCGATTCCGAAAATGTTAAAGTGGGACAAAGAGTGCTTACAATAGGCAACCCTTTTGGTTTTAGAGGAACACTTACAACGGGTATAGTTTCAAGAATTGACTACACCAGAAACAAAATACAAACGGATGCCGCCATAAACCCCGGTTGTTCCGGAGGACCGTTATTAAATACAAGGGGTGAAGTTATAGGCATAAATCAATCTATATATAATCCCGATCACAACCGCTCAAATATAGGAATAGGCTTCGCAATTCCGATTAATAATGCTAAAAGTTTTGTAGATGCGACTCTTAAAAAAACAAGAATGTCTCTAAAATAAAAGATATTTTGTTATATAATAGTTTTATGAAAGAGAAAATTATCTCAGTTGTCGGTCGTCCAAATGTCGGCAAATCAACTCTTGTAAATAGGATACTGGGCTCAAGAAAATCTATAGTTGATGACTCCGCCGGAGTTACAAGGGATAGAATTTATTTTGATGCGGAATGGCAAGGTAAAAATTTTACCTTGATAGATACAGGCGGTATCATAATTGGTGATAAAGAAAGCGAATTTGTAAAAAACATATTCACTCAGGCAGCAATTGCCATGAATGAATCGGATTTAATTCTGTTTGTGGTTGACGGTAAAAGCGGAATAAGCCCTTATGATAAAGATATTGCAAACATATTAAGACAAGGGAATAAAAAGGTTATTCTTGTTGTTAATAAAATTGATGATATAACTCAAATTGGTGATATATCCGAGTTTTATTCCCTATCTTTAGGCGAACCTATGCCTGTTTCAGCACTTCATGGTTCAGGCGGAATTGGCGACCTGCTTGATGAAATAACAAAAGATATAAAAGAGGAAAAACAAGAGGAGGAGACCTCTGCAATAAAAATTGCAATTACGGGTAAACCTAACGCAGGTAAAAGTTCAATTCTAAACAGACTTCTTAAAAAAGAAAGAGCAATCGTAAGCGATGTTTCAGGCACAACCCGCGACAGTATAAATTCCGAACTTACGGTTGACGGGCAAGAGTATGTGCTCATTGATACCGCAGGTATCAGAAAAAAATCTAAGGTTGATTTTGGAATTGAAGCCTTTGCGGTCGATAGAGCGTTACAGTCAATAAAAGAGGCGGATATCGCCCTTCTTGTAATTGATGCCTCTGAAGGACTTACGGATCAGGATAAAAAAATCGCACAAACGATTGAAGAAGCAGGCTGCGGAATTATTGTCGTATTTAATAAATGGGATTTGGTTAAAAACACCCAAACACAAAATTATGAAAAGAAAATAGAACAAGAAGCTCCGTTTTTAAATTATGCGGATAAAATATTTATAAGCGCAAAAACAGGTCAAAGAGTTGACAGAATTTTTGAAGAAGTTAAAAAAGTTGCTGCGGAAAGAGCAAAAAGAATTCAAACCGGTATATTAAATAAAGTGGTTAACGATGCAATTGCCATGAACCCCCCTGTTTCAGTTCATGGCAAGATACTTAGAGTTTACTATACGACACAAGTTAAGACAAAACCGCCGACATTTGTCATATTTATAAATAATATTAAGTTGTTGCACGACAGCTATAAAAGATATTTAACAAAAAGAATGCGCGAAACATTCGGCTTTTTTGGCACACCAATCAGAATATCTTTCAGGGAAAAGAAGAAGCAGAAGGGGGATAAATGATTTTAGCATTGCATGTCCTTATCATAGGTATAATAGCTTATTTCACAGGTTCAATACCAACGGGATATATTGTAGTTAAAGCCTTTAAAAATCAGGATATAAGAACAATAGGTTCAGGCTCGACCGGTGCTACAAACGTTAAAAGAATTATGGGCAAAAAATGGTTTTTTATTGTTCTTCTTTTAGATGCAATAAAAGGTATGGCGCCTGTCTTTCTGGCAAAAGCAATCTATCCCGATACTTACGGGATTGCGGCTGTCGCAGGTGCGATATGCGTTATCTTGGGTCATTCAAAATCCATATTTCTCGGTTTTTCAGGCGGAAAATCAGTTGCATCAGGTGTAGGCACAATACTTGCTTTAAATCCCCTTGCGGGACTTGTTATAGCTATTATTTGGGCTATTATAACTTACTTTTCAAAATATGTTTCTTTGGGTTCAATTATTGCGCTTTCATTATCTCCCGTTGTCATGTGGTATTTTAAAAGCCCGGCTGCATACATCGCATATTGCGTAGTCGGCGCAATATATATTATCTATCTTCACAGAGAAAATATTAAAAGGCTTGTTAAAGGCGAGGAAAATAAAGTCAGATGATTGAATACACATCAAAAGTCAAAATAAGGTCAAATGAAGCGCTTGCTCTTGTTTATACTCCCGGCGTTGCAAAAAGTTCTCTTGAAATAAAAGAAAATCCTGATAGAGTATTTGACCTTACAAACCGTTCAAATTCAGTGGGAGTACTTTCTTACAATTATGAAGATTCCTATAAGCGTGCCGAATTTATTAAAAAAACACAAAATATAGATTGCTATCCCCTTGAAATTAAAAAAACAAACAAAGAGGATTTGGAATTTGTAATAAACAACATAATGCCTAATTTTATGGGGGTAGATACTTCCTTAATCGAAGGTAAGCCTTATAATACGCCTTGTGACATTCCAACCGGATCAAAAGCTTGTCTTTATGAAGATAAGATTGAAAAACTTGAAGCGGTTATGCTTAGAGAGCTGTATGGCGGAGTTGTAGAAACAACAATAAATGAAGAAAAAGACGAAATTATAAAACCGGTTGCTATTTTATCGGACGGCTCTGCAGTTTTAGGTTTAGGCAACATTGGTGCACTTGGCGCAATTCCCGTTATGGAAGGGAAAGCGGTATTATTTGAGGAACTTGGAGAAGTTTCCGCCATATCTTTTTGCGTTCAAACTCAAAAGGAAGATGAAATTATAAAACTTGCATGGCTTTTGGAAAATTCCTTCTCCGGTATAAATTTAGAAGACATATGCGCACCAAAATGTTTCCGTATCGAAGATGAGATGATAAATTCTCTTTCAATCCCCGTTTTTCATGATGACCAGCACGGGACGGCAATTGTTGTGTGCGCCGGTTTATTAAATGCGCTTGAAATTACGGGCAAAAAAATTCAAGACATTAAAGTTGCAATTTCAGGGGCAGGCGCCGCGGGAACATCAATTTGCAAACTGCTTTTAAAATTTGGCGTAAAAAATATAATTATGTCAAATATAAACGGTATTATATATAAGGGAAACCCCGACAATGACTCTGAACTCGAAAAACTTGCAGAAGTAACAAATAAAGACTGTATAAAAGGAAATCTTGCAGAGGCAGTAAAGGGAGCGGATGTGTTTATCGGGGTTAGCACCGCAAATATTTTAACTGCCGATATGATAAAAACGATGAATTCCGACCCCGTTATCTTTGCTCTTGCAAATCCAATCCCTGAAATTATGCCCGATAAGGCTAAAGAGGCAGGGGCAAAAATCACTTCAAGCGGAAGGTCAGATTTTGATAATCAAATAAACAATTGCCTTGTGTTCCCCGGTTTATTTAACGGTGTTTTAAGCTCAGGATGCAAAAAAATTACGGACGATATAAAAATAAGATGTGCAATCACCTTAGCGCACACTATTGAATACGATGAGCTGGATGAAAATTACATAATTCCTGATGCACTTGATCACAGGGTTGCAAAAAATATTTCAGCATGTATTATTGATTATGTCAGAAATTTTGAAGAAAATAAAGTGTAACTTTTAATTGAAAAAGTTCCATTTTGTTGTTTTCAAAATTTTTTATTATGTACACAATTATAAAATTGAAAGGTATAAAACGTGGACGAACAAGAAGTAAAAGTTGAAGAAACTACTGCAGAAGAAGTTGCTGCAGAAGAAACGGCAGTTGAAGAAAAAGAAGAAGTTGAAGCTAAAGAAGCAAAAGCTGAAGAAACTGAAGCTCCCGTTAAAAAATTAAGAGGCTCAAAAGCTAAAGGGCAAGGAAGAAAAAGAAAGATTGAAACAGTTGAACCTGTTGAATCTGAATGGAAAGAACAAGTTGTTCAAATCAGCCGTGTTACAAAAGTTGTAAAGGGCGGTAAGAAACTTAGCTTCAGAGCAATTGTTATCGTTGGTAACAAAAAAGGTCAGGTTGGTATGGGCGTTGCAAAAGCTGCAGAAGTTATCATTGCAATCCAAAAAGCTATTGCAGACGGCAGAAAAAACCTTATCACGGTACCGATTTTCAAAACTACGGTTCCTCACCAAATCACCGGTACTTCAGGGGCAGGTTCAGTTATTTTAAAACCGGCTTCTCAAGGTACGGGTGTTATCGCAGGCGGTGCGGTGCGTGCGGTGCTTGAACTTGCAGGATATGAAAATATCTTAAGTAAATCATTAGGCTCTAAATCTCCGCTAAATGCGGCAGGCGCTACGTTAGACGCACTAAAAAATCTAAAATCATTCGGCGAAGTTGCCAAAAAACGCGGTATTTCGCTAAAACAAATGTTGGGCTAATAAATTTAAGGAAAAATAAAAATGGCTAAGAAAAATAATGAAACAATAAAAATAACTTTAAAAAAGGGTTTGGTTGGTGTACCGGAAAAACACATCAAAATTGTTAAAGCGTTAGGCTTAACTAAAACAAACAGCACCGTGGAACATGTGGCAAGCCCTACTATTATGGGTATGTTAAACAAAATCCCACATCTTGTAGAAGTTGTAAAATAAAAAAGGTAAGGAAATAAAATGATAACATTAGAAGATTTAAAACCGGCAGAAGGTTCAGTTAAAAAGTCCAAAAGAGTTGGCAGAGGCCGCTCATCAGGACATGGTAAAACATCTTGCAGAGGCAACAATGGTGAAGGTCAAAGATCAGGAAGATCCTCTAAGAGAGGTTTTGAAGGCGGACAAATGCCGTCATTCAGACAAATGCCCAAATTAAAAGGTTTCACTAACCATTGGGCTTTAAACACAGTTGCGCTTAACGTTTCAGACGTAGCGAAACTTGGCGTTAAAGAAGTTGATTTGGCATATTTAGTTAAAAACAACTTGGTAAACAGAAATGCAGCAGTTCTTAGAATTTTAGGAAACGGCGAAATCTCAAAAGCCGTTACGGTTAAAGCAACATATTTTACCGAAAGTGCCAAAGCTAAAATCGAAGCTGCCGGCGGAAAGGCTGAACTGGTTTAATGCAACAGAGCGGATTAAGCAAAGAACAAATTGCGCAAAACATAATATCAAGCTGGCAGACGAGCGGCTTAAAACAAAGACTTATATTTACGTTTTTAGCTATTGCTTTCTTCAGATTTGGCGCACAACTTCCGATTTTCGGAATTAATAATGAAGTATTTCAAAACATAGCATCAGGAAACAACATAATAGGCTTCTTGGATATGTTCACGGGGGGTGCCTTGGGTAAAGTTTCAATCTTTGCACTTGGTATCGGACCATACATCACATCTTCAATCATCATTCAACTGCTTGCAGTTGTAGTACCTTCTCTTGAGAGCTTACAAAAAGAAGAAGGAGAAGGGGGAAGACGTAAATTGCAGCAAATCACAAGGCAATTTACCGTCTTTTTAGCGGCATTTCAAGCAATTGCATTTGTTGTAATTTTGTCAAAATTGAGCGGTGCCGTAGTTCACACCATAAACCCTTTATTATTCAATATAGGTTCGGTTATAACCTTAACAGCGGGCGCAATATTTGTTATGTGGCTTGCCGAGCTTATCACTGAAAAAGGCGTTGGAAACGGCGGAAGCTTATTAATCTTTATCGGTATATTATCGGGTATTCCTTTATACATAAAAAATACTTCAATTCTGGTTGCAAATGACAGCCACTTACAGCTTGGTCTTGTTGCCTTGCTTGTAATATTTGTTGCGACAATTATTACAATTATTATTTTTCAGGATGCAACAAGAAACGTTCCTATTGTGAGTGCAAGACGTCAGGTGGGAAATAAGGTTTACGGCGGTCAAAATACAAGCATACCGTTCAAATTAAACCCGGGCGGCGTTATGCCCATCATCTTTGCAATTGCAATATTATTGTTCCCGACAACCATATTGAGCTTTGTTCAGCAGATGAATATATCAAACCCGACTTTAAGAAGCATTCTTGAAAACTTAAATTTTTATTTAAGTTCTTCAAGCCCCGTATATTATATGATTTATTTTGGCTTAATTGTGTTATTGACGTTTTTCTATTCATCAATTATCCCAAATATGCAGCCAAAAGAAATTGCGGCAAACCTTAAAAAGTACGGTTCTGCAATTCCGGGCATAAAACCGGGTAAACCTACCGAGGAAAAACTTGATGAAATTTTATCAAGAGTTACGTTCATAGGTGCGGTAAGCTTGGGTTTAATTGCGCTTGTGCCGAGTTTGGCAAGTAAAGTCACGGGTATCACAACATTCCAAGGTATCGGTTCAACGTCTTTAATCATCATGGTTGGTGTTGCGCTTGACTTTATCAATCAAATTAAGGCGCATTTATACGCAAAAAATTACGAGAGTTTTTTGCAAAAAAATAATATCAAATAAGGAATAAATAATGAAAAATGTTTTTATATTTTTAGGTCCTCCGGGTTCAGGAAAGGGCACTCAAACATCCAGATTGGCCGAGGAGCTTAACTTCCCGCACATAGATACAGGAAGCCTTTTAAGACAAAATATAAAAGAACAGACTCCTTATGGAATTGAAGCAAAAAAATATATGGATAAAGGACAACTTGTTCCGATTGAAATTGTTCAGGATATTATTTTTGAGAGACTCAAAAAAGATGATGCAAAAAACGGCTACATATTAGACGGCTACCCGAGAAGCGTCGAACAAGCGGAAGCACTTGAAGTTATCCATGAAAAATTAAAGGAATATTGGAATGATAATGGCGCAAAAGTAACTGCCGTCTATTTTGATGTTCCGATGGAAAAACTCGTAGAAAGACTTGTAAACAGGCGTTCATGCCCGATGTGCGGAGAAATATACAATCTAAAAAATAAAAAGCCCCTAAAAGAAGGCTTTTGTGATAAATGCGGCGTCGAGCTTGTTCAAAGAACAGACGATAATGAAGAAACCGCACGTCTTAGATTTGAAACATACAACAAAGAAACAAAGCCTCTTTTGGATTATTACGGCAATAAAAACAATTTAAAAACAATTGATGCCGATAAGGATATTGAAGAAGTTTGGAATAATCTTCTTAAGGTCGTGAAATGATACACAGAAAATCGCGCGAAGAAATAAAGTTAATGAAAGAGGCAGGCCATATTGTAGCCCTTGTTCATCAAGAAATGAAAAAAGTTATAAAACCCGGTATTACAACTTTTGAACTTGATAAAATCGCACACGATATTATTAAAGACAACAAAGCATTTCCTACGTTTTTGGGGTATAACGGTTTTCCCGCAACAATATGTGCTTCAGTAAACGAACAAGTGGTACATGGCTTCCCGAGTAAAGATGTTGTTTTAAGGGAAGGGGATATAATCTCTGTCGATGTTGGTGCAACATATAAAGGGCTTGTGGGTGACAGTGCTTGGACTTATGCGGTAGGAGACATTAAGCCTGAAATTCAAACTCTGCTTGAAGCAACAGAAAAGGCATTATTTGCGGGTCTGTCAAAAGTTAAAAACGGAGCGCTGCTTGAAGATGCATCAGGTGCAATTGAGGACGTTGCAAAAGAATATAATCTTGGAATTGTAAGACAATATGGCGGACACGGTGTGGGACGCAATATGCATGAAGAACCTTTTATTTATAACTATAGAACAGGAAATAATCTTGTTTTAAAAAGCGGAATGGCACTTGCAATTGAACCTATGTTAAATTTAGGTGTTGACGACGTATATGTATTAGATGATGACTGGACGGTTGTAACAAAAGATAAAAAATGTTCGGCACACTTTGAACACACTGTTATTGTAACGGACGACGGTATGGAAATCACAACAAAACTTTAATCATCGTTTGATACAATGTCGTTGATTATTTTTTGATAATCCTTATTTTTATCAAACAGAACTTCTCTCATTTCAAGCTTTTTAAGGGCAACATACCTTATTTTGATATTTTCTGTTTTAAAAAGTTTTGAGGCGGAATATAAATACACAACGGTTTGAATATCATCCTCGGGATTTTGGGGGATATTTTCGCTTTTCCAATCATAAATTATGTAAGAATTATCCTCTTTTAAAATAGCGTCATATCTTCCGTTTATAAAAAAATCTTTATCGGACTTTTCTTTTATCCAAAACGTTTGTTCAACACTTTCGTATTTTTCTTTTAGAATACCGCTTTGAATAAAGTTTTCCCAAACTTCTTTGTTGTCATCAGACAATTTTTGAACCATTTTTGAAACGTCAAAACCTTTTAGGTAATAAAAAATAAGCTTATGAAACACATTCCCTGTTTTTTCAAACTCGTTCGTATGCTTGAAAGACAAAGACATTTTATATTTTTTCTTAAATTCTTCCTTGTCTTTTTGAAGAAGCCTCAAAGAAGATGCACTATAGCTTTCAATCATTTTAGCACCTCGCTTATAAAATCACATGGCGCAATTTCCGTCATTTTGTGAAATATCTTATATTTTTTAGAGGTTGTAAGGTATATTCTTTTTTTAGCTCTCGTGATACCGACATATAAAAGCCTGTAATTTTCTTCAGCTGCTTCTTTTTTCATATCGAAAAGGGTTTTAGGAATTTTTTTTACATTTTCCGTAAAAATGAAGTCGCTCTCTCTTTTAATTTTGATATTCATATCCAGAGGAAAATTTTCTTTCGACATTTTCGGGATAAATACATAATCAAACTCATCCCCTTTAGATTTATGAATGGTCATAATTTCCACAGTACCTTTTCTGTTTTTCTCAATATCAAAGAATTTTTTTGTCTCTCTTTTGTTATTTTTCATTTTTTCAAGTTTATGCACCGCCCCTAGCGAGCTTTTTTCTTTTTTATTCACGTCTTCAACAATCCCCGAAACAAGAGAGATGTTGACATTATGAGGCGAATTTGAGAAATAATATTCTCCAATCATCATGCTTAATTCAACAATATCTTTCTTTGAATTTGAAACAAATTCTCTCAAATCCCACCAAAGGGGAAAATCTTCAAGCTCTGAATTTAAAAACGGAGTTTTTATCTTTTGAACTTTTTCCTTAAATTCACAAAAATCGTTATATATTCCGCATTCAAAAAGTGCTTTTGAGCATTCAACCGCGTTTTCATTAGTTGTATCTTCAATAAATTTTAAACATGCTAAAACCACTTTAAATACAGGATTTTCACCTAAATTATCAGAAAATACTTTAGTTTTTATTTTATGCGCATTTAAAATATCTGCCCAGACATTTACTTCGTAATTTGTTCTAAGCAGCAATCCGGCGGTTGAATTGGGGTTTTTGGTAAATATTTTTCCAATCTCGCTTATTATATATTTTGTTTCTTCATTTTCTTCATTAAATACTTCACATTTTACTTCAATGTCGTCTTTTGGATTTTTGCCTTCTACGGGAAGCATTTCAACATCTATGAATGCATCGATATTCTTGTTTTTTGCATATTTTATAAGTTTATTTGCAAGGGTATAAACCCCTTTTGAACATCTTTGTGAGCGGTTCATATTTACATAGTTACTGTTTTCCACAAAATTTTTAAAGCCCTTAACGTCAGAATTTGAAAAAGTCGTCATAATGGATTGGTTCACATCCCCGACACGTACAACATTTTCCCACTTTTTGCTTAGAATTTCGATGATTTTTTGCTGAATGCAATTTGAATCCTGAGCCTCATCTTCCAATATGTAACGGGCAAGTTTTCCGTAATATTCTCTAATTTCTTTATTTTCTCTTAAAAGTTTTAGAGCATATATTAAAAGATCGTTGTAATCAAGAAGACTATTTTCTTTCAAATAATTTTGATAAGCCTCGTAAACTCTTTTAAAATTAAGACTTTTAAATGTTTTGCCTTCTTCAAGTTTAAAGTTTTCGATGGCTTTTATGTAGGTTTTTGCCCTTGAGCTTTCCCCTTCCAAAATCTCACTCATAATATTTTGGGTCCGGACTTCATCTATAATTTCAAAATTCTCACTTAAATCTAAGTATCTGTAATTGCTGTTTTCCTTAATTATTCTGAGTGCAAGCCCGTGTATGGTTGATATATGAGGAAGCTCAATCAAGTTTGGGAAATTTTCCTTTATTTTTTCTTTGAAGTTTTTTGCGGCAGAATCCATAAATGTAAGAACAAAAATATTTTGAGGCTCAACCCCTTGATTTAACAGTTTTACAAGAAGTGCAAGCATAATTGTAGTTTTGCCTGAGCCCGCAACGGCGTTTACACCCATTTTCCCGCCGTTATATTCAAGCACGGGTTTTTGGTCATCCCTTGGAATAATATTTTTAGGCTTTTTGGTATTTTTCTGTTCTGATTTAAAAAATTTACTTATACCGCCTGTGTTTTCCTGCCCCCTAAAATTATAGTTGCTTGAATATATATAGATTTTATCTTCATTTAGTAAAAATAGTTTCCTTAAAATTCTTGCCGTTTTGTCAAGCATAAAAGCTTTATTATCTTCATAAGTAAAGTCTTTTTTGTCCCATTTTTTTCTAAAAACCCAAGAATTATATAAAGGTCCCGTATCTTGTTTAATCCAGTTTTCACAAGATCCGTCAAGCAAAAATTGGTATTTTGTTTTGACTTCGCTGTCTATAATTTTTTGCGCAGTTCCCGCAACAATACTATCTTTATCTATCTCCTCGCTTCTTATCGGGTTCTCGGAAATTATTGTGTAGTCCAGAGCTTCAAGCAAATATTTTTTTGCCGTATCGTCGCCTAAAACATCTTCAAAATCCGTTATCTGTTTCATAAGTTCATTTAGCTTTAAGATATCTTTTTGATTTTCTTCTTTTAGCTCAATAAATTTATCGCACAATATGTAAAGCTGGTTTGAAAGCTTTTCGGCTTTAATGTCGTTTAACACGCTTAGAAATTTAAGATATTTTTTATTATCGTAATGTACAAAAGACCCGTTTTTAACGCATAAGTCGCAAATTGTATTTGAAGTTTTAAAATCAATTTTTAAAACATCTGACATGATTTTTCTTACAGGTTTAGACGAAAAGCTTACATTTAGCGAATTAATGCTTTTTAAAATCATCAAAAAGCAATTTACAAGAGAATTGTTTGAGAGTTTTTCAGAGCCCGTTAAATAATATATTTTCTTATTAATTTTACTCAGATAAAATTTTATGATGCTGTCCGTTTCAGGCATTATAATTGAAATTTCACTTAATTTAACTCCGTTTTTTAAAAGTTCATTTATTTTATCAATTACATCTTTTATCATGGCATCGCGCCCAATAAAATCTTTTAAGATTATTTTTTCATCTTCAAATTTTTCTTCATTTTTGATTGAATAAAAAAGCCTGTCTTCTAAAGTTGTATCTTCGTCAATTTTCTGCGCTTTTTCATTCAGAAGCTTTTCAAAATCTTCATTTGCAGCAGCCAAATACCCTTCTCTTGAAGCTCCTTTATCATCATAAAAAACGTAAAATTCCTTAACATCATCTTTAATGTATTTTAAATATTCCGTTGCGGCAGGCGAAAGCTCATCTCCGTCATCAACAAAAACGTATTTAAAATTGTTTTTCAGTTTTTTATATAAAAAACTGAATGCTTCACTCTGCCTTAAGTAATCAAAAGACCTAAGCTCAAGAGTTTTATTTCTGTATAGGCTTATAGCGGCTTGAGCATCGTTTGAGAAGGATTCCTTTAAAATTTTTACGCGATTTTCGACATCCTCCTGAGTTAAGGCATTTTGACAGATTAAAGAATAACGTCTGAACATCTGATGAAGAAGATTGTTTTTTGAATTGTAGCCCTTAAATTTTACGTTTTCTATACAGTTTTTAAAAATGTACCGTGATATTTCAAGCCCGCCGAGATTAGGCATAACAACTGCATTTTCATCTTTTATACTGTTTTCGATTATCGGCCAATTTTCTTCTATAAAGTATCTTGCAAGCCCAAAAAAACTAAATATCTTAAAACCGTAACAGGGAGCAGACAAAAATTCTTTTGCGTAATCCGTAAAAATCTTCTTTTTTTCTGAATTTTGACACAAAACAAGAATATTATCGGAGTTAACGCCTGAATTTATCAATTCCGCGTATTTTTGTGCGAGAAATTTAGTTTTATTACTTTTTACACTTCCCTTATACAGCATTTTAACCTTAAAAGATTGTGCTTAATTTATCGGGAGCAAGTATGCCTTCTTCCGTGATAATTCCCGTTATGAGTTCATTTGGGGTAACATCAAAGCCGGGGTTTATAACATTTACGCCTTCCGCACAAATTCTTTTGCCGTTTACAATTGTGACTTCTTCTTCATTTCTTAATTCAATCGGAATTTCTGCCCCTGTTTTTATACTCATATCAATTGTTGACTTTGGAGCTGCAATATAAAACGGAACTTTATAATATTTTGCGGCAATTGCAAGAGTACAGGTTCCGATTTTATTCGCGCTGTCACCATTTGCGGCAATTCTGTCTGCTCCGGTAATAACAACGTCAATCATTCTTTTTGACATAAAATATGAACACATGCCGTCTGTTATAAGAGTTGTGGGAATTCCGTCCCTTACAAGCTCAAATGTTGTAATTCTTGCACCTTGACCCCTTGGTCTTGTTTCATCCGCAAAAACTTTTATTGTTTTATCTTTTTCAAAAGCGCTTCTTACAACACCAAGCGCCGTCCCCCAACCGACAGTTGCAAGGGCGCCCGCGTTACAGTGAGTTAGAATTGTTGCCCCTCTGGGGACAATTTCCGCTCCGTAATACCCGATTTTTTTATTTATTTTTATATCTTCATCTTCAAGTTTTATACTGTTATCAATAAGCTTTTCAACTATTTCATCAACAGATGTACCGTTTTTTACGATTTTTCTTTGCTGTTCGACCGTCCACATAAGATTTACTGCAGTTGGTCTTGATGAAATAAGATAATCGCAAGCATCTGTTAACTCGCCCTTAAATGTCGCAATATCAACTCTTTGGCGCTTCAATTCAACCGCCTTTAAATTGACTCCATGCGCCCCTGCGATACCAATTGCGGGAGCCCCCCTTACAATCATCGTTTTTATTGCGTTATACATTGAAGAACATGTGTCTATATCTACTTTTTTGTATTCATAAGGCAGAAGAGTCTGCTCTACCATTCTTGAAACATTTTTTTCTCTAACCCACTCTATTGTCTTTTCCATTACTTACCCTTTCTAAGCGTATCAATAAATTGTAAAAGCATAAGCATTGCCCCGTTTGAAACCGCACAAATGAGTCCTGTCGTAATTAAAATCAAAACAAAAAGCCATAATGCCTGCAAATTTAAAAAGTACGGCAGCCCATAATTATAATAGTTTTTAAAAATTAAATTTATTACCAAAACACAGGGAATAAAAACTGCGGTAAAACTGATAAAAGAAATAAAACCGAGTATCCCCCCGTTGAGCGCGGCTGTTTTACTGTCAAGAAGCTCAAATTTTTCCCTCTTTCTGTAGAATAAAACCGCAGCGATTGCACTAAACAGAAATATGGTAAGACATGCATAAAATATAAGCTGCGGAATAAGTGCAGCAACACCCGTTGCAATCCCAAATAAAACCGCTATTTTTATTATTTCTTTAGACATGTTCATAAACTGCTCCTATCATGACAAATTGCAATTGCTACAGCATCAATTGTATCATCTAATTTAATTTCTTTTTTTAATTCGACAATTCTTCTAACTATAGCTTCAACCGTATCTTTGTCGGCTCTGCCCGAACCTGTCAAAACTTGTTTTACCACGATGGGGGTATATTCATAAATCTCTATTCCTTTCTCTTCAAGAGCGGTGAGAATAACTCCCCTTGCTTCTGCAACCGGAATGATTGTTTTTTGGTTTTTAAAAAAGAATAATTGTTCAATTGAGGCTACATCGGGTTTATATGTTTCACAAATTGTTAACATGTCTTTGTATATTTCAAGCAGTCTTTTTGACGTATTATCGTCTTTAGATGTTTGAATAGAACCTGAACTTACAATATCGTAAGAATCTTTACCCACGACATCTAAAACGCAGTAGCCCGTTATTTGTATGCCCGGATCAATCCCAATAATTCTCATAATCTTATTATAAAACGATGTTTGACACTTTGCAAATTTAATATTACGCTTGCTTTTTATATTACACTATTATATAATCAGTGTAAAAAGGAATTAAGTAGACATAAAATAAGGAGGACTTAATGAAAATGTTGAAAAAATTGCTACTTTTATTTGTTGCAGCAGGTATGATGTTTACGTCTGTACAAGCAAGAGAAGCACAAAAATTCAGCGACATCGACAGCAACTACTGGGCTTATACTGAAATTGCAGCTGTAGTTAATGATGGTGTAATGGCTGCAAAAGACGGTGCGTTCAATCCTGAAGCTCCGGTTGCGAGAGTATGTTTCGTAAGCAGCTTGCTAAAAGTTTTAGGACATGACGAAACAGCTGTTACGGTTAAAAATCCGTTCAGCGATGTAGCTGCTGACACAAAAGGATATGAAGATATTCTTAAATCACAACAATTAGGTTTAGTTTATGGTTACCCGAACGGCAAATTTTTACCCGAAAAAACCATGACAAAGGCTGAAGTTACATCTGTAATGAGCCACATTACAAAAGATGCTACTCCAAGCGCAAACATATTAAACCAATTTACGGACAAAGCTGAAATCCCTGCTTGGGACGTAGCTCAATATGCAAAAGCCGTAACTCTTGGTTTATATGTAAACTATCCTGATGCGGCTCAATTAGAACCAAACAGAGAAATCACAAGAGCAGAAGCAGCTGTATTATTATACAGACTTAAAAATGCTTTAAACCTGGTTAAAGACCAATACAAAGCTTCAGGTGTAGAACACTTAAATGTTTCTAAAAAAGCTGAAACAAATGAAGTTATAATCGCTGACGGTCAAAAAATTATTAAAAAAGGTAACTTACTTGAAGTTGAATTTGACGAGTTATTTAAATCTAAAAATGCAAACGAAGGCGACATTGTTGCTTTCAAATTTGACAAAGATGTATACACTAAAGAAGGTACTTTAGCAATCCCTGCAGGTACAAAAGTATACGGTCAAGTTACGGAAATTATTCCTACAAAATGGTTCAACAAAAATGCAAGAGTAAGCGTTTTATTTAATAAAGCAGTTCTACCTTGCGGTACTGAAGTTGCAATGAATGCAATTCCGTTCACAAAAGATAACTACTTAAAAGAAGGACCATGGGAAACAACCGGTAAACTTACAGCTTACACTCTTGGCGGTGCAGTTGTTGGTGGCGGCGTTGGTACAGCAATTGGTGTTCCAAGCGAAGACCATAAATACTTAAATGAAGGTCTTGGCATTGGTATTCCTGTTGGCGCAGGCGTTGGCTTAGCAGCAGGTTTAATTACTAAAGGTCTTAACTATGTAGGACATGAAGGTGACAAAGTTCTTCTATACTTATTAGAAGATGTAGTTATCCCTCAATAGTAATTACTGTCAAAAATAAAAATCGCTCTTGGAAAATCCAAGAGCGATTTTTTTATTCTTTAATGTTTCATGATTAGCATTTTATCTTTTTAAAATACAGCAAACGAATTATTGACAAAAAGTCCCCCATAAATAAAAATAAGAAATAAAACTATTGGAGGAAGAATAGATGAAAAAGAATTTATTGGCTTTAAGCTTAATACTATTTATGGGAACGAACATTTCACTTGGAGGCACCATATTTGATTCATATTCGCAAGACGCTGCAGATATACAAAAAATAAATCTTTCTCCCGTTAAAGACCAAACAAAAGAAAACATTAGAACAAACGTGGAAAAAACATCCAAACAGCTCGGACAAATTCAAAAAGAAAATTTTGAGTCAGCTATTCAAAATTTAGATTCCGCTCAGGTTGAAATAAGAGATGAGCTTGCTCAATATACCCAAAAATATAATGAAGCTCTCGGAAGATACAACGTTTCAAAAGAAGAATGCAAAGCGCTGAAATCACAAATCAGAATGATTAAGAACAAAATTAAAACAATAGAAAGAACAAAAGGAAACATAAATAAACAAATTATAAAATATTATGACAACTAGGAATTAGCGAAACCCTCATTAAAAAACCCTCTCTTTATTTTATAAGAGAGGGTTTTATTTTAACTTTTTATTTTTATATTATAAAAGCTCAGCACCCGCCGTTGCTTTATATAATCCGATTTGGTCAACATAGTTATCAATTTTGCTTGAGACAACGAGTTTTTCAATATCAAGCAAGGTTTCTTTTCTTTGCGTCAAATCAAGATATGACATAACGCCTTCCTCATATTGAAGTTCGCTGTATCTGAAATCTTTCTTTTCCATATCGTATATTTGCACGTTCTTTTGATATTTTTCATTATCAAGCTTTAAAGTGCTCAATGAGTCGTTTACTTCTTGGATAGATGTTAAATTTGTTTTATAGTAGTTTTGAAGAATTTCTTCGTAAACACTTTTTTGTAATTTTAAATTTGCAATTCTTTTACCGCCAGTAAATATAGGTAAAAGTCCGTTTGCGCCGACACCTGCAAGAGCTGTTTCCCAGCCCATTGAGCCAAGCCCTGCAATAGATGCGGCGGTAAATGTAATTAAACCTCCGATATCAATTGTCGGTAAAAATTCTTTTTTGGCAACCCTTACATCCATTTTTGCCTTTTCAACCATTTTTTGGGCAGCAAGATAGTCAGGTCTTGAAACTATAACTTCTGAAGAAATAGTTTGAGGGATTTGTTTTTCGCCTGAAAGCTCATCGTAGGAAATTCTTTTGATTTCGTTTGAGTTATTTGGGCTTTCACCGATTAATACGCACAAGGTATTTAGCATTATCTCTCTTGCTTTTTTAAGTTCAATTAAGTCTGTTGTTGAAAGTACGTATGCTTTTTCCGCTCTTGTTAAATCCGCAGTTGATGTAATGCCTGCTTCATTTCGTTTCTTCATTAAATCATAGATTGTTTTTCTGTCTTTAATAATCTTGTCTTGAATTTCTATCAGTTTATCGAGTTTTACTATATTATAATAAGCAGTACCTACCGCACCAGCAACTGCAATATAGACCGCTTTTTCCTGATATTGTTTAGCTTCGTATGCCTTTTTCAAGCTTCTTGTTTTATCTCTGTTTTTCAAAAATAAATCAAGCTCATAAGTTGCAATAAAAGGAACTGAAAAAAATCCCGTGGATTTTGTTTCCCTTGGTATTTTTGCAAGTATGGGCGACGCGCCGACTGACAGTGTCGGAAGTTCATCCCCTAATTGAATATTTGAAGCTTGTCTTGCCTGTTCAACTTTTTGTGCCGCAATTTTCAAGTCATTGTTATTTTCAAGTGCTTTAACGATATAACCTGATAAATATTCATCGTTATATTCTTGCCACCATGCCAGATTTATATAATCAGCTTTTGTTTCCTCATGTTTTTTAGTATTTTTAATAGCAAAGGCTTCCATTGGAAGAACAAAAGTCGAAAATATTCCAAACAAAATAGTTAATGCTACCAGCTTTTTTGTATTCATAATCTTTCTTTTCCTTCAAAAATCTTTGTACTTGCATTTAGAATAATAACATGCTAGCATATAAGTGTTGCAAATGCAACATGTTTTTACAGCAACATAAATAGAAGATATGAAAGTACCGGAAAGATATACAGAAAGTTTATTTTATCAAATTGAACTTACAAGCAAATACTTCAAATATTTGATTAATCAAGTATTTGAAAAGCTTGATATAAAAATTTCGCCTGATAATTTTGCAGTACTTGATATTTTAATTCAGGCACCCGATATTTGCCAAAGAGATTTAGCCAAGATATTGTTAAAAGATAGAGCAAATACGGGTAAAATCGTAAATTCCCTCGAGGAAAAAGGACTTGTAAAAAGATTTATAGACATAAAAGGTAAAAGACTGGTTAAAAAATTAAGAATAACCGATGAGGGACATAAATGCGTAAAAGAAATAAGCGAAAAAACAAAATATATTGCAAAACTGTTTGATAAGCAGGTAATGCACGAAGAACAAACCAAAGTTAAACAATCGCTTATGAGCATAAGAAGTTTTTTAAAGGAAAATATTGAAACGAATATATAGGAGACCGTATGGAAGACAAGGAAAAAATTGAAAAAGAACAGGAAAACGCAAAGAAAAAAGTGCAAAAAAGACTTATTTTGATACCTTTATGTATTTTGCTTGGAACTCTTGCAATATATTTATATTGGGATGCAAGTCATTATCAATCAACCGATGATGCGTATATTGAAACACATATGGTGAAAATAGCACCTAAAGTTTCAGGCGAGGTTGTTGAAGTTTACATAGATGATAATCAACAGGTCAAAGAAGGCGATTTGGTTGTTAAAATTGATGATGCCGACTATAAAGTTCGCTTTGAGCAAGCAGATGCAATGTACCAAAAAGCACTTGTTGACCAAAAAGTTGCACAGGCAAATTTAAAAGCTGCTCAATCAGAGATTAATCTTGCAGCACTTGACCTTGAAAGATATAAAAAATTATATGAATCAGGTGCGGTTTCAAAACAAGCACTTGATAATGCGCAAACAAAATATGACGGCGTTCAGGCAAAATATAAACATGCTGAAGAACAAATTATAACCAATAACAACAGCAATGTTGCGGATGCAAACATTAAATCCCTTAAAGCAGCAAGAGACCAGGCAAAATTATACTTAGAATATACAAATGTTATTGTTCCGAGAACAGGCAGAGTAACAAACAAAAACGTGGAAAAAGGCGCATTTGTGTCCGTCGGACAGCCTTTATTTACGGTAACACCCGACAAAGTTTGGATTGTTGCAAACTACAAAGAAAGTCAAGTCGGTAAAATGAAACCCGGACAAGAAGTAAAAATTAAAGTAGATGCCTATCCAAATAAAGTATTTAAAGGCAAAATTGACTCAATACAAAGAGCATCAGGCGCAAAATCAAGCTTATTCCCGCCTGAAAACGCTGTAGGTTCATTTGTAAAAATTGTGCAAAGAATACCTGTAAAAATCGTATTTGATGAAGAAATTGACCCTGAAAAATATAATATCGTTTCAGGAATGTCAGTAGTACCAAAGGTGAGGGTTAAATAATTAAAATGTCTGAAGCCCAAGCGCAACAAATTAAAGAAACAAATGAGGAAGATTGGACCAAGGGTAAAAACCCGTGGTTACTTGCCTTGCCTACCATTTTTGCAGCATTTATGTTTGTATTGGATGAGACAATTGCAAACGTAGCGCTTCCTTATATGGCAGGCACATTCTCCGTAAGCCGTGAAGAATCAACCTGGATTTTGACAAGCTATCTTGTAGCTTCAGGTATTACAATTCCTACTGTCGGCTGGTTTTCAAAACTTCTTGGCAGAAAAAACTTTTTCTGCATAAGTCTTTTGGTTTTTATCGGCGCATCGTTTGCATGCGGAATTTCAACCTCCTTAGGCGCTATGGTTTTAGCAAGAATTGCGCAGGGTTTTGGCGGCGGAAGCTTGCTTCCTATCTCACAAGCAATTATGCTTGAAGCGTTCCCTAAAGAACAACGCGGAGTTGCAATGGCAGCTTTTGGTATGGTTGTTGTGACCGCGCCGATTATAGGGCCTGTTGTCGGCGGGTACATAACGACAAACATGTCTTGGCACTGGATATTTTTTATAAATCTTCCTATCGGTATTTTTGCATTTTTCCTTGCAAGATATTTGCTTGAAGATCCTCCTTATGCAAGGAAACAATCAGGTGTTTCGATTGACGGATGGGGATTTTTCTTCTTAACCGTTTGGCTTGCAACTTTGCAAGTGGTTCTTGATAAAGGAAATAACGCCGATTGGTTCCATGCGGCATGGGTCGTAAGAGTATCAATTATTTCCGTAATCTCCTTGATTATGTTTGTCACCATACAGTTAAACTCAAAAAAACCGCTTATTGATTTGTCGGTATTTAAAGACAGAAATTACCTTATAGGCACATTTGTTCAGGTTATTATGCAGGCAATTTTGCTTGGTTCGCTTGCAATATTACCTCAATTCTTGCAGATGATGCTCGGATATGATGCATTTCTTAGCGGTTTAACGGTTATGCCGAGAGGCTTCGGCGCGATGACCGCAACAATTTTATACGCAATTTTTTCAAATAAAGTCGATAACAGAATTCTTTGTGCAATAGGCGTCATATTAATGGGAATTGCGGGCTTAAGTTTTGGCTTCTTAAACTTGGATATTGCGACAATAAATGTTGCAATTCCAAATTACATATATGGGCTTGGCATGGCACTTGCAATGATTCCAATCATCACATTATCGGTTATCACGCTGAAAAATGAGCAGATGACAAATGCTTCAGGACTTCAAAACCTTGTCAAAAACGTAGGCGGTGCAATTGGTACATCAATTGTAACAACTATGATTTCAAGATTTTCTCAAATGCATCAATTTATGCTGGTAAAAAATCTGACCGACTTAAATCCGGAATTTGTTGCAAGAGTTGCAGCAACAAAAGGCGCATTAATGCAATATGCGACAGAATCCGTTGCGGAGTATATGGCACAATATTCTCAATACGGTGCGTTAATAAAACAATCTACATTATTCGGCTTTATTGATGCATTTAGAGTGTTCGGACTTCTTGCTTTTTCTCTTGTACCTTTATTCTTCTTGCTTAGGGTGCCAAAAGATACAAACAAAGAAAGTTAAAAAATCAAACGTTTGAACTTTAAAAGCCCCTTAAAGCCATTGTTTGTCATTGTGAGAGAAATTACCTTTACTTTTACTTTTTATTGTAAGCATACCTTTTAAATTTGTTATAATTTTTTTATGTAATTGAGCTATTTTTGCCGTAATTACCATGCAAAAATTGCAAAAGTTCTTTTTTTAACTTTTAATTTTTTCGCGTCAACGGATAATTCCTCGTCTATAGTATCATCAAAAACCCTTCAGCCTGTTCGGACAGGTTTTAAAATTCTGTAAGATTTAAATTGTTAAAAATGCTTAACGGAGAAATATTCATACCGCCCGTAAAACATCTCGATAAAAAAATTTTTGTTATACTTATAGTATGAAAAAAATCGTTGCTTTTATTTTAATTTTTATAATTACATCCGCTTTTTCTTATGGCAAGGAAGATAACACATATTTGAGCGGCAAAATACAAAGTGCTGAATTCCTAAAAAATGCGAATTCGTTTGTTCGGGCGGTCATAGAGGGTGACGATAGCAAGGTTGAAGCCCTTTTAAATCTGGGTGCTGATCCGAATGAAAAATATACGGGAATTCCCGTTATATATTTTGCAAGCCACCTTAAATATGATAATATTATGAACCTTTTGCTCAAACATGGAGCAGACCCCGACACAACATTTATGAGAGAGAGTGTTTTAAAATATTCGATATACAGAAAATGCACAAAATGTGTTTCAAATCTAATTTTATTTGGAGCAGACGTAAATAAAAAATCTGCAGGATGTTCTTCCCCGCTGGATTTTGCGCTTCAGCTAAAAGATACGGAAAGCGCAGGCATGCTGCTTAAAGCAGGCGGCGTGCCAACTAAAAAAAGCTATAAGCTAATGAAAAAAATCAAATATAAAGAAAATTAATTATGCTTGTTCTTTTTGTGCAGTTCCGGCTTCGTAGCCGATTTTTGTGTACATAAGAGGAAGTAACTTATCTATGTGAAGCTTAGACGCAAACGGAACTTTTGCTAAAACCAAAACGCTTGCTAAATCATCAACCTGAGCTATAATATCGGATGCTTTAAATTTACGTTTTGCTTTTTCTTTATCTTTAGTCTTAAATACTTTTTCATTTACCTTATTGGAAACTTTATTTGCGGTATACATGCCTGCCAAAATGGAAGATAGAATTGCTGCAGCCTTAAGCGGAGCAGATTTTGATTTTCCTGCTTTTTCTAAACCTTTTAAGCTGAAACCGACAAGTGCTGCGGGGATTACGGAATTTGCAAATTCGAATATGCCTTCTTTGTATTTAGCCTGTTTTTCTTTTTTCGTGTTAACCATTTTAGCACCCGTTAAGGTACCTGCTAAAACACTGCCTGTTGTGGTTGCAACAATTGCCCCCAGGTTTTTAACCTCAAATAATTTTGAAACGGATTTAAGAGTTTCTTTAACGGGTAATTTATTTTTAAATGCTGAGGCAACATCAGCTATATTTCCTTTTTTAAGCGCATTTATGACAATAATAGGCAAGACGGCGCCTGCAAATGCCGCAGCTGCAACTTTTGCATTCTTTGCTTTATCGGTTTTTTCCGTATGATAAACGGCACCACCTTTAGATTTTACCTTTGAAGTGCTGCTGTATACCTTATTACCTGAAAAACTTACCTTCTGCGCTTCCATTTTTCGCCTTTCACTGTTTAAAAAACATGAAATAAAAAATAATTGCGCATTTGTAAAGTATTTGTAATATTAGTCAATCATTGCCAAAACTTCTTTTCTTTTAATCTTGCTGGTCGCAGTTCTGGGAAGAAGTTCTTTTGAAATTACAACTTTTGTAGGTCTTTTGAATACCGCAAGTTTTTGAGAAATTTTTGAAATTTCTGTTCTGACGGCATTTTCTGCGTTATCACCTTGCTGCTCGTATACTTCAGCTTTCGGGACAACAACAGTTGCAACATACTCGGTACCTTCCTTTTGCCCGCCTTTTTTGATTGCACCAACAACACAAGATTCTTGTATCATAGGGCTTTTATCAAATAAAGCTTCGAGTTCTTCGGGAAATACTTTTTTACCGCCTGAAAGAACAATCATGTTTTTAATTCTGCCAGTAATTTTTAAAAATCCCTGTTTATCGATTTCTGCAATATC
>CANQDZ010000009.1 GCA_947594025.1 Candidatus Gastranaerophilales bacterium
ATTGATTTAGGGGGGCTTCGCCCTAACACTTGACAAATTTATCATAAATAACTCTCGATATTAATATAGGGGGCTGAGCCCCTAATACTTGATAGATTTATCATAGATAACATTCGATATTAATTTAGGGGGGCTTTCGCCCATAACACCGGAAAAATCTATCCTAAAATTAAACAGCTCTTTAAATTAGGGAAAGTGCTTGCACACTTTAGAATTAAAGTATTATTTTATTTAAATTTTATAAATATCTTCAAGTATTAAGAATTGTAAACTTAAGTATCAAAAACTGTTATATTTTAAAAAAATGTGGAATATGTATCATGTAGACCTAAAATGTGTTGACAACAAAAGTGTATAATTTTCTCTCTAATTCCTCTATAATATGTGGTAACTGGCTCAAAAGGCCAGTTTTTATTTTGTTTGCACTTGGTTGTTAATTTCTTCCCGCCACTTAATGAGAAAATATATTCCAAGTCCTAAATAAACTAATCTTACGGTTAAAATTGAAAATACTCCGACTTGCATTGCATAAACCTTAAACCACATAACAACTGAAAATATATTTACCATTGTCCAAATTATCCATTGTTCATAGCACCTTTTAACGGTTAAATACATTCCTGTTAAAGACAAGACGGTTATAAGTGCATCAATATAAGGAAGTCCGTCTTTTGTATATGTAAACAATGTACAAAGCGTTAAATACAGAATAATACTTGCTAAAGAAATATATAAGCTTTCTTTTTTTGTTAATTTTGTTTTTATAACGCTGTCCTTTTCTTTGCTAAAATTTTTCTTCCAAGCAAAAAGCCCTATAACCTCCATAGGAAGAAAATATAAAGCATGAATTAGACAATTTCCCCAAAGTGAAATGCTGTATGACAGGATTATTCCTGACGTTGTACCTATAATGCCAAAAATATATCCTTCGGGCTTACCTCTTCCCAGAAGTATTGTATAAATTGCCCCAAACAACGATGCTATTATTGCAAAGATATTATCTTTCATAACAATTGAAACGGCAAGTATTGTGATAATTACTATAATATATGAAATATCCGTTTTATTTATTTTCACTGACGTTTCCCTTGTTTGTTAATTTGCCCGTCAAAAAAGTTGATATAAAAGGGGTTGCGATATAATAAACAGAGCTTAAAATCACAATCGGTTCAAGCACCTTAATGCCGTTTACATATTTATTGATGTTTGAAATATCGGGATTTGATTTTTTAAAAGTATCTATAAAGCGCTCCATTGGCTTATCAATCAGCTTTTTAACTCCGGCTCCGAGCCCGATTGTTAAACCTGTTGAGAGCATACTGTTTATCATAAGAGGGGATTTTTCTTTTTCATCTATCGTTTTGCTTGTTTTTGCAGCAACTATAAAACACAATGTTGCAATAATGTCTTTTGCATTCATAAGGAATTGATTGATATTTGAATTTTGATTTTTTATTGCAAAATTTTGCACCGTTTTGCTGTCAAAAACTTTGGATATCGCTTTGTCGCTTAAGCCCTTAAAGCTCATATTATTATGCTCATTCTCCTTTTTTTTGTCAAAAAGTCCTTTAACAAGGGGAGTTATAAGTGCGCATGTAAGCACTGCTTTTGGAATAACGGCAAGGGCTTCAGAACTCATTTTAATTGATTGTTCAAGGAAAGAATAAGCTTGAGAGTCCTTTAAATTTTTAGCATTCCCTTTCAATCTTTTTATGGTTTCTTCTTTTAGATAATTTTGAGGATTTTCCCCTATTTTTTTAAGAGATTTTGAAATAGGATTAAAAAACATCCCCGTTAATCCAAAACCTACAAAGGCGGATGAAATTGATTTTGTTGCAATATATTCCTTATTGTCCTTTGGGGCGGACGGAGCTGATAAAGTTACAAGAGGTCTTATAATTCCGCCCGCTGCAAGTGCAACTCCGCTTGAAATCATGGCATTATTATCGCCTATATATTTTAAGGTTTTTAAAAGCGTCGGATTATTTAATCCCCCAAAGTTCACCCTGTTTACATCTTGGATTTTCATAATATTATTTTATTACAATTATATTTTAGTAGTAAAATAAATTAAACGAGGGAACATTATTATGAAAAAGATTTTTTTAACTGCTGTAATAATTGCTTTATCTGCTATAAACGTTATGGCGAATGAGGTTTCAGAATACTGCGCGGATAAATCTTACGGAACGGGCAACTCTTTTACAAGATTTGTTTCAAACGCAACGGGTGCAAATTTGATAATGACAAAGACGTACGAAACCGTCATACAAAACAATCTAAAAAAAGAATTAAATTCAGAATTTGATGTTGAAGTTTATGCCTACGGCGCAAAAAGCTTAAATGACGGTATTTTTAAAGGAATAACCGCAAAAAGCAAGCGTATTACATCGCCCACTCTTTATATGACCGATTTTAAATCAGAGTCTTTATGCCCCTTTAACAAAGCACACATAAAAGATGATGTATTTTATTTTAACGAAAACTT
Source organism: Candidatus Gastranaerophilales bacterium (assembly GCA_947594025.1). Taxonomy (GTDB): domain Bacteria; phylum Cyanobacteriota; class Vampirovibrionia; order Gastranaerophilales; family Gastranaerophilaceae; genus SIG30. Next base: position 2,489 of record CANQDZ010000009.1, read on the forward strand.
TGTGGCGAAATTTGAAGGCAAAATCACAAATGATGATATGAAAAAAATGCTTGAAGATAAAATAAACAAAGTAAGCAAAGTCAATGTGAAAATAGGGGGCGTCAGCCTGTTTAAAATATCAAATCCAAACGTAAGTATTAAAAATAAAAGAATGATTATCGAAACGGATGTTCAATATTCTAATTTTGTGACCTCAAAGAACTTAAAATTAAAAATAGATACCGCGCTTTCAATAGTTGACGGTGAACTTACGTTCTCCGATACAAAATTAGGAGACAGTAAAATTATTAACACTCAATCAATCTCAAGCATTATGAACTACATTAATCCGTTCAACAAAAAAATAAAAATTGATGATTATAATACCGCAGAAATTAAAGTTAAAAAGCTAGAGTTTAAAGACGATGAAATTGAGCTTCAAGGGATAGTTGTAATTCCTGCATACGGTAAAAATTAGTTTACGATTTTGTATCTGTCCAAATCGGTGCAAAGGTATTTAGGCAGATACAAAACATCATTTCTTTCCGCAACCGATTTTATATCAGAGGTTGCAGAAATTATTATGATTTTTGTATTTCGATATTCCTTGAATGTTTTAATTTGACGGATAAACCATTCGCCCGCATAAAGAGGAAGAAAATCGGACTCCATTTGCATGTCCGTTAAGATGATGTCATACGGATTATCGATATTTACCTCAACATTTGAAAGCCCCGTCTTTGCACTATATGCAGTGTCTATTTCAAAATTTCCGTGAAGTTTTACGGCATTTTGATGATATTCAACCCATTTAACTGAGTCATCTACAATTAAAACCCTTTTCATATAAAGTTTTATATCAAATATTTGAAAAAAACTCAATTAAATGTAAAATAAACTTGAGGAGAAAATACCATGAATTATAAAGAAAATGAAGCAATAAAACATTTATCAGGCGGAGTTCAACTCCCAACCGTAAGCCACACGGATTACAGCTTAACCGATTATACAAAATTTGAGGAATTTATAAATTATGTTCAAACATCATATCCTGTTGTGTTTGAAAGACTGGAATTTCAAAGGATAAACAACTTTGGTCTTCTTTTAACATTTAAGGGGGCGGATGAAGCCCTAAAACCCTTATTATTTACCGCACATTATGATGTTGTTGACATTGATAAAAACACAATAAATCAATGGCAATATGAGCCTTTTTCGGGCGCCGTTGAAGAAGGATATATCTGGGGCAGAGGCTCTCTTGATGATAAGGCATCACTTTTTGGGTGGTTAGAGGCGGTAAAGAGCCTAATTGAAGAAGGATACACCCCAAAAAGAACATTATGCTTTGCCTTTGGACCCGATGAAGAAGTGGGCGGACAAGAAGGTGCCTCAAAAATTCTTAAATACTTACAAGAAAAGTACGGCGAATTCGAAATGATATTGGACGAAGGGGGAGAGATAGAGCAAGATAAAAACGGCAACCTGTCAGCAGGTATCGGAATATGCGAAAAAGGCAGAATTGTAGCTACCGTTAAAATAGAACAAGAAGGGGGTCATGCTTCAAGACCGGCTAAAAATTATTCTACAATCAACCTCGCAAGATTTATAACAGAGCTTCACAAAAATCAAATGAAGCAATTTTTAACCCCTGCACTTTCAGACTATCTTGATGCAACTTATAACAATTACGATTGGTATACAAAATTTTTAATTAAAACTAAAAGCATATTTACAAAGTGTCTTTTAAAAAGATTATCAAAGGAAAAATCAACAGATGCGATGACAAGAAACACAATTGCAATCACTATGCTTAAGGCATCGGATACAATAAATGTTATTCCCGAACATGTTGAAATCACGATAGATATAAGGCTTTTACCGGGTCAAAATATCGAATACGTTAAAAATCATCTTGATAAAGTTGCAAAAAAAGCGATTAAGGGCGCTAAATATGAAATAGATATTTTGTCTAACGGCTTGCCTCAGGTTATTTCAAGTAAAAATTCCGAGATGTTTAAAATTTTAGAAAAGCAAATTAAAAAAGAATTTGGAGATATTGAAGTTTTACCTGCAATGGTTTTAGGAGGTACTGATTCCAAAACTTATGAAGCGTTATCTAAAAACGTGTTTAGATTTTTACCCGTTATTTTGACGGACGAGGAAGGTTCTAAAATGCACAGCACGAACGAAAATATTAGCTGCGATAAGTACCTTAAAATAATAGAATTTTATAAAAATCTTTTGAAAGAAAACTTTTAATGTTCTATTTCGAAAAAATTAATAATAAAAGTATCTTAAAATGCGATATTCTTGAAAATGCCTTATTTACAACAAAAGAAAGCTTTATAAAAACAAAGGACGAAGGCTTAAATGATGTTGTAGAAAAGAATAAGGATGATTTAAAGAGATATCTCAGAGTTAAAAAAATTATTTCTCCAAACCAAAGACACACGGATAACATAGATGTTGCACGCATTGATAAGGACGAGTACCCTGAAACCGATGCCCTCATTTTGAAGGATAAAGATATAGCAATTGCACTTAACTATGCTGATTGCACCCCTGTTATTTTGTATGACAAAAAGCGGAATATAGGTGCCGTAATTCATGCAGGCTGGAGAGGAACCGCCCTTCAAATAGCATTAAAGTCTTTTCTTAAAATGAAAGAGCTTGGGGCGCATGAGGATGATACAGCTGCGTTAATTGGTCCTTGTATTTCAAAATGCTGTTTTGAAGTTGATATTGAAGTCGGCGAAAAATTATATAAGACAATAAATAAAAAAATTGATGAAAATAAAGAAGGAAAGTGCTACCCTGATTTAAAGGAAATAAACAGAATTCAGCTTGAAAATGCGGGATTAAAAAATATAGAAATTGCACCTTATTGTACGGTTTGCGATAATAATCTTTTCTTTTCATACAGATATGAAAACGGTACAACAAACAGACACAGCGCAATTTTAAAGCTCGCTTAACATTCTTCTTTATATTCCGCATGTAAAATTCTTTTTTTAAAAAGTAAAGTAAAGGAACAGATTAAAACGCCGTAAAGAATAAAAGAATTCATAATTCCTATATGCTGGGCAAGTGAGCCCCCAAAAAGGTTGCAAAACGGCATTGTGCCTGCAAATGCAAGAGCATGTAAGCTCATAACCCTTCCTCTTTTCTCATCCGCCGTAGTGTATTGAATTAACGTATTTGTAATAATTAAACTTCCCACGACGGAGCCGCCTAAGAATAGCATGAATATAGCGGATAAAATTTCAATTTTAGCTAATCCCATAGCTAAATATGAAAGCCCAAGAACAAATGACGCTGATACCAAAAGCTCAGGCAGTCTGTTTATTGTTTTCTTAGATGCTAAAAGCAATGTAACAATTAAGGCGCCCATTCCCGCGGAACTCATAAAATATCCCAGAAGTCTTGCATCAGAATGATAGATATCTTTTGTAAGCACGGGAAGCATAATAGGATATGACATTCCAAGAAGGCTTACGAACGCAAGAAGTATAATTAAATTATAAAGTTCTTTTTTATGTGCAATATATGAAAAACCGTTTCTTAATTCCAGAAATATACCTTCTTTTTTATCTTTTTTAGTTTCAGGTTTATCTTCCATCAATATAACTGCAATAATTACGGGGATAAAACTTAGAGTATTAATTAAAAAGCATATTCCGACTCCGAAAGATGCAATCAAAAAGCCTCCTATTGCAGGGCCTAAAAGACGTGCAAAATTAAAACATGATGAATTTAGAGATATTGCATTGCTTAAATCTTTGTGGTCATCCACAAGACTTATAACAATTGATTGTCTTAAAGGCATATCAATTGCGACAATACAGTTTAATATAAGCCCTAATACTACAATATGCCAAATTTGGATTTGTCCCGTAAGGGTTAAATAACTCATCGTCGCAGACTGAGCCATAAAACAGAACTGCACGGTTCTAAGCATTTTGTATTTGTCGTATCTGTCTATAATAACTCCCGAAAACGGCGTAAAAAGTGTGGGCAATGACGTTATAAAGACGATTGTTCCCATCATAAGGGGTGAGCCGGTAAGGTCATAAACAAGCCAGCTTAAAGCGATATTCTCAATCCAGGTACCTACAAGCGATATTAATTGACCTAAAAAGAACAGTCTGTAATTTCTGTATTTAAGAGCCCTAAATGTTGTTTTTATCTGTGTTGTTAAGTTCGTCTCCATACTCATATTTTACTCAAAAAATAAAAAATAAATCCTTAATTTTTAATTAAGTTTGAAAGGTTTAAATAAATTATTATATATAATGATAAAAGAGGTGGGTTATATGTTTGATTTTGAAAAACTGACTGAAAAAACCAAAGAAATTATTGCAAACTCTCAAAGAATTGCAATCGAAAACGGAAATCAAAGCGTGGAAGGCGTTCATATTTTGATGTCCTTTGCAAAAAGCGGTGATGATATTTGTTTAAATTTAAGAAAATTTTTAAATTTAAATTCAAAAATCTTTGAATCGGATATTCAACAAGGAATAGACGAGCTTCCAAAGATTGAGGGCGCAAATCAGCTTTATTATTCAAATGATGTAAATAATATTCTTTCAAAATCGCTTGAGATGATGAAGGAATTGAAAGATAAATATGTTACAATAGAGCACATTTTACTTGCGTTTTGCGAGCTTAATATCTCGCCTAAAATTTTAAGTAAATATTCAATTACAAAAAATAATGTCCTTAATGCAATGAAAAAAATAAGAGGCAATAAAAAAGTGGAAAATAAAAATTCTGACGAAGAATACAATATAATGGAAAAATTTTCAACAGACCTTACCGCACTTGCAAGAAACGGTAAGCTCGACCCCGTTATAGGCAGGGATGAAGAAGTCCGCCGTATAATTCAAGTATTAAACAGAAGAACAAAAAACAATCCTGTTTTAATAGGTGAACCGGGTGTAGGTAAAACTGCAATTGTTGAGGGTCTTGCTCAAAGAATTATAAGGGGGGACGTTCCCGAAAGCCTAAAAGATACCCAGCTTGTATCTCTGGATATGGGTGCTTTAATTGCAGGTGCAAAATACAGAGGCGAATTTGAAGAACGTCTCAAAAAAGTGCTGAACGAAGTAGAAAAATCAGAAGGTTCTATAATTTTATTTATTGATGAGCTTCACACGGTTGTAGGTGCAGGCGCCACAGAGGGTTCAACCGATGCAGGAAATCTTCTTAAGCCTATGCTTGCACGCGGTCAAGTTCGAACAATTGGTGCCACAACCGTAAATGAATATAGAAAATACATTGAAAAAGACCCCGCACTTGAACGCCGTTTTCAGCCGGTTTTGGTTGATGAGCCAAGCGTTGAAGATACAATATCTATTTTAAGAGGTCTAAAAGATAAATATGAAGTTCACCATGGCGTAAGAATTAAAGATTCTGCCCTTGTTGCTGCTGCAAAATTATCAGACAGATACATAACGGACAGATTTTTACCGGATAAAGCAATAGATTTGATTGATGAAGCTGCATCATCCGTCAGAATTGAAATTGATTCAATGCCTGAAGAACTTGATATGCTTGAAAGGCAAAGGCTTCAACTCCAAATCGAACTTGAGGCTCTAAAATCCGAAAATGACCAAAAAAACACAGAGAAAATAAATACGGTAAATCAGTCTTTAAGCGAAATAACAAAAAAGGCAGATGTTTTAAAGGCTCAATGGGAAAACGAAAAAAGACTTATTAAAGGTGAAGCCGATATTAAATCAGAAATTGAAAAAGTTAGAAATGAAATAGCAAGTGCAGAAAGAGATGCCAATCTTGAACTTGCGGCTAAACTTAAATACGGTAAACTTCCCGAGCTCGAAAAACAATTAAAAAATGCAGCTAATTCTTCAAAAGAAGAAAAACCGACTCTTTTAAAAGAAGAAATTACGGAAAATGATGTTGCGGAAATTGTTTCAAAGTGGACAGGGGTTCCCGTACAAAAACTCGTTGAATCGGAAGCGCAAAAACTCCTTAAAATGGAAGATATCCTGCATAAAAGGGTTATCGGTCAAGATGAAGCAGTAACCGTTATTTCTGATGCCATAAGAAGGGCAAGAAGCGGATTAAAAAATCCAAAAAGACCAATCGGGACTTTTTTGTTCTTAGGTCCTACAGGTGTCGGTAAAACCGAGCTTGCCAAGGCGCTTTCAGAATACATGTTTATGGATGAAGATAGCTTAATCAGAATTGATATGACTGAATATATGGAAAAACATTCCGTTTCAAGACTCATCGGCGCACCCCCCGGATATATAGGATATGACGAAGGCGGACAGCTTACGGAAAGAGTGAGAAGAAAACCATATTCCGTTGTACTTTTTGATGAAATTGAAAAGGCGCATCCTGATGTATTTAACATTATGCTTCAAATTTTTGATGACGGCAGACTTACTGATTCGAAAGGAAGAACGGTTGATTTTAAAAATACGATAATTATCTTAACTTCAAACATAGGTTCAGATTTAATTCTTGAAAATACTTTAAAATCAGGCGGTAAAATAAGTGAAGATACTAAAGAGCAAGTAAATGAAAGATTAAGAGAAAAATTTAAACCGGAATTTTTAAACAGACTTGATGAAATTGTATTCTTTGAATCTCTAAAGATGGCTGACCTTAAAAAGATTGTTGAAATATCCGTTCAATATCTGAAAACTCTTTTAAAAGAAAGAAAAATTTCACTAAAAATTACTGAAGATGCAAAAGAAAAACTTGCAATTGCGGGATTTAATCCCGTGTATGGTGCAAGACCTTTAAAAAGAGTTGTATCTAAAATGGTTGAAAATCCTCTTTCTAAAGAGCTTTTAACGGGTCATTTTAAAGAAGGAGATACAATTCTTATTGATGTGGAAAATGATGAAATAGTCTTTAAAAATGAGGCTTAATTGCCTCTTATACTTAAGTAAAACAGACATAAAACCGAAAGCTCCGATTATCGTTTACGGACTTTCGGTTTTGTGCATATAAACATTATAAAATTTAGTCCCAAAGCATACGTTCTTCCCTGCGCATAAGCGCGGGCAAGACATATCGACATAACAAGTAACGGGCATTAAAATACTAAATTAGCGGGGAAGTGATAATTGCATAACAAAACCCCTTCTTTGAGGGGTTTGTTTTAAGAATTTTGTTGTTTACATTAAACCTAGCATTTTTTTGTACCAACTAAAAGTCTCTAGTTCAAGACCGTTGAAGGTAGTTTTCAAACATTGTTTTTTCAGATAGTGTTGAAACTCATTCTCGAATCTGGACTTAACATCTTTTCTTACTTTTGTGCTTTCTTTCACTAAAGTTGACATTTAAGCCTCCTATCTTCTTCTTAACCTAACTTTACTGATATATTATAGCATACTTTCTGTATATTTAAAACCCTTAAATTACATTTTTTGTCTACTACTTTTGTAAAATTTTTTAGACCGATTATTTTTTTATTTTTAACTCATATTATGTTTATGAGGCGTATTTGTTTTTGACATAAAATATTTTAATTATTATCTCTTTACATGACATGCATATTCCATGATAAAAATTTTTTATCTTAAATTGTTAATTTTGCAGTATATTTTAGGCTTTAACCAATTTCAAAATAATTTCATTTGCGGTATAATCATTAATAATACTTTAATGAGGAATTTGAATATGCCGCAAACAATAGTTCAAAAGATTATATCTAATCATGCAGGTCACGCCGTTCAAGAAGGTGAGCTTGTAATTGCAAAAGTTGATGTATGTGCTACACAGGACGGTACAGGTCCTTTAACAATTCAAGAATTTAAAAAACTTGGAAAAGACAAACTTGCAAATCCCAAAAGAACAATCTTGTTTATTGATCATGCCGCTCCGAGCCCAAGAAAAGAACTTTCAAATACGCATGTTCAAATCAGAGAATTTTGCAAAGAATATGGCGCAATATTATCGGATATAGGTGAAGGCGTATGCCACCAAAGACTTATTGAGGAATACGTTAATCCCGGCGAAATTCTTGTCGGTGCGGATTCTCACACTTGTACCTCAGGCGCACTCGGTGCTTTTGCTACGGGAATGGGCTCAACTGATATTGCCGTTGCCTTCGGGCTTGGTAAAACCTGGCTAAAGGTTCCCTCAACATATAAAATTACAGTTAACGGCGAATTTAAAAAAGGCGTATGTTCAAAAGACCTTATGCTTCATATTATAGGTTCAATCGGTGCAGACGGCGCTACATATAAAGCTCTTGAGTTCACGGGTTCAACAATTAAAAACATGTCTATGGCAGAAAGATTTACTCTTGCCAATATGGCGGTTGAAGCAGGCGCTAAATGCGGACTTTTTGAAACTGACGAAAAAACAAAAGCATGGCTCAAGGCGCATGGCAAGGAAGATAAATTTGTCGAAATAAAAGCAGATGAAGATGCGATTTATGAAAGAGTGATTGAAATAAATGCTCAAGATATTGAACCTACCGTTTCTTGCCCCCACACGGTAGATAATACAAAACTTGCAAAGGATTTACATGACGTAAAAGTAAATCAAGTGTTTGTCGGTACCTGCACAAACGGAAGAATTGAAGATTTAAGAATTACGGCAGAAATTCTTAAAGGCAAACAAAAACATCCTGATGTAAGGCTTCTTATAGTTCCCGCATCAAGAGAAATTTATCTTCAAGCCGTAGAAGAAGGGCTGATTAAAACGTTTATTGAGGCAGGTGCAAGCTTCTTGCCTGCAGGATGCGGACCCTGCGTCGGGGTACATGGCGGCATATTAGGTGACGGGGAAGTTTGTCTTTCAACACAAAACCGTAACTTTCAGGGCAGACTCGGCAACACAAAAGGCTTTATATACCTATGTTCTCCATACGTTGCGGCACAAAGCGCCATAAAAGGTTACATATCAGAACCGGATGTATAAAATGAACAAAAGGGAACTTTTATCGGTTGGCAAAATCCTTAATTTCAGAGGATTAAATGGCGAAGCCAAAGTGGGATATACAAAAGGACATGAAGATGAAATAAGCTCTCTTGCTCAAGTTTGGGTGAAAGATACCAAGCTCGACGTTGAACATGTTAGATTTCATAAGCAATTTGCCCTTATTAAATTTAAACAAATAAATTCGATAAATGAACTTATGGAATTTAAAGGCGAAAATATATACGTTTCAAGAAGCTTTATTGAAGACTCACTCGAAGAAGACGAGTATCTTGTATCTGACCTTATAGGTATGAATGTTGCGGATGATAAAGGCGATTTAATTGGTGTTGTTAAAAGCGTTGGAAGCAACAGGGGAAATGATATTTTGTGTATTATTAACGAAGACATGCAAAGAGAATTTTTAGTTCCTTTTGTAAAAGAACTTGTTCCGGTCGTTGATTTTGATAAAAATCTTATGGTAATTAAGGTAATTGAAGGGCTTATTGAGAATGAGGTTTGATGTAATTACTTTATTTGAAGATATTATAAAGGGTTATTGTTCGAAATCCATTATGAAAAGAGCAATAGATGAAGGGCTTATTGAAGTAAATACCGTAAATCCGAGAGATTATACGCTTGATAAACATAAAAAAGTAGATGCACCTCCTTTTGGTGGGACTGCAGGCATGGTGCTTCAATGTCAGCCCATTTTTGATGCTTATGAAAGTATTGAAAAAGAAGATGATTTTGAATTTATTATGCTGACGCCTCAGGGCGAAAAATTTACCCAAAAAACGGCAGTAGAGTTATCCAAAAAGAAGCAGATAATACTTCTTTGCGGACATTATGAGGGTTTTGATGAAAGAATAAGAATAGGTTTAAAACCAAGAGAAATTTCAATCGGTGATTATGTTTTAACAGGGGGTGAACTTCCTGCACTCTGTGTTATTGATTCTGTTTCAAGAAACATAAAGGGGGTTTTAGGAAAAGAAGATTCTGCGGAATTTGACAGCTTTTCTGAAGGTATAGACGGACTTTTAGAGCACCCTCATTATACAAGACCGAGAGAATATAGAGGCATGAAAGTTCCTGAAGTTTTGCTTAGCGGAAATCATGCCGAAATAGAAAAATGGCGTTTAAGTGAAAGACTTAAACGCACATCTTCTCGTCGATCTGATTTACTATAAATTAAGAAAATAATTTAGAAATATATGTGAAGATTTCATTTGCATTATCTGCAACAAATTCTTTTGCTAAAGTTGATAACGGTTTTTTGTCTACATATTTAAATGCAAGATATATAGGATCGCTGGCTTGTTTAAAAGTTGTTCTTAAATTTGCGTTATCAAAAGCATCAAGAGTTTCTTTTAATGCTCCTTCAACTGTGAAGAACTTATTATAATTATTTATTGCTTGCGTTGCCATCTCTCTCAATATCCTTATATATATCTTATGTATATATAAAGAATATAAAATTAAAAAAATTGCTATTTTTAAAAACCCATCTTAATATTTGTTTACAAAAGGGTATAAAAGTCTAAAGTTTTTAAAACAAACAACGATAACTATTACATAAGGAGAAAAACATGGCTGAAAACATTACATTAAGATCATTTGGTTTAAACATCATTCCTCAAGAAAGAAAGGAATATGTTGGAAAGAAAGTAGGCAAAGCAATTGAAGGACTTTGGCAGCCTGTTCTTGAATATCTTGAAAAAAATGATGATGTTTTCAGCGGCGATATATTAAAAGAAATTGAAAAAACAAACATCCAAATTCTTAATCTCGGTATGGAGATGAGAAAAGGAGTCGAAAAACACTCTCTTGATACAAACGGCTAAATTTATTTAGCAAAGATTATGGAAAAATCCTTCCCTGCGCGGTTAAATCCGATTAAATCATATACAATAGGCAACTCGCCAAGTTCAGGCAGTTGCTTTTTTATTTCTTCAATTGTTTCAATCGGGATATCTAAGTTATGTATTGAAATTTGATTTCTTGTAAGGGTATTTCTTTCAATTACTTTTGTGTCGTATCCTGCATTTACAAACGTTTGATGAAGACTGTTTGCATCATCTTTTTTCTCATTCGTATATAAAATGCCTGCGCTTAGAGGTCTGTCTATGGGTTTTGCTTTATCTCTGTATACAAGTCTGTCAATTACCTGCTGCGTTTTTTGCGGATCTAATATCCAATAGCTTACCTCATCTTTAGAAGAAGGTGAACCCGGAAGTGTTACGGAGTGGATATTGTTGGTATCCATTGTCTTCAAAATGGCTGCCGTTTGTATAATTTGATATATAGACATATCTGTTTTTATGTATTCTGAAGACTTTTTAATTGCATCAGGCAGAGCAACAAGTGTGGCAGGCTGTTTTAATTTGTCCGCAAGAGCGCTGAAAAACCGTTGTTGTCTTGAAATACGTCCGATATCGCCCAGTGCGTCTTTTCTAAATCTAACGTAGCCTTCAACCTCTTTTCCCGAAAGAACATTATCTCCTTTTTTAAGGTTTATATGCAGTTTTGCGCTTGAATCATTATAGTGCATATTTTTTTCAACATATATGGGAAGCCCGCCTATTTCATCAATAAATGTAATTAAGGCATCCGTACTAAATACAATATAATGATTTATTCTTATACCGAATGTTTCCTCAATGGTGCTTACGGCAGAGTCAATACCGCCCCTTGACAGAGCATGGTTTATTTTATCGGGTTTATTTTCATTTGAAATATAAACCTTACTGTCTCTCGGAATTGAGATGATGTTTACATCTTTTGCATAAGGAGCAATGCTTACAATTGAAATTGAGTCACTTCTGACACCTTTGAACCTGTCATTTTTATTTTCTGAAATATCGGCGCCAAGAACCAAAATGTTTTGTCTTTTTGGCGAAAAGGGAAGCTGAAGCTCAAAACGTGCGGTATTTTTGCCCGTGATAAAACGCGCAATGTCTATGATTGCATTTTTAAAATCAGGTAAATACAAAATAACTGCAACCCCGAGCATGATTCCAAAAGTCACGCAAAAGGATTTTAGAAAGCTTTCGGCAGCACTTTGTGTTTTACGTCGTCTTATTCTTTTTGTTGTATATTGTTCTAAATCGTCTGTATATTTGTTCATGATTATTGTCTTATGTAAGATAATTATATCTCAAAAAAAAAATAAGCGTGGTCATTCTTGTCAAAAATAACAAAGATGATAGTATGTAGTTATAGAAATATTTGAGGAACTATGAATTTTAAATATCTTATAATTTTATTTTTAATATTGCTGCTTGCACCATTTTCTTTTGGGGAAGAAATATACACGGAAAAAGATGTTCTTGATGCAAAAACACATGCCTTTGCTCTTTATAACGTTTCTCAAAAGGACGAAGCACTTGAAATCTTAAATAAAATACCAAGAAAATACTTAACTGAAGAAATATGTATTGTAAAAGCCAATATATATGAAGATAAAGAAGATTTAAAAAATGCTTATAAAGAATTAAACCTCGCTCTCCAAATTAACCCAAAATCATATAAAGTATATTATAATCTGGGGCTTCTTGCGTATAAAGATAACGATATAACTCTTGCAATCAACAATTTTAAAAAATCAATTAAATATAATAGTCAGTTTGCGTATTCTTATTATAATTTAGCTCTTTGCCATATAAAACAGGAGGATTATAAAAAAGCAAAAAATGAACTTATCAAAGCAGCTCAGATAGAACCTGACAAAAATTTTTACTATAATCTCGCATTTGTTTACAAAAAACTAAATAAAGAAAAATATGCAGAAAAAATCCTTGACAGTTATAACAAAATGAACTAACGAATATTCAAGAATTTATGAGTTTGAGGAATAAGCCTTGCGTTTTTATTTTGCGCATAAAATAAATCAAATATTTTTTCGATGTCCAAAGCTTTATCTAAAGGCATTTTGGGCTGCAGAATAAGCGGAACATCTTTTGAGATTTTAACTACACTGTTTATTTCATCATGTGTTATGTTGGAGTCGAAAACCACTTTTACAAATGTTTTTTGAGGTGAAATATTTATAAATTTTAAATTGTCCTCAAATCTGTTTTCTTGTCCTGTTGCGCTTTTAAGTTTTATGTCCATTGAGATAATGTCAATGTAGTCTTTTATTTTATCAAGCTCTTTATATAAGGTTCCGTTTGTTTCAAGATATATTTTTTTGTTTATTTGGGGCAAAAATTCAAGCAAAAACGCTTCGTTTAAAAGCGGTTCTCCCCCCGTAAGAGAAATTGTTTCAATGTCATATTTCTTTATTTCGTTTAAAAGTTCGTCTTTGCCGTATTCTTTTGAATTTTCCCTTTTAAAGTCGGTATCGCAGTATTTGCAGTTTAAATTACACCCTGCAAATCTTATAAATAGTTGTTTTTCTCCGACATTTAATCCTTCCCCTTGAATTGATGAAAAAATTTCTTTAATTAAAACCTTCAAAATAACTCCTCTCTGTTTCTATTTATATCATATTCTGAAAGTTTTTTATACAATTTTTTCTCTTCTTCAGATAATTCTTTAGGAATTTTTACAATAACCTGAACGGCTATTTCCTTATTATTCTTGTCTGCAACTTGGAAAATTTGTCCCGAAACAGTGTTTGGAGGTATGGTTAATTTTGTGCAACCATCCTCCGGCTTTATATCTATTGTTGTGCCAAAAAGTGCTTCCGACGGAGTTATAAAAATTTCTTTTATATTGTTTTCGCTCCCCGCAATTTTTATCGTTAAATATAAATCGCCGTCAAGACCGCCATTCAGCCCTTTGTTTCCCTCCCCCCTTAATTTAATTTTCGTATTATTTTTAATTCTTTCAGGAATTTTAACTCTAATTTTATTGTGAATGATTTTTTCGCCCACGCCTGAACACTCGGGACAGATTGTTTCGTTTACAAATCTTCTTCCATGGCATTTTGGACATTTATCCGTTCGTATAATGTTTATTTTTCTTTCACATCCTAAAACAGCCTCTTGAGGAGAGATTTTAACCTCCATATAAATATCCTTACCGTTTATTTTCTCCTGAGCTTTTTTTCTGTAATATTCCTTGATAAGGTTATTTATAAATTTTTTAAAATCAAATTTCAGAATTGTTTTTCTTGTTTTATTTGGATGTACGGGTTCATCTTTCCCGTTTTCTTTTTTGGGTTCTTCTTTTTGTTCTTCAAAGCGCTTATTAAATCCCATTGAAATATCGTATTGTCGTCTTTTTATTTCATCCAGCAAAATATCGGCAGCTGAATTTATTTCTTTAAACCTTTTTTCCGCATCGGGTGCTTTGTTAACATCCGGGTGAAATTTTCTCGCGAGTTTTTTATAGGCGAGTTTAATTTCTTCCTTTGTTGCGTTTGATTTTATTTCTAAAATGTCATAGTAATTTTGGCTCATTTTCTTATTTTAATGAGCTTTTTATAAAAATCAAAGTCCCGACAGTTACTTACCCAAAAGGATATTTGCAATTTGCGCACATGCTGTGCCGTCACCGTAAGGGTTTACCGCAGCAGACATTTTTGTGTAAGTTTCTTCATTATCCAACAGCTCTTGTACGGTTGAAATAATTTTTTCTTTATTTGTCCCAACAAGTTTTACTCCGCCAAATTCAATAGCCTCGGGTCTTTCCGTTTCATCTCTCAAAACAAGGACAGGAATACCCAAGGAAGGTGCTTCTTCCTGCACCCCTCCGGAATCGGTCAAAATTAAATGTGATTTTTTCATTAAACTTGCAAAAGGAGCATAGTCTAACGGCTCCGTAAGAATTATTCTTTCTTGCCCTTTTAGTTTTTTATTTACGGTGCTTCTAACGTTCGGGTTTAAATGTACCGGATAGACAACTTGAATATCTTTGTTATTTTTAACAAGCTCAAGTATTGAGTCGCATATATTCTCCAGAGGTTTACCAAAATTTTCGCGTCTGTGAGATGTAATTAAAATTGTTCTTAAATTTTTATCTAAATTTAAAAAGTCTAAATTTTGCTCTTTATTTTTGACAGTCCAAAGAAGTGCGTCTATAACGGTGTTTCCTGTTTTGTATATATTTTCTTTTTTGCATTTTTCATTTATCAGATTTTGAACGGCTCTGTCCGTCGGTGCAAAATAATAATCGGTTATATAATCCGCAAAAACTCTGTTCATCTCCTCGGGATAGGGATAATATTTGTCAAAAGTTCTAAGTCCCGCTTCAACATGTCCGACTTTTATTTTTGCATAAAATGCGCTTAAAGACGCTGCAAAGGCAGTTGTTGTGTCTCCGTGCACAAGCACTATATCGGGTTTGGCTTTTTCAAAAACTTCTTTTGTGCCAAGTAAAATGCTTGATGTAAGCTCCCAAAGATTTTGATTTTCCCTCATCAAATTCAGGTCATAATCAGGCTTAATTTCAAATAAATCAAGCACTTGGTCAAGCATTTGTCTGTGCTGGGCGGTTACAATTGTTTTAACGTCAAATTCGCTGTATTTTTTTAATTCCAAAACCAGAGGGGACATTTTTATTGCCTCAGGTCTTGTTCCAAATACGACTGCAATTTTTGTTTTATCTGCCATACACTAACCCATTGTCGTACCATAAAATAAAAAGTCAATAATTAAATCTGCAATCAACAGGTATAAAGTACAAAGGATTGCTGATTTTGTCGTACTTTCGCCAACATTTTTAGCGCCGCCTTTCGTATTGTAACCGACGGTAGAACACACATCTGCAATTATAACGCCAAACACGGCACCTTTTAAAAGGCTTATGTATATGTCTTTTGTATTAAGCATAAGCCAAACGGAATTAAAATATCTGCTCGGGTGCAAGCCTATTGACAGATATGATACAAGCGAGCCTCCCAAAATTCCTATAAATTCCGCAAGAATTACGATAAAGACACATGTAAACATCGCCGCAATAATTCTTGGTGCAAAGTAATATCCGACAGGGTTTACTTTTACAACCTTCATTGCGTCAACTTGAGATGTTACTTGCATATTTGCCATTTGAGCAGTTATTGCAGTGCCGGCTCTTGCGCCGATTGCAAGAGCAGCAAAACCGGGTGCAATTTCTCTAACGAGCGCAACCGTCAAAAAACCGCCTATATATGATTCTCCGCCTGTCATAAGAAATTGATTTGATACTTGAAGCGCTATAACGGACGCTGCAATAAATACAATTGTTAATGATATAGACAGCGAATCATATCCTATACTTGCAGCTTGAGCTATCACATTAGAAAATGAGACGGTTCCTGAAAACATATATTTAACTGCAATTATAAGGTTTTCAACGCATTGACCCAAAAATTTAATCATATACAGGTGTGCACCATTTTTTATATTTTTCTACTTTACCTCTGACAATGTCAAAGTAATATCTTTGTAATTCTTTAAGTTTTTCAGGAATTACGCCGTTGCCGTAAGTTCTGCTGTCTATTTTTGTAATAGGTGCAATTTGTGCACCGGTTCCGCAGAAAAATGCACCGTCTGCTATGTATAATTCAGTTCTGTTTATTTCTCTTGCCTGAACTTCAAGACCTAAATCTTTTGCAATTTCAAGAACCGTATTTCTTGTAACTCCAACTAAGATATTACTTGTTGTCGGAGTTGTAACAAGAGTGTTGCCTTCAAGAAGGAAGATATTCATAGCACTTCCTTCGGCAACGTGGCCGTTTCTTGATAATACAATTGCGTCATCAAAGCCTGCCTTTTTAGCTTCTGTTATGATTAATGCAGTATTTGCATATGCGCCTGAAATTTTTGCACGAGGGGGTATCATATTATCTTCTACTCTGTCCCAGCTTGAGCAGCAAACATTCAGCCCTTTTTCCGTGTTGCAGTAATCACCCAACGCAAAACTGAAAATTAAAATACTATCAGGGTTATCAATTAAGCCGGGACCTATTTTTAATGCGCTCTTATATACTTCGGGACGAATATATGTGTCTGTTTTATACTCATTTTTCTTTAGCATTTCTTTTGTGATTTGCATATATTCATCAACCGTATATTTAGGATCCATATACATAATTTTTGCACTGTTCGTTAATCTTTCAAAATGTTCTTTCATTCTGAAAACGTACAATTGATTTTCTTCTTTGTTAAAATATGCCCTAATACCTTCAAATACTGAGGTTCCATATAAAAATGCATGTGTTCTGACTGGAATTACCGCTTCTTCTGCAGGTACATATTTTCCGTCCATAAAGTAGTATTCGACCATTTTTTCTCCTTTTGCCAATATGTCATGTAAATTATTCTTTTATTATTGCAAAATTTTTTAAAAAAAGCTAGATTTTTTATTTTATTTTACATAATATTGTTATATGTTTTTATTAAATTTACTTGTAAGCATATTATTTATATATCTTTTAATTTATTCAATATACCTGTTAACATTGAATATTAAGTCATTTAGCGCGCATAAATTTTTTCAAGAAAATGCGCCTGATGCGGAAGCTCATAAGGATAACAAAAAATTTTGCATTATTGTTTGGGTAAAGGATAAAGATAAAAACCCGAACAAAATTGTTCATTCACTAAATTCTCAGGATTATCCAAAAGAGCTTTTTGATGTAAATATTATAAATTCGCAAAGCGACGATAATCATAAAAGAATAACCTTGACGGGAGAAAATGTTTACATACATCAGGTTGATAACCCTGAATTTTTCTCTAAAGACAGGGCGGTTTCTATTTTTGTGGAAAAGATTATTTCAAATAAAGAAATATCTTATGACGGCTTTATATTCTTAGATTCAGACAGATACATTACAAAAGACTTTATAAAGAAAATAAATGAATACTTTGACGGAAGCGTCATTTTGACGGATAAATTGAGCATTGTCAAATCCGGAGCCTCATTTATGGAAAATCTGGCGGGAGATATTTTATATTCAAAGCTTAAATACACAAATAATACTTTAAATTTATCAAGAACAATGTTTTCTTTGGTAAGTATTATAGACGGAGGCGCTTGCGTTATACCTTCAAATATTCTTGAAAAGACAGGCAGGGTTTGTTTCGAAACAAGAAACGATGAACTTAAATATACCTTATTCCTTGCAAGCAATCAAATCAAAACTATATACTGCCCGTTTATTCAAACGGGTATTGAAGCGGATAATTACGATATGTCATCCCCCAGACTATCCGAAAAAATAATGCTTTTAAAATACTATGCACCTTTATTGTTTAAAAAACCGTGGTATTTTATTGAACTTGTCTTATCAATTTTAAAGCCAAATGCTGTTTTTGCAACCTGTGCATACTTTTTGGCTCTTTATTTTTCTTTCAGATACATGCTTGAGCTTAAATATACAATTCATTTGGGGGTATTTTTAATCATCAACGTAATATTGGGAATTGTTTCTTCAAGACTAAAATTAAAAGAGCTTTCCGTTCTTCCTTTGTATCCGATATATGCTTCAATTGCAAAATACAAGCTTATTGCAAGAAGCTTAACTAAAAGAAGTATCGCAAAACAAAATCTTGAAGAACAAAATATTAATTCCGCAACAATTAAATCCTGTGTAGGAACTGAAACAAAAAATATGCCTTGCAAACTTGATTTAGTTTCAGAAGACGGCATGAGAAAAGTGGTATTCAGATACGGAAGAAAAAGCTTTTTCTCTGATTCGTATCTCAGAATGCACGATGCCCTAAACGATATTATTATGCGTTTAAAAGACAAGGGATTTATGCTTAAAGTTTGCCAAAACTGCGAATATTTTACATCTACTCCCGACGGCACAATGGATCTTTTAAAAGGGGTTTGCTCCGCTCAAAAAAATCAAAAAGGGAATGAGATGGAAGTTCTTATTTGGAACGGCTGCACAAACTTTGTCGAAAGAAAGAAATCTGAATTTATTAATCCTGATGATTTAAAAAATTCATAATTTATCTTGATTGACCGCACGAGCTATTCGCCATATAATAGTCTTATGGAAAGATTTTATTTAACAACGGCGATTGATTACGTAAACGGTGCACCTCATATAGGACACGCATACGAAAAGATTATTTCAGATATTATAGTAAGACACTATAAACAAAGAGTTGATAATGTTTATATGCTGACGGGTACCGATGAACACGGCATTAAAATTCAAAAAACAGCAAAAGATTTAGGAACAACCCCTAAAGAACTTTGCGATAAAAATGCTCAAAGTTTTAAAGATGCCTGGGCGCTTCTGGATATCAACTACGACAAATTTATAAGAACGACGGATGATTATCATGAAAAATGCGTTCAAAAGATATTTGAAAAACTTTTAGAAAAAGGAGATATCTATAAACATTCATATACGGGTCTGTATTGCAGCGGCTGCGAATGCTTCTTAAACCCAAAGGATTTGGATGAAAACGGAAATTGTCCTATTCACGGTAAAAAACCGGATAAAGTCAGTGAAGAAAACTATTTCTTTAAACTTACAAAATATAAAGATGCAATTATTAAGCATATCAAAGAAAACCCTGATTTTATAAGACCCTACTTTAGGGCAAACGAAGTTTTAAATCAGCTTGAAAACATTGAAGATATCTCTGTTTCAAGACCTACTTCAAATGTGAACTGGGGTATTAGTGTTTTATCTGATTTCGAACAGGTGATTTACGTATGGATTGATGCTTTATCAAACTATATTACGGCTCTTGGCTATGATGTTGACGGATGCCACGGTGAATTATTTAAAAAGTATTGGCCTGTTGATGTTCATATGATTGGAAAAGACATTCTTAAATTTCATTCAATATACTGGATTGGTATACTTATGGCACTGGGCGTTGAACTTCCAAAATCAATATATGCACACGGCTGGATTATGATAAATAAGGATAAAATGTCTAAGTCAACAGGTAACGTAATTTCGCCTAAAACCGTAATGGATTCCTTTGAACTTAAAGAACCTGACGCGCTCAGATACTTTATGGCGGTAACCGCCCTAAACGGCAGGGACGGAAACTATTCCGACGAAGAATTTAAAGAAAGGGTTAATGCGGATTTAGCAAATAATTTTGGCAACTTATTAAACAGAACACTCAATATGCTTGTTAAATATTTTGACGGTGAAATCTTGCCTCAACACATAGAAGAAAGCGAATTGACCTATAAGGTAAAAAGTACCGTAAGAAGTGTTAAAAAATATTTTGATGAATATGACGCAGCTTCTGCGGGTCTTGAAATTATAAATCTTGCAGATGCCGCAAATAAATATATTGCAGAGCGCGCACCTTGGACTTTGGCTAAAGAAGGCAAGATTGAAGAATGCGGAAAGGTGCTTTATGCAATATTAGATACAATGGCGGCTCTTTCCGTTTTAATTAAACCTTATTGTCCAAATATTTCAGATAGAGTTGCAAAACAACTTAAGATAGATAACAATGTAAAATTAGATGAAATAGCTTCTTGCGCAATTAAACAGGGTAAATTAATTTCAAAAGAAGAAATAGAACCTGTATTTTTGCGGCTGGACAGTGAATTTGCAGATAAAAAGTAAGGTTTTACTTTATGTTGGCACAAACGGACTCGATTCAAATAGATAACGAACAAATCGTTGAATTGATAGAAGAATATCAAGCGTCTTCTAATAAATCTGTCAAACAGAATATTTCCAGTCTCATATATTTGTCGCTTATGCCTCTTGCAAAAAATATCGTATTGTCTTTTGCCCGCCGTGCAACCGACCCCATTGAAGATTTAATACAAGTGGCTTCTGTCGGCATTTTAAAAGCAATCAACAATTATGACATAAAAAAAGGCGCGAGTGTTAAAACATACGCAACGGCAGTTATCGTAGGCGAGATAAGACATTATTTAAGAGACAAGATGTCCCTTGTTAAAGTGTCAAGATACACAAAAGAGCTCTCATACAGAATCTCAAAAATTGTGGATGATTTAACGGTAAAATACGGAAGAACTCCGACTAACGAAGAAATAGCAAACGTGCTTAAAATACCGGAAGACAGAGTTGTTGAAACAATGGATATTGAAAGGAGAGTAACTCCCATTTCAATCGAGCAGATATTATCCGAAAAGGATGTAACGGAAGAATATCTTCCCGACAAAGAAGCAATTAGGCAATACGAAGAATATATATCAAATAAAGATTATGCAATTATTGTAAATGATGCGCTTGAAGAATTAGATGATGAATCAAGAAAGATAATTGAACTCAGTTTCTTTAAGGGTTACACGCAAATACAAATATCTAAGGAATTTAATATAAATCCCATGAGTGTTTCAAGAAAATTAAAAAAGGCTCTGGGCTTATTGCTTAATAAAATCAAGGCAAAGGGGGTAAATATATAATGTTTGAAACTGTTTTACTCGGATTGTATTGCTTAATTATAGGGCTATGTGTCGGAAGTTTTCTAAATGTTGTAGCACTTAGAGCATTCAGCGAAGAAAGCATTGTAATTCCTCCCTCAAAGTGCCCCAAATGCAATCATAAGCTTATGTGGTATCATAATATTCCGCTTTTATCTTACATAATGCTTGGCGGCAAGTGTGCTTTTTGTAAATGCAAAATATCAATTCAATACCCGATAGTGGAATGTTTTACGGGCGTTATGTTCCTGATTTCATATTTGATATTTGGCTTATCATTTCAGACGTTATTTTCTTGGATTTTTATTTCATTTTTAATAGTAATGAGTATCACAGACATCAAAGAAACGGTTGTATTTAATAAGCACGTTTACTCTTTTATAGCCGTGATGTACTTAATTTCTCTTTTGAGTTATCAGGTTAAATATTGGTGGTTTGGACTTTTAGGAATTATAACTGCATTTATTTTGTTTGAACTTTTGGCAAGAATTGGGTATTTGTTTGTTAATTCCCGCTTGTTTGGAGAAGGCGATACCTATATTGCAATGGGCATAGGGGCAATTGTCGGACCTTTAGGTCTTATTGCAGTTACGGTTCTTTCAATAATTTTTGATGTAATTGTAATGTTCCCGATGATTTTTGTAAATTCCGTAAAAAATAAAAACAAAGATATGATAACGGGGCTTATTACTGCATTATTTGCGGTTATTGCAGGAATTTTATTCAGTATATTCGGGAACAATTTAACTCAATTTTTAATGTATACGGTTTTAATAATTTGCATTATTATCCCCGCGTTATTTGCAATATTCCTTATTTTAAAAGATATTAAAAACAGAAAGGAAGAAGCATTAATGATGCCTCCTTTTGGTCCTGCTCTTGCTGTTGCAGGAGTTGTAATATACTTTTTAATCGGCATTTTAAGAATGTAAAATGTGCAAATAAAAATATTTACAGGTTTTTTATACGTGGTAAAATTTTATTTACCGATAAGGAAAGCAGGGTGCAATTCCCTCACTGGTGCGCAGCCGTATAGTCGGAATACTTAGAAATTTGTGTGCTTCGCGCAAAACCGAGGTTACCGCCTGAATTTTTAGGTAAAAAAACAAGGAATAAGAGTGACTGTAAATTCTGTACAAACTACAAATAAAAATACTTGTCCCCATGGCATGCCGCAGGGTTCCTGCCCTATTTGTAACGGGATGATGTCAGGCGGAGGAAGGGCATCTCGTGCTGATAATGCCAAGAGCAAAAATGAATGGTCTTGGATGAAATGCTATATTGAAGGACAAATGATGAGGGGTCGGGAAGCAAGACATGAAGAACAGGTGAAGCTTTCAACAAGCCCCATTGAGGCACAGGCAGGTGCGCTTAAAAGCATTATGAGCTTTACTTCAAACGTAAAAAGTATGTTAAACAGTGTATATAATGTTCTCCCTTCTTCTGTCCAAAACGTTTTCGCCAAAATTACAAACAGTATTTTGTCACCTTTAAATAATTTAATTTCTAACATTTCAAACATGGCAAATAAAATTGCCGAGTTTGCAAAAGAGATAAAAGGACTCATTATGGCAACGGCTGAAAAGCTTGCCGCAATATTTGGCGAACTTAAAAACTTTATTGACAGGAATATAATCGATAAACTAAAAAGACTTACAAAGAAAATGCTCAGAATTTTTATATGGGAAAAAGACGAGGAACATCTGGAAATTGATGAAGAACTTGAAAAATTTAAAGCAAGAGAACTCAAGAAAATAAGAAAAGCGGTTTTATATTTCAACAAAAAGGAAAGAAATAAGTGAACGTATCTAAGATTAACACGATAAAAAATAAGCCTATAAATAAAACTCTTGAAGGCGTTTTGGTGAATACTCACGTAAAAGATAACCCGCAGGAGATAAGTTTTGACGATGTGTCCAACGATTTGCTTATGACGAATAAGAGTGAAGATGATTTTGCGGCAAATCCTGAAACAAAAAACTCTTTTGATATGAAAAAAGCGCTGCTTCCTCTTGCCATAGGAACGGGAGCCTTTTTTCTAAGCGCAAATGCCATAAGTTATGTTATAAATAAAAGCTCAAAAGCAATAGCAAACTCAAAAGCATTTGAACAATTGCCTGATTTGGCATTGAATATGAACATAAAACAAGAACCGCAATTTGTAATGTACAGAATGCTAAGAGACCCTAATTTCAGTAATGTTTTTGGTGCTTGCTGCGTATTCTTATTCAGTATTTTAACAGCTGCCGCAAAAAACTTTGTAGACGGCGCTAAGGATATATGGATTAAAAAGCAAAACGCGGATATTGAAAGGGATTTACAGGAGCAATTAATCAGCGTGGAAGCTCAAGAATTTTCAGGCAAACTGAATGTTATAAACAATATGCTGAATGATAACGTAAATTATTTTAAAAATACGTTTGAAAAAAATAATTCGCAAAAAAACGCAAACAATTTCTTTAAAGCACATTTTAGCTTTAAAGGAGGCGATATCCAAAATAAACAAGCAAATAATGAACCCCCTGAAAATAAAAATTTAACCCAAAATAACAAGAAAAAGAAAAACTTGCTTTATGCGGGCATGGGAATTTTATCCGTCG
This sequence comes from Candidatus Gastranaerophilales bacterium, assembly GCA_947594025.1. Classification (GTDB taxonomy): domain Bacteria; phylum Cyanobacteriota; class Vampirovibrionia; order Gastranaerophilales; family Gastranaerophilaceae; genus SIG30. The sequence continues at coordinate 26,284 of CANQDZ010000009.1, forward strand.
GAGTTCTTGCTTTGCTTGGCAAAAGTACATTTAAAAATTTAAAAAATACGGTATCTGAAGCAAGCAAATTTGCAAACGATTATACGGAAGGTCTTATTGATGCAATCGAAAAAATTGCGTCTGAAAATGATACCAAAAACGTTTCCGCTCTTGAGCAATTATTCCAAAGCATAAATGCAAAACCCGAGTACATTAAGGAAGTTTTGAGAAAAATGAACGTAGCTGAAGATGAAATCCAAAATGTAATTCAAAGTGTTGAAAGGAGTAAAAAAGAAATATTTGCCGATGCTCCGACGGCACTTGGCGGTATTCCTAAAAAAATTCAATACTATTGTTATTTGGATGAAGACAGAGGACATCTTTATAACTGGGCAACTCATCCTGAAAATAAATTCGCAAAATATATATTTATTTCTTTTGCATCAATTACCGCTGTCGGTTATATAATGAAGCAGGCATTTGATGCGGTAAAAACAGTTACGGTAAATAAAGAAAATGCAAAAACTGAACTCGGTTTAAAACAAAGGCTTGTGGAAGTCGGTATAAATAATTTCAAGGCTAAAAAAGAAAGCGCGATTAATCCCATGCTTGATACTTTTGAGTCAAAAAGAAAAGAAGGAAAATCAGAAGAAGAACTTAAACAATATGCTCAAAATATCCTGACGGAAATTAAAAACGGCCCGCCTTACGTATACTCATAAAAGGAGAAGAAATGGAAAAAATATGTCCGATTATTCAATATAACGTTTCACAACTCGGCACGGATGTGCAAATGCCAAATGCTTCAAGAAATTATTGCGTATTTAACGAAAGAAGAACAAACGAGATAATGGCACAGGCAGAGCACGCGCTTCCTGCAGTTGATATGTTCTTAAAAGGGGCACGAACTGAACCTCAGGTGCTTGACGCACTTCATGTTGTAGACAAAATGGCGGAGAACAATGTCAAAGGCGTAAAAGAATTATATCCTACTCTTGCGAGATTTAACGATACAACTTCTCCAAACATTCAGGTTATGCTTGCGGGTATATACAGAAAAACACTTGTTCCTGACGCTTTTGGTCCTTTAAATAAAATGCTGATAAGACAAACACTTGCACCAAATTCGCCCTATTTTGATCCTACCGAGGAGATAGGAGGTGCAATTCTTCAATATATAACCAAATTTAATGCTCAAAATGCATACGCGCAAAATCTTCCAAACCCGGTAGGAAGTCAGCTTAATGTGTCAAAATAACGTCTTATTTCTTTAATATCCTGCCACATAAGCCATTTTGGGCTTCCTTCCTTGTGGGAAGGATTTCGAAGCAAGTATGAAGGGTGAAATATGGGCATCATTTTTGAGCCGTAAGGTCCGTCAAACCATTTTCCCCGTACTTTTGTAATTCCGCCGTTCATACCCAGCATTGAATTTAGGGCTACCGCTCCGCAGATTAAAATTATTTTGGGCTTAAGTATTTCAATTTGTTTATCTAAATATTCTCTGCAGGCATCTTTTTCTTTTTGTTCGGGATTTCTGTTTTCCGGCGGTCTGCATTTAACGGTATTGCATATATAGATATTTTCTTTTCTTGTGAAGCCGACACTTTCAAGAATTTTGTCCAAAAGTTTTCCTGCTCTGCCGACAAAGGGTATCCCCTGCATATCTTCATTAAAACCCGGAGCTTCTCCTATAAGCATTATTTTATTATTCGGAACACCATCGCCAAAAACTATATTGTTTCTTGTTTTGTAAAGTTCGCATTTTGTACAGTTTTGACACTTTTTCTTTACTTCCGTAAGTTCTTCAAACATTTTACCACCTTATTATTATGGCACCGCTTGCGCCATTTCCGCCATTTCCCATATGTCTTATATCTTTTGTTGAATCTACTTCTTTGGTTTCAATAAACTGAACGGCAGTTCCTATTTGTCTGTTTTGTGCATCGACAACCCTTGCAACAAGTGTACTTTGAAAAGGTATTGAAGACTCATACAACAATCCTCCGCCTCCTCCTGATGAGCCGAGGCTTGTCGCATTTGGAGCATTGCATTCATTTTGTTTGCAGCTGCCTCCTGAATTAGTTATAATTAAACCGTTTGTGCCCTTTCCGTCTTGTCCGTTTGTAATAAGCTCATTTTCCCCTATATAGGAAGTATTTTTTGCTTCTCCGTTTCCGCCTTTTCCTCCGTGTGCGACTTTATCTAAAAATTTTGTGTCGCTTCCTTTTTGTCCGCTCAAATTATCAACGTACAAAAAGGCATCTTTGCTCTTTACAATACCGCCTTTTCCTCCGCGTCCAACGTATGCATGGCATTTTTCCCTGCTGTTTTCCTTGCATATTCTAAGTGTGCTTTGAAGTTTATTGGCATTAAATACTATTGATTCTCCGGCTTCTCCTGAGGCCCCCTTTATAACTTTAATTTTTTCTTTTTGGCTTTCAGCAACAATTTTTGCTACAAGGAAATTATTGTAAAACGCCTGATTTGTTGTTTTAATAGCTTGTTCGCCTTGAGAGCTTTCATTTCTGTAGTAGCCTGCCGAATAATTACCGTCAGAGCAATTGCCATTTTTTTCCGCATCATTTTTGATATGTGCCGTTCCTTTTCCGCCGTATGCAATAAGGCGTAACGGGTCATTAAATTTTGAAGTGTAGTTTAATTTTCCGTTTGTTCCGTCTTGTCCGTTTATTCCGTTTTCGCCGCTGTATCTTGAAATTTTATCTCCGACATGCAGCATTCCTTGTTTTATGGCACAGATTGCGCCCATTCCGCTGATTGCATTCGAATTGCGAGATGAGCCGCCCCCTCCGCCTGCAGCCGCAAGGCTTATTTTATTTAGAAATTGCTGTGTATATTCTTCGTCTGATACATATTCCGTATCAAACGGATTTTCAAGCTCCAGTTCGTCTGCAAGAAGGTCAATTTCTCTTTGTTCGGGTTCAAATTCTATATTTCTTTGTTTTTGTGCAATTTGAGAAGCGCTTCCGCCTCCGCCTCCGCCAATAAGGGTAATTTGCAGAATTTTTGAATTATCCGCCATTTTAAAAACGCACACGCCGTCAGGTGCGGGACGGGGAGTTTTATATCTTTTATCTGCTGAATTTTCCTGTACCAGAACGCCGTCGTCGTTGTAATAGCATTTAAAAACGCCGCTCGTAGGAGTTTTAACCTTTAAGACAAGTCTTACGGTCGGAATAATTGCAGTAAGGGCAGTGCCAAAAATAAGAATTAAAATAATTGCTTCTTCTTTTTTTATTTTCTTGATTTTTTTATTTAAATCTTTTAAAAATCTTTTAAAAGAGTAGCGATAGTCTTCATATCGTTCTTCTAAAAAATCTTTTAATTTTCTGTAAAGCTCTTCCAAATCACATCTCCCGCGAATTATTATAATTTACCGTTCCATTGCTGTCAAACTTATAAAAGTTTGTACTTAAAGGTTTTATTTCCATTAACATAATCTCGAACAACTTGTCCGCTGCCTTGCAATAAATATTTGTATATTACGAGTCCTTCAACACCAACCGGACCTCTTGCATGTGTTTTATTGGTGGAAATACCGACTTCAGCTCCAAAACCGTATCTGAAACCGTCCGCAAAACGGGTGGATGCGTTATGATAAACACTTGAACTGTCTATGGAGTTTAAAAATATGTCAGCGTTTTTATTATCTTCAGTGATAATAGCATCCGTGTGCCCCGATGAATATGTATTTATGTGAGAAACAGCTTCATTAACAGAGCTAACCTCTTTATATGATAATGTTTTATTTCCGTATTCGTACGACCAGCTGTCAGGATTTTTTATAATTTCTACTCCTTCTTTTTTAATAGCGTCAATAAGTTCGTCTTTATATTTAAAATCTTTATGAACAAGCAGAGTTTCAATTGAATTGCAGGCAGCCGGATACTGAGTTTTTGAATCGGTAACAATATTTATTGCCTTATTTAAATCTGCCTTATCGTCAACAAATATGTGGCAAATTCCTGACGCGTGACCTAAAACCGGAATTTTAGTATTTTGCTGAACATATTTTACAAGTGAATTAGAGCCTCTCGGGATAATGAGATTGATGTATTTATCCATCTCGAGCATTTCTTTCACTTCTTCATGCGAATGTATCAAATTAACCGCACCTTTAGGAAATTCTTCTATTGTATCAAGAGCCTCATTTATAAGACCGGCAATCAAGGTGTTAAGGTTGGTTGATTCTTTACCGCCTTTTAAAATTACGGCATTTGAGCTCTTAATTGCAAGAGATGAAATTTGCGAAATTACGTCGGGTCTTGCTTCAAATATGACGCCAATTACACCTATGGGGCAGGTAATTTTTGTTAAAATGAGATTTTCGTCTATCTCTTTTTTCCAAAGAACTTTGTTTACGGGATTTTCAAGCTGCGCAACATCATAAATTCCTTTAACCATATCGCGTGCTTTATTTTCATCCAATTTTAAGCGGTTTAATACCGACGAATTTATATTCCCTGCATTTTGAATATCTTTTCTGTTTGCTTCAAAGATTTTATCCAAATTCTTTTCGATGTTTTTAGCTATAGAGATAAGTGCATTATTTTTAATTTCATCATTTAAACTTGCAAGTTGAATTGAAGCAAGATGTGCCCTTTTTGCAATTTCCGATATGTTCATAGTAAAACCAAATTATCCTTTGAAATTATATCATCGCTGATTTTTTGTCCGAGAATTTGTTCTATTTTATCAGACCTTATTCCCATAATTTTTTTGATGTCCTGCGCATCATAATTAGAAATTCCGCGTGCAATTTCATTATTATCTTCATCAAATATGCTGATTGCATCGTTTGCCGCAAAATCGCCGTCGCATTTTACAACACCTACGGGCAGCAAGCTTGTCTGCCTTATTATAAGGGCATCTTTTGCGCCTTTATTTATTGTAAGCGACCCCATAACGTTTGTTGCATACGCTATCCAGCGCTTTTTGCTTGAGAGGTTTTGTGTTGGGGCAAAAATTGTATAAACATTATTTTTGCCGTTAAACGTGTCTTTTATAATATTTTCTTTTTTCCCGTTTATAATAATTGCGTAAGCGCCTGAATTAGTCACAACTTTAGCGCCTTGAAGCTTTGTTATCATTCCGCCTCTGCCGCCAAGCGTTGCACCTGATGCAAGTTTTTCTATGTCTTGAGTTATCTCGTCAACTTCTCTTATAAGTTTTGCATCTTTAAACTCTTTAGGGTTTTTATCAAAAAGCCCGTCAATATCTGAAACTGTTACGAGTAAATCGGCATCCAATTTGCTTGCCACAAGGGCAGATAATTTGTCGTTATCGGAAAAACATACATGTTCAATTTCTGATGTACAGACGGCATCATTTTGGTTAATAATAGGAACGATGTTGTGCTCAAGAAGTTTAAACAAAGTGTTTCTCAAGCTTAAATATCTTCTTCTGACAGCAAAATCATCTTCGGTTAACAACACTTGGGCAACCTGTATATTGTAGCTTTGAAATCCTTTTTCCCACATTCTCATAACGTACGGTTGACCAACGCTTGCACAAGCTTGTTTTTCAAATAAACTGTATTTTGTTTGGTCTATTCCGAGTTTATTTGCACCTATTCCGACAGCACCAGATGTTACTATAATAACTTCTTTGCCTTGTTTTATAAGTTCAGACAGATTTTCTATAAAAGATTCAACTCTTTTATAGTCCATATCGCCTGATAAATCACGGAGTATATTGGTTCCAAATTTAAAAACCACTCTTTTGGCATTTTTTATATTATTAAACATTGAAACCTACCAAAAGTGAAATTTCCGTGTGTTCTCTATTTAATGTTTGTGCAACATCTTCGCAGGTTATATGTCCTCTCATTGTCGTGACGCCGTTTCTTAAGGACTCACATTCTTTAAGTGCCATAACAATGCCTTTTTGAGCAAGCATTCTAACGTAAGGCAATATTGCATAAGCATAAGCTTGTGAGGAAGTTTTTGGGACGGCGGACGGTATGTTTGGTATTGCACAGTGAAGAACTCCGTATTTTTCATAAATCGGATATTCAAAGCTTGTCACCTTATCTATCGTTTCTATGATACCGCCCTGATCAATTGCAACATCAATTACAACAGAGCCTTTTTTCATTGATTTAATTACATCCGCACTTACAAGTTTCGGCGCCTTTTTATTTGGTATAAGCACCGCACCGATAAGTAAATCTGCTTTTTTGCACTCCTCCATAATTGTTGTTGTGTTTGAATAATAAGTTTTAACTTTACCTCCAAAAAGAAGGTCAATTTCTGCAAGTCTTTTTGAATTTACATCAAGCACTGAAACATCTGCGCCCAATCCGCTTGCAGTTTTTGCCGCATTTATTCCGACAACGCCTCCGCCTATAATGACAACCTTCGCCGGCTGTACACCCGGTACTCCGCCTAAAAGCGTGCCCAAACCGCCATTGTGCTGTTCAAGATAGGAAGCACCAAGTTGAATGCTCATTCTGCCTGCAACTTCCGACATCGGTCTTAAAAGAGGAAGTTCTCCGTCTTCTGTCTTAACCGCTTCGCAGGCAATTGCACATATTTTGTTTTTTAATAATTCATCCGTAAGTTTTTCTTCAACAGCAAGATGAAAATATGAAAATACAACTTGTTCCTGCCTAAAGAGCTTGTATTCTTCTTCTTGAGGTTCTTTAACTTTAATAATAAAATCGGCTTTTTGCCATAATTCTTCTTTTGTATCAATAATTACGGCTCCCGCTTTTTTATATTCATCATCAGAAAAACCGCTCAGCTCTCCTGCGTGCGTTTCAATCAATACTTCGCAATCTTCTTTTGCAAGCATATTAACCGCATCGGGAGTTAGAGCCACTCTTGTTTCGCCTAATTTTAATTCTTTTGGAATGCCAAATATATTAGTCATATCTTAATCCTTATATTGTTACCATATCTTCATTTTTTAGTGCACATTCAATTTCATTTATTATCATATTTATTGCATCAATTCTGTTTTCCGCATTTACCACGGGACGTCCTATTATCATATAATCAACTCCGGCTTTAATTGCATCTGTCGGAGTTACAACTCTTACCTGATCATCAACAATTGACCAAGTCGGACGGACTGCGGGACATGCAATAATAAAATCTTCTTTGCATAGCTCTCTGATGCTTTTGACTTCTGAAGCTGAAGCTACAACACCGTTTAGTTTTGCATTAATTGCAAGTTCTGAAAGCTGCTTTACATAATTATCTATTGTTAAATTGACCCCGAGCTCTTGATTTAACGTTCTTTGCCCAAAACTTGAAAGAAGCGTGACACCAAGGATTGTGGGTTCTTCTTTTTTATATTTTTTTGCTGTTTCACGGCACAACTTGGCAGTCGTTGAAAGCATTTTTGAACCGCCTTTTAAATGAACATTAAAGAAATCCACATCATTTTTTACAAGGTTTGCGCAGGCTCTTGCGACAGTATTTGGAATATCGTGGAATTTTCCGTCGAAAAATACCCTTGCACCCTTATCTTGAATCATTTTAACGGCTTCAAGCCCGCAGGAAGTATAAAGCTGAAGTCCAACCTTAAAAAAACCGACATAATCCTTTAGTTCATCAACAATTTTCTCAGCTTCTTTTATATCATCCACGTCAAGTGCAAGAATAATTCTTTCTTTCGCACTTTCAGGTTTTTTAACTGCCATAGCCCCTCTCGCTCTTATCTCTTTGTTTTCTCCACATGCTATCACCTTTAAGTCTTTTTTGCAAGAAATTTAAGGCTAAAATTTGTGTATAATAAGCGCATATATATCATTAAACAATATTAAGCCCATAAGGATTAAAAGGAAAATAAAAAATACGTTATTTATTATTGCAATTTTTCTTTTATTAAATCTTTCTCCCGTCAATTTTTCAATAATCAAAAATAACAGTTGACCGCCATCCAGTGCGGGTATCGGAAGTAAGTTCAGTATGGCAAGGTTAATACTTATAATTGCAGTTAAGAGTAACCCGTCAAGAAGACCGTTTTCTTTTATTACATCTCCGCCGACTTTTGCAATAAGAACAATTCCGTGCATTTCAGATGCCGCAATTTTGCCCGTTAATATTTGCTTAAAGCCAAATATCATAAGTTTTGTATTTTCTATTGCATATTTCCATGAATTAACAAATACATTTTTAAAGTTATCGGTCGGCATATATACGTCTTTTGTTGAAAGCAATACATTCAATTTACCTTCTTCACTCGGGTAAATATCCTTTATAACGATTTCCTTACCCTCTCTTAAAAGGGTAATGCTTATCGGTTTATAGGTGTCTGCCGTTGCAAGAGCTATTGTATCAAGGGTATATTTATTATCGTCCGGCACGATAAATTTTGATTGATTTTTAAGTTTGTCTCTTAAGACAATTTCATCTTCATTTAACTTAATTTCGTCAAGCTTAAATATTTCCCAGCCTTTTGCGACATTTGAATTAACCTCAAGGGGATTTTCGGGACTTGATTTTGCAAGCTTTATAACCTGCCCCTTTTTAAGAAAATCATCACCTTTAATACCATTTAGCTTCTTCAATTCTTCAAGCTTTTTATCTTTGATATCTTGTGACGTATATCCGTCATAAAATTTACTGTTTTGAACTACAAAAATAAATTGATTTACCGATTCAACATCAATATTATTTATTCTTACAACCCTATCGCCCTTTTTAATGTCCGCATTTACAATATTAGAGGGGTTGTTTTCTTTTATTATGTTATCTATATAAACTTCATATTTTCCGGTAGGTAATTTATGGTAGCAGATTGCAGCAAATATTATAAGTAAAACCGCAAATACGAAGTTCATCGTAACTCCGGCAACAAGAACAATTGCCCTTTGCCATGGTTTTTTATTATCAAATCTCAGATGAGAGTCGGAAGGCATTTTGTCATTATTTTCTTCAAATTCACCCTCCGGTTCATCATCAATAAATGCTACATATCCGCCAAACAGAAATGCATGTATTATAAATTCCGTTTCTTTGAACTGATGTTTATATAATGTGGGTCCTATGGGCAAGCCTATGCCAAATCTGATAACCTTAATTCCAAATATTTTTGCTGCCATAAAATGACCCAGTTCGTGAACGATTATAAGCAAGCTTATTAAAAGTATCATTATAAATATGTGCATTTTAACTCCTTAAGATTATAAGAGAGTATAACACAAACTTACTTTATAAATAAACTGTTAAGTAGCGCTATATTCAGCCAAAATATAAACTGTACCTGAGGGCGGAAATATATTGTATCAAATGCACCGTGGAGCATAACCCCCGTTATCATCAAAAGGATTGAAAATGCAATTATCATTCTAACTTTAGACGTCGTATTTTTTATAATATTCAAGCATTTTTGTACGGCTTTTACCATAAAAAGAACAAAGGCAATAAGTGCAAATATTCCGCTTTCAACGGCAATTTCAAGAGGAACGCTGTATGCGCCAAGCGCATCAAAACCTGTCATCATATAAAGTCCGTAAACTTCTCTAAAGTTTTGATTGCCGACGCCTATTCCTAAAAACGGATTATCTAAAAACATCTTAAAGCTTGACTCATAGACATTCATTCTGAATGATGTTGAAGAATCCCCCCTCATTGCAAAAATAGAAAGTATTCTTTTAAAGATTGGCGGCATTAAAACGATAACGCACATTAAAGACGCACCAACCGCTAATATAAGTGTTTTGACTCTTTTCTTGATGTTCGAAAAACCATTTGTATACTTGTAAAGAGATATGTATAATAAAATACTCATCCCAAATAAAGCAAGATATGCGCCTCTGCACCCTGTATAAAATATGGCGAGGATTGATAAAAACAACAAAGCACAAAACGTGAGAGCTCTTTTAAAATACCCTTTGTAATAGCAAATTGCGCATAAGGAAAGCGTTGAGGGGATTGCGGCTATTAAGTATCCCGCAAGAAGGTTAGGATTATAAGGCTGAAGCGTTCCGTAACATCTTGATAAAACCTCTGTTGTATCAAGCTTTGACGTATCTTGCCAGCCTGAAATTGCAAGAACGCCGGCATGATTTTGAATAATACCTATTATGCTTTCTATCGAGCATAATAAAGAGATTAAAACCAAAAGGGGCAAAAATTTATTTTTATTGCCTTTAAAAAACCCCGTAAGCGAATAATATAAAAGCCAATATACAAGCATCTTTAAAAAGCCGTGAAGACTCAACATAAAATCTGATGAAGCGCAAAGACTCACAACCACTATTAAATAATATACGGTAATCCATATATCCATTTTGGTAAATTCAACCTTAGAGCCGTTTTTAAATAAAAGTTTCATAAATGATAATGCAATAATTATCATCATCAAAAATCCAAGGGCATTCGTTGAAGCAAAAGTTGAAAATATAAGCGTTAAAGCAATAAATATAAATATAAATGCGTCTATATTTATAAAAAATATGCTGTCAGAGCAGAATTTGCCTGCTTTTGAATTTTGGCTTTGAAAAAGAAAATTATTTATCAGTTCAAAAAAGTAGCTATTCATCTTTGTTGTACATTATTCGGTCTTATTGTCTTCCTGAGGTGTTTCGTATTTTGTGATATTTGACACAATGCCGTTAAATCTGTAATCCAAGCCTTCAAGAGTGACGGGGAGTCCTATTTTTATTTTGTTTCCGCCCACAACTGCGCCGTCATCCGTAATTTTTGCATCATCTCTTACCACAACCAATACGTCATATTGAAAAGGTGATGTAAGGTCATCAACAAGTTTGTAGCTTCCTCCGCTCGGTACAAAAATTTTCTTTCTTTCGTATGATACTTTTTTAATTTCCAGCTTTGTATAAGGTACATTCCTTATTGTAATAAATGTTTTGTCCCCAACCTCAAGAGGGATATTATTTGAAGACAGAGTGATACCTTTAAAGAATACCTCTATATCAACGGGAAAAGTTGTCTCAATTTTTTTGCCCGATGTTGTTCTTATGTGAGCCGTAGTTATAATGAAAACAATCGCGCATATACATACAATTAAAATTACAAAATAGTCAAACGGTCTTAATTTTCTTAAAAAGTTCATTCTGTCTCCTTGATTTTATTTAATTCTTCCTTAAGTTCTTCTATATTTGTTGTGTGACAGCCAAACTGCCTTATAACTATACTTGCTGCAAGGTTGCCTACAATCGCCGCATTTTTCGGGCTAAGTCCCGCACATAAGCCAAGAGCATAAGTTGCAACGACGGTATCGCCTGCGCCGGTTACATCAAAAACCTCTTTTTTATTGAATGCAGGTATTTTTGTCATTTTAATCGAGTTATTTTCTTTTTCGAAAATAACCATACCGTCGCCCCCTCTCGTTAAAAGCAGATATTTTAAATCGGCTTTTTCAATTATTTCATATCCTGCACGTGAGAGCGTTTCTTCATCTTTTATAAAATAACCGATAAATTTTTCACTATCGGGTTGATTTGGGGTAATTGAATCCACTCCTTTGTATTTGTCAAAATCTTTTTGAACGTCCGCAACAATGATTTTATTATATTCTTTTGAAATTTTAATTGCCTCTTTAATAACTCTGTCCGTTAAAAGCCCCAAATGATAATCGGATAGTATAACGCCGTCAACAGCGGGTATTGCTTGTTTTAAATTTTCAATAACCTTATCTTCAATCTCTTTTGAAACGGGAGTTGAGGTTTGCCTGTCTATCCTGACTATTTGTTGAGTAACGCTATTTGAACAGGCGCCCGAGATTCTTGTTTTTGTAGTTGTTTTTCTTGTTTTATCAAGAATCATATATTTTGTATCAATTCCGGCATTTTTTAATGTTTCAAGGAGGATTGGTCCGTGGTAATCATCTCCGTACACACCAAGCGCTAAAACCTTTCCTTTATTTATTGTTGAAACGTTATTTGCCGCGTTTGAAGCCGTGCCTAAAAGCATTTTTGTTTTATTGTGTAAAAGAATAAGTACGGGTGCCTCTCTTGAAATTCTTTGAGTGTCGCCATATATCATCTCATCAAGGGCAAAATCCCCGACAACCAATATTCTTGGTTCCCTCAATTTGTCTATTTCTTTTAACAAAATTTCTTTATTCATCGCATTTATTTTATCATAAATTTAAAAAATAAAGCAAAATAAAATCCGCAGTTAATAACTGCGGATTTCTTTGTTGTTTATGCTTCGTTTGATATTTTTTTAATTTTAATATACTTCTTGTTCTTCATCGTCTACCAAGTGAGCGGCTGCTGTTGTTGCGTATCCCAGTTTTGTTACTCCGCTGTTTTTGTATACATCTGATAACGTTTTGTATGTTTTTGTATCTCTGATTGTACTTTTGACTGTGTTTCTAATTGCCTTTGAAGTTGAACCTGCTGCCTCTTTTGCTGCTGTATAATTATCCTTGATTGAGCCTAATTTTTCTCCGGTTTTAGTTTGTTTAATTGTTTCTCTAATTGCCTTTGAAGCTGAACCTGCTGTTTCTTTTGCTGCTGTATAATTATTCTTGATTGAGCTTAATTCTTTTCCAACTTTAGTTTGTTTAAGCGTTTCTCTAATTGCTCCTGAAGTTGAATCTGCTGTTTCTTTTGCTTTTAAGTAATTACTCTTCATTGAGCTTAATTCTTTTCCAACTTTAGTTTCTTTAATTGTCTCTTTAATTGCTTTTGAAGCTGAACCTGTTGTTTCTTTTGCTTTTACGTAACTTTCTTTAATTGAGCCTAATTTTTCTCCAGTTTTAGTTTGTTTAAGCGTTTCTCTAATTGCTTCTGAAGTTGAACCTGCCGTATCTTTTGCTTTTACAAAATTCTCTTTCATTGAGCCTAATTTTGAGCCTATTTTACTTTGTTTTAATGAATTTTTAATTGCTTTTCCGCTTAATTTTGTAACGCCTGTTTGAGATTTAATTGCACCTGTTGCAGCTTTTAGAGCTACTGCTGATACTGCTACTTGGAATGTTCCTGAGCCCATATTCTGCCAAGCCTGCTCGGCTTCCGCATCAGTTGTTGCCTTAGATGCCGCAATTGCGCCTTTACCAACCGTAATTGCACCTTTTGCAATACCGAATACCGCAAGTGCGCCAGCTACAACCGGACCGCCTAAAGCGCATGCTGCACCGATTGCTAACGTTTTTAACAGTCCTTTTGGTGTAAACAAGCTCTTAACACCATTTTTAATTGAGTTGCCTATGCCTTTAAAGAAGTTGCAGAATTTTGAAGCTGCACTAATTTTACCATCATCTTTAATGTCACGACCGCTTATGCTGTTTTCAATTTTTTGAGCCGTTGTATAATTTTTTGTTAAAATACTGTCTGTTTCCTCTAAAATTGATTTTTGGTTGTTAGTACCGAGTGTTGAGTTTCTGCCGTACAGTTCACGGTATTGAGCTGTTGTTAGGCTACCAATGTTAGACATGTTATCTCCTCTCTTATATCTTATTATTTATTTTTCAGGAATGTAAGTTGGTAATATTTATATATCCTCTCTTATTTAAAGTTTTTTTCGCCAAAAAAATTGATATATTTTTTATATATTGCTTAACAATTGTTTACAATAATATGAAAAAGAGCTGACAGAACGGGTTTTACAGGGCAGGGTCTTGTTTGTAAATTTTAACGCGACTCAAGTTGCGAAAAAAAATCACTTCACTAAGTTCTTGTTTTTTTGTTATGTTCAGAGTATCTTTTTAACTATCTACATTACTAATTTACAAGGAGGATTTTATAACTATGTCAGGAAAAACAATTACTGTAGACGGTAACTACGCAGCAGCCCATGTTGCGTACGCTCTAAGTGAAGTTTCCGCTATTTATCCTATCACTCCGTCTTCAACAATGGGTGAATGGGTTGATGAGTGGGCATCACAAGGAAGAAAAAATATATGGGGTAAAGAAGTAAGTGTTGCTGAAATGCAATCAGAAGCAGGTGCCGCAGGTGCAGTTCACGGTTCACTTGCCGCCGGCTCTTTAACTTCAACATATACTGCTTCTCAAGGTTTACTTTTGATGATTCCCGTTATGCATAAAGTTGCAGGCGAAATGCTCCCGCATGTAATTCATGTTTCAGCTCGTGCACTTGCTGCTCAATCACTTGCAATCTTTGGCGACCATACAGACGTTATGGGCTGCAGAAATACAGGCTACGCAATGCTTGCCGCAAACTCAGTTCAAGAAGAAATGGATATGGCTTTAGTTGCTCATTTATCCACATACAAAGCAAAAGTTCCATTTTTGCAATTCTTTGACGGCTTTAGAACATCTCACGAAATTCACAAGATTAAAGAAATTTCTTATGAAGATATTGCAAGCCTTGTTGAACCTCAATACATTGAAGAATTCAGAAACAGAGCTCTAAGACCGGAAGCTCCCGTTTGTAAAGTTGGTGCTCAAAACACTGACGTATATTTCCAAGGCAGAGAAACGGTTAACAAATACTACGACGCTGTTCCCGATATTGTTCAAGAATATATGGATAAAGTAGCAAAAGTTACGGGTCGTCAATATCATCCGTTTGATTATGCAGGTGCTCCTGACGCTACTGACGTTATTGTTGCAATAGGTTCATCTTGTGAAACTATTGAAGAAACAATTGAATACTTAAATGCAAACAAAGGTAAAAAATATGGTTTGGTTAAAGTTAGATTATACAGACCATTTGATGTTAAACGCTTTGTTAATGCATTGCCTCAAACAGTTAAAAGAGTTGCGGTTATTGATAGAACAAAAGAACCCGGTTCAATCGGTGAACCGTTATACTTGGATGTTGTTGCGGCTCTTGAAAACAAAAATATTAAAATTATCGGCGGTCGTTATGGTTTATCATCTAAAGAATTTACACCTTCCATGGTTTATGCAATATATAAACACTTAGAAAAAGATGGTTTCCATGGCTTTACGGTTGGTATTGAGGATGACGTAACTCATAAGTCATTACCTATTGAAGAATATATAGTAACCGAACCTGAAGGCACTACAAACTGTATGTTCTGGGGCTTAGGCTCCGACGGTACTGTTGGTGCTAACAAAAACTCAATTAAAATTATCGGTCAATATACGGATAAAGATGCTCAAGCATATTTTGCATATGACTCTAAAAAATCATTTGGTGTTACGGTTTCTCACTTAAGATTTGGTGATAAGCCGATTAAATCCACATATTTAATTACGGCACCTGATTTTGTTTCATGCTCGGCACATGCTTATATCGGCAGATATGACCTTCTAAAAGGTATTAAAGAAGGCGGTACGTTCCTATTAAATTCACCATATACGGCAGATGAAGCATTTTCTCACTTGACTCGCGATATGCAGGAAACAATTGTTAATAAGAAGATTAAATTCTATAATGTAGACGCCGAAAAACTTATTAAAGAACAACCCGGTCTTCGCGGCAAAGGTGCAAACACGGTTATGATGGTTGCATACTTTAAAGTTTCAGGAATTATTCCTTTTGAACAAGCTCTTGAAGGTATGAGAGAAATGACAATTAAGACATTCAAGAAAAAAGGCGATGACGTTGTTAATATGAACTTGGCTCTTATTGATGCAGCAGTTAATGCTTGCGAAGAAGTAAAAGTTCCTTCTTCATTAGAAGGAGTTAAATCAGCTGACGAAGTTAAAATGATACCTGACGATGCTGATGAATTTACAAAGAAAATTATTGAACCTTCCATGAGACAAAAGGGCGACGACATACCGGTTTCTGCAATGAGCAACGACGGTGTTATTCCGACAGGTACAGCTTGTCTTGAAAAACGCGGTATTGCTCCTCGTGTTCCAAAATGGGTTAGCGAAAATTGTATTCAATGCGGTATCTGCGCTTCAGCATGCCCGCACGCTGCAATCAGAACAAAATTAATTGAAGAAAAAGATTTAGCTAATGCACCGACATCATTCAAGACAATTCCGGCAAAACCTGCATTGGCTGATGAAAAATTCAAAGTTCAAGTATACTGCAATGATTGTACGGGTTGCGGTGTTTGCGTTGACCAATGTCCTACAATGAAAATGGATCCTTCAAAACATGCACTTAGCTGGTCATCAATTGAAGAAGAAACAAAAGAAGGCGAAGTCGAAAATGAAAAATTCTTCGATGCACTTCCTGATAATGTAATGGGCAAAAATACTGCAAAAACAATCAAAGGCGCAATGCTTAGAAAACCTTTATTCGAATTCTCAGGTGCATGTGCAGGCTGTGGTGAAACACCTTATGTTAAACTGGTTTCACAATTATTTGGTGAAAATGCAATCGTTGCAAACGCAACAGGTTGTTCTTCAATTTACTCAGGTACATTCCCGACAATTCCATACACAAAAACAAAAGAAGGCAGAGGTCCCGCTTGGGCTAACTCATTATTTGAAGATAACGCCGAATTTGGTTTTGGTATGAGACTTGCAGTTGATGCAAACAGATCTACTTTAAAATCATACGCAGAAAAAGTTTTATCAAACGAAAAAACTCCTGCAGATCTTAAAGAAGCAATCGAAGGCGCACTTGCTCATTTTGATAATTCAAAAACCGAAGAAGCAGCAGAAGCGCAAAATAAAGCTAAAGAGGCAATTGCAAAATATAAAGATTGCGGTTGTCCTGATTTAGCAAAAGTTGCAGAACTTCAAGATTATTTCACTGATAAATCAGTTTGGATTATCGGTGGTGACGGTTGGGCAAACGATATCGGTTACGGTGGTATTGACCATGTACTTGCTCAAAATAAAGATGTTAACATCCTTGTTTTGGATACCGAGGTATATTCTAATACGGGTGGTCAAGCTTCTAAATCAACACCAACGGGTGCGGTTGCAAAATTCGCTACAGGCGGTAAACCGACATACAAGAAAAACATGGGCTTGATGAGCATGTCATACGGTTATGTATACGTTGCGTCAGTTGCACTTGGTGCGGATAGAAATCAAACTCTAAAAGCATTTCAAGAAGCTGAAGCATATAAAGGACCTTCAATCATCTTTGCTTATGCTCCATGTATCGCACACGGTATTGATATGAGCAAAACTCAAACCGAACAAAAACGTGCAGTTGAAGCAGGATACTATCCGTTATACAGATACAACCCGCAAAACGAACAACCGTTCACTTGGGATGTTAAATCAACCGGCGGAAGCTATCAAGACTTCATCAGATCTGAAGGCAGATATAAATCATTGCTTAAAACAAACCCTGAAGCTGCTGAAAGTCTATACACCAAAGCTGAAGAGGATGCAGCAAGAAGAATGTCTGTATACAAAGCAGTTGGTGAGTTAATGAAATAGGTTACAAAACTCATAAATACAAAAAGGAACAGGCAGAAGCCTGTTCCTTTTTAGCTTATGTGATTTATAAGTTTCATAAAAAGACTGTTTTTATCATGATAGCCTGAAAATTCCAGTCTTATTTCGCCATTTTTAAAAAGCACAAAACTCGGATAACCTGTTACATTAAATTTTTTTACAAGGTTTTGATTTTCGTCTCCGTTAACTTTACCAACCCACATATTGGGCAGTTCATCAAAAACGGAATTTTGCTTTTTGCAAAAACCGCACCACGGAGCGTAAAATTCAACGAGTTTTAATCCATTTTCCACATTTTCATTAAAATTTTTTTCATTTAGTTCAACTTGCATATAGTTAAACTACCGCTTATATATAAAATAATAAATAGACAGTTTGTTAATATTTTTGACCTATTATTTTTGTTTTCTTGGGAAGCTTAAATTTTCTTTTAGGAATTCTTGAAGTTTTAATTTTGGAGACGCTTGTAGCTATATTATAATTTTGTCCCATTGAAATGCGAGAAACAATGGGAATTCCATATTTTTCGCTCACACAATAATATATTTCGCTATCTTTTGTATAGCTTGCAACCTCAAGACACTTTTTGCCGTTATAGGTTCTTCTTTTCCCAAACGAAAAACGTGAAAAATCATAATTGCCCCATTCCAATACATCCAGTTGTGAGTCAACGTTTTGAGAAGTACGGTAGGCTGTTTTTGCACTCGGAACATACATATATGTGCCTTCTGCATTTTTTAATGAAACGGTGGGATAGGTTTTTCCGCCGTCAAGAGAGCTTTCTATTTTTATATTTTTATCTGAAATGCTCACAATACTTTGGGTTTTAATGTTTCCGAGTTCTACGGCTAATGCGAATTTCATATGGTTATAAGAGTTCTTTTTAAGCTGCATCTGATTATAAAAGCTTTCAATGTTGTTATAGCTTTTTTGGCAACCGGTCAAAAGACATAAAGATAATAACCCTATAAATATATATATAATTTTACTGCGCATCTATTCCCCTTTTTATTTAGATAATAAGGCATGGTAAAAACTTTGTCTACAAAAATAAAAAAACTTTATATTTTTTATTTTTTGAGTTAGAATTGAGTAGTAAAATTTAATAATTAAATCGGGACGTAGCGCAGCTTGGTAGCGCATCACCTTGGGGTGGTGGGGGTCGCAGGTTCAAATCCTGTCGTTCCGATTTTTTATTACCTTTATTTTAACTTTACTTATCGACAGGATTACATCCTGACAAAACGCTCGCAAGAG
>CANQDZ010000010.1 GCA_947594025.1 Candidatus Gastranaerophilales bacterium
AGCAACGAGTTTGACGATTTTTCTTCCCCTATACCTGATACATACTCCGAGGCAGGCGAAGAAATAGAGAACCCTCCCTTAGGTGATGAAGAACAGGTGCAAGACGAGCAAGATGAAGGAACATCTGCGGCGGGCGGAGTTCAAGCTTCAGGCGGAACCGTACCTCAAGAAGAAGATATTGCTTCTTCGACTCCGATTGAGGAAGAAAAAGACGAGCAAATTGAAGAAAAAAAAGATGAGGTAAAAGAACAAGTTAACAAAGCGAAAGAAAAAGAAACCTCCTCTAAAGATGAAACGAAAAATAAAATTGATTTATCCGAGTTTAACTCAATAATAAATTCAAGCTACGGATTAAGAACGATAGCCGGCAGACTCGGACGAGGAACGCTGTTTGATAAGCTGGACGTAAATCATGACGGATATGTTACAACGGAAGAACTTAAAAAATACGCAGGTATAAACGGCTCCATTAATAATCTTAGCGCATCGGATTTAGAAAAATATTTTAACGGTGCCTTTGAAGATGTATTAAATGAAGAAACTAAAACTTCATCAACATCAAACGATGAAAGCAGTGCAAAAACTTCAAATACACCTCGGGTTAGCTCAAGTGCTCAAACTTCAGCATCAAGGGTTAACACTATCGCTTCATCCGCAGGCGTAACAAGCAATAATAATGCTGCAAAGGTTTCTGACGATAAAAACAAAGTAAGTATTGACGAGCAAATAGCTGAATTAAAAAAACAAAAAGACGAAAAAACTCAAGAACTTGAGACTAAAAAAGGTGAGTTAAATGCCGTAAACAGCGGCGAAGACAGCGAAATTAAATCACTTCAGGAAAGCGTAGATGCCGCAAAAGAACAATATGACAAAGCTTGTGACGAGAGCTTAAATCCTTTTGTCAAGATAATTAAAAAACAACAAGACCACAACGAGGAGGCGCTTAAGGCTGATGAAGAAAATATAACACAAGCAAATGCCGATATCACGGATTTTGAAAGCCAAAAGTTCAACCTTCAAGGTGAAATGTCATCCCTTAAAAACAACTTAAGTGCTTTAAACAGTTCCTTAAGCAATTTAAATTCAATTGAAGTTACCGATTCAAATAAATCGGACCTTCAAGCAAAGAAATCTGAAATTAACAGCAAAATATCTGCCGTAAAAGAACAGATAACAGCTAAACAAACTGAACTTGATAAAGTTAATGCCGCACTCGAAAAAAGAAAGGGCGAACTTGCGGAATACCAAAAATCCAAAAGCGAACATGAAGCTTTAAGAACAAAGCTGGATGAAAGGATGAAAAAATGGTGCAATAAGGAAATTAAGCAAGCTCTTGAAGTATATGAAGCGGCGCAAGCCGAACTTGAAAGCAAAAAGGCTGAAAAAACAAGTACTATACAAGCTGAGATATCAGAAATTGAAGGACAAATTACAGAGTACAACAGTAAAATAGAAGAACTTGAAGCCCAAAAAATTGAACAGGAAAACCAATTCTCAGCCCTTGGCATGATTAATCAAAAAACAGGTGATGCGCTTGCCGCAAGCGGTATACAACGCTATGGAAATGCATCGGCTACGGGACATTGTGCAAGAGGCGTTTCAGAAGCTATTAACGATGTTCTCGGTTATTATCCGGGTAAAAACGGCAACAACTATGATGATTTTCTGGAAAACAGCAGTGATTGGAAAGAAGTCACGGGCGAAATTAAAAGCGTGGAAGATTTGTCTAATCTTCCGGCAGGCGCGGTTGTTTCTTGGGATTCATACGGTACGGGCGCTTCTGCAATATACGGACACGTTTACATTTCAGACGGCAAAGGCGGCGAAGTCAGCGACTATTACAGCAAAGATGCGCTTAGTTCAAATATCAGACGTCAAAACACAGGCGGAAAATACAGAGTATTTATTCCGATTGTATAATAAATAAATAATGTATACGGGCTTTGAGATTGTCAAAGCCCTTTTTATATATAATTTTGTTTAAATGACGGCTTATAATCCTTTTACTTCTTAACAACTCTAAGGTTTTAAGCTATAATATTTTTATGGTCGATTTAATTGAAAAGATTGCAAAAAAGCCCATTACTCCTAACCAAAAACAACAAGAGTGCATTAATTCCTTAAAAGGAATTTATATGGTTCTTGCAGGGCCGGGTACGGGTAAAACGTTTACTATTACACACAGAATTAAAAATATGCTCGAAAAGGGCGTTAACCCCAATAAAATTTTGTGCCTTACTTTTTCAACGGCTGCATCCGATGAAATGAAAAATCGTATCGTAAAGCTTACGGGCGACAAGGCTTCTCAAATTAAAGTTTACACCTACCATGCTTTTTGTAACGACATAATTACTCAAAATCCTTCGATTTTTAATATGACATCTAATTTAAAGATAATAAAACCGACTCAGGAAATTGAGCTTATGAAACGTGCCATAGACAGGGCAGAGCTTGAATTTTATGTTGCGCCGAATGCTGCGAAATACTTTTTTGCAAAAGACCATATAACAACCGTTTCAAACTTGAATAAAGAGAGATTAAGCAAAGAAAAATACGACGAAATTTTGTCTGATACACTTGTCAAAGAACTGAAAGAGCTTGAAAATGAAAAATATATTTTAGAGCAGGAAGGCAAAAGGATTACCAAAAAATTAACAGATGCGATTGAAAAATTAAAAAAAGATATCGGAAAAGCGAAAGAGGTTTGGAAATTAAAAGAACTCTATCAGGAAGAAAAAAGGAAAAACGATTACATTGATTTTTCTGACATGATAAATTTTGTTTTGGACGAATTTGACTCAAATCCTAAATTCTTAAGTCAAATCGCCAACGGGTATGATTATATACTGGTTGACGAATATCAAGATACAAACGAGCTTCAAAACGCACTTATATTTGCTTTAACAGATTACATGAAAGAAAAAAATGTTTTTCTTGTTGGTGATGATGACCAAATTATCTTTGGTTTTCAAGGGGCAAAGGATGACAATCTTGAAACATTCAGAAAGCGTTATCCTGAAACGCATGTTATTTGTTTAAATGAAAATAACCGCTCAACTCAGCAAATTCTTGATTTGAGTTATGAGCTGATGAAGCAGAATAAAACAAGAATTGAAGCAAACCCCGTTTTTAAAAACGATAACATTTCAAAAAAGCTAACCGCAAAAAACCAAGATATTTTGGCGAACGCAAGAAAAGTTAAAGAGTGGCATTTTAAAGATAATCTTCAAGAAATAAACGAGATTATAAATGATATTGATATATTAATTAAAACACAGCCTTCCTTGAAGCTCAGTGAAATTGCCGTACTATCAAGAGAAAGAAGCTATATTTCAAAGCTTGCAGGCATGTTGAAGGCAAGAAATATACCCTATCAGGTTGATGAAGGAGTTAATATTTTTAATATAAGGTCATCAATTCTGGTTTATTATTATATGAAAGCTCTGATAAATCCAAAAACAAACGGAGAAAAACTTTTTGCACTTTTATCTTCCGAACCGTTTGCGCTTGACATAGATGACTACACAAAAATTTTTAACGAGTCAATTTCCGTAAGCAAAAAAATAAGAAAAGATTTTATTTCTTTAATGCGAGAGAGAAAAGACTTCAAAAATCAAGAAAAAGTCGATAAATTTTTAAACACTTACGATTATCTTAAAACTTATATTCAAACAAATAATTTGAGAAATTCCGTTGTTGAAATTATAAACAGAACGGATATAATAAAATTTTTCTTTGAATGTGAGCTTAATCTTGTTGATAATGTTGAAGGGATAAAAACCTTGATAGACGAAGCCGAATCTTATATGGATATTGATAAAACGGCATCCCTTCAAGATTTTGTGAAGTATTTAGACGAATCTGTCGAAAACGAAATAGGCATTGAAACAAGCAAACAAACCGCCGTTCAAAATGCAATTCAGCTCTTAACCTATCACGGTTCGAAAGGGCGCGAATTTGCATACGTCTACATGCCAAACCTCATAGCAAAAAAATGGGAAGAATTTAAGGGAAGACCAAACCAATACAAACTTATAACCGACGTTCAAAAGGATGATGATATAAAAGATAGCGAGCTTTTAAGGCTGTTATTTGTCGGGATGACAAGAGCAAAATATAATTTAACCTTATCTTTTGCGGATTTTGTTGACGGCAAGGCGGAAACTCTTACTAAATACATTGCAAACCTTGAAAATGTCGATATCGAAAAAAGATATTATGACCTTGAAAATGAAGATTATTTAAAGCAATATCAAAGGTCTGTTTCAAATGAAGTTTATAAAAATAAGGAAGCTTTTAAGAAGATTATTGAATATCAAATTTCAAAATTGGAGTTGAGTCCCTCAAGACTGAACGATTATCTTGAATGTCCGAGAAAATTTCTGTATTCAAGAATTATGGAGTTTGATATAGAAGAAAAAAATTCCGACGCTTCAAATTTTGGTACGGCAGTTCATAAAGTGATTGAAAATGCCGAGAGAATGAAACTAGATGCGGGTTTTTATCCTTCTTTAGATAAAATGCTTGAAGAATTTGATTATATGATAAATCATACACGCTTCTCAAGCGAGGCAGCAAGAGAAAAATCCTTGAGCAACGGTAAAAAAATGATTAAGGATTATTATAGCGAATTGACTGATATATCAGGCGATAAACTCTATGCGGTTGAGGCAAAATTCGACGAAATACATTTAGATGATTGCAAGTTGTCAGGTAAAATTGACAGAATTGAACTTAATAACGACGGCACATATTCTCTTTACGATTATAAAACAGGACAGCCCGTGTACTCATCTCAGGTTGAGGCGGGTAAATCCGAAGAAAGATATTACAGACAGCTTTGTTTTTATAAGTATGCCTGGGAGAAAAAGACGGGACAAAAGGTTTCCGATGTATGTTTGATTTACCTCAGAGATACATCTAAAAACGTAAGAAAGTTTTTAGGCGAACGGGATATCGATTTTATTAAAAATTTAATTGCAGAAACACATAAAAATATCGAAAAAATGAACTTCGAACCTATTGAATACGTTAAAGACAAGTGTGGACGCTGTATGTATAACAAAATTTGCAGGCTGGATATAATATAGATGATGAAAAACAAAAAAATACAGACGATTTTAATAATTTTACTGTCTCTTGCGGCTTACGGGACAACATATACAATAAAAGATAACGGAAAAGTGTATTCTTCGTCAGGCACTCAAATTCAAAGCCGGACCACTAATTATTACAATACATACACACCAAACAATTACGTTTCAACGAATGCCGTTCGCAAAGGAACGGCTGATGCCATTGAAATTGTTATGGATTTTTCCGGCAGTATGGTTGATTGGATTGATATCGCAAAGCTTACCATGACATCCGTTGTAGCACAAATATCCCCTCAAACCCTCGTCGGTTTTAGAGTATTCGGACAAAATACAAATAAGGCTGCAACAGGACAGGTTCAAAGTATAGTGTCAACTAAAGATAAGAAAGGGAAAACAGTCTACAAGGCATTAACCGGAAAACATTTGACACAATCAGGTGCTTGTTCTGCAACCGAGCAGGTGTCATCCGTCGCGCCTGCTGATGCTTCAAGACTTATAGCAGGTATGAACACGGTTGATATAGGCGGCTCAACTCCCATGGTATTAGGTCTGCAAAAAGCTGCATACGGCGATTTTTCTCATCTTACCGAAAATATGAAAAAGAAAATTATATTAATTACGGACGGTGGTGAAAATTGCGGGGGTGACCCTTGTTATTTTGCAAAAACACTTATGAGGCAAAGGTCGGATATAACAATAGACGTTATTTTGGTTGCCTCAAATTCAAACAGGCTTCAATGTGTAACCAAGGCTACAAATGGCAACTTCTATAAAACAAAAAATCTTGGCGACTTTTCAAAGACTCTTGTACAATCAATGACAACAGATGTCTTTGATGCTCAAGACAGTGTTCAGCAGGGTCAAGGATATGAATTTATCCAAGACTGAAAAGACCACGACGATTTTTAGTGAAATCTTGCGTCCCTTTTTGCACTGATTTGACCTTTAGTCGGTACATAGAAATTTAAAACGGTATCATCAATAGTGATATCTTCGCCATTTTGAGTAACAATTTTGCCGTCTTTAACTTTGTACACAACATCATCATCAATAAATTTACCGTATTTTTCGCTGTATACTTTTCTAAATAAGGTTGTGCCTTCTTCAAGCGGAGAGCTGCCGTTGTCATCTCTTATCATAATTTCTTTTGTACTTGTTTGTGCGCTTGTTCCTTTAAAATCTTTTGCGGATTGATTTCTCGGAATATTGTAGTTTGTTACAACGCTTATTGTTTTAGAACCTTTGTCATCATATTTGAAAATCGGCCATAATTGAAGTGTCGGATTAACAAGGGCTTTTTCGATAGTTCCTTCTTCAAGCATTTTTCTAAAGTTTTCATGGTTATTGTTGCTTCCGTCTATATGGAATGTGTTTTCAATTGAGCTGTCAGAGAGGTCATTATTATCAATAAAACGTCTTAAAGCTTCAACTCCGCCATTTTCAAGTATTTGGCTTACCATATAATTTAACGCGCCCATATTTGTACCTTCAGGGAAGCTTGCACCTGATGAATCACTTACATTTAGCGAAACAGGATAACCGTTTCTTGTTGCGCTCATACCGGGTTCTTTATATAAACCTGATATTGCATTCATTTTCTTATAATATTGTTTGTATCCTTCTTTTTCTTTCATTTCGTGGAGTATGGGGTTTCTGTTTCCTAAATACATATTTTTAGAAGGAGTTTCGTATCCTGTTTGTGCAAACTCAGTGCCGTTATAAAGTGTAGGAATGCCGGGGATTGCGTTCATCATTTCCCATAAGCCTTCTTGCATCTTCATAGGATTTTTCATCATTGTATAATGTATTTCTTGCAGTTTAGAACCGTCTTCATCTTCAACGCCGGCCATTCTTATAAGGTCTTTTATTGTGACTTCATAAGGAAGATAGCCGTATGCATTAGCTCTTTTTAAGCTGTATTCGGAATTTTTGTCCTTTTGTCCGTTAGCTAAATACTTAACTGCTTCTCTGAGTTTTACTTTATCATCTTCGCTCAAATTTGCTTCATTAATTGCTTTTAACATTGCATCGGCAACCGCAATAGCTTTAGCAGAAATCCAAGCATAGTCATCTCTGCCGCCTGTTATTTTTGTTGCAAGGTCCTTATACTCCTGAGGCGCCTCAGATAGCGGGGCATCCTCTTTAAAGCCTGTTTTGTCGTTAAACAAGAATAATTGCATATCCAAAGGCAATGTATGCAAAATGGTTGGTTTGTCGTGGTTATTTGTAAACGAGTGGCTCAATATAATTGCGTTTGCTTGGTTTTTATCAATAAATTGATCAACATTGCTCTTTAAAGCGTTTATATTTCCTGCGCTGCCTGCTCTGTTGTATCCGTTTTCAGGGTCGACTCCCACAAATGCGGACAAGTTATTAAAATACGTAGAGTAGTTAGAACTTGTTGTTGAACCTGTTTCTGCCAAAAAATGCTGTTCAAGTTCGTCAGGATCCATGCCCGTGATGTCAAATTGTGCCTTTTCCGGATTATCGCTGTAGAATTCCCACAAGTTTGTAATTTCTGAAATGATGTAAGCGGACGGGTTATAATCTTTTACGTTTTTGATAAATTCGCCCCAGAATTCTTTAACACCGCCTTTTCCGTTCCAAACATCATTGAAAGAAACACCGTTTTGGCTTCTTACCGCATCAAGGTCGCCTATATCTTTTGCGGCGTCAAATCTCCAGTTTAAACCGCCTTTGGCTTGCAATATAAGTGAATCTGCAACCCTAAAGTCCTCAAGCGATACATGGTTAAGCGCCTCTTTTGCCTTAAGTATCAAGTCTTGTTTGAAATAAATGTCGTCAAGAGTTTTATCAAGTCCTTTGTTTATATATTTAACAACTTGCTCTCTTTCATCGGCAGGTGTTGAAGGGGTGTGGGTAAGCATTGAATTCAATGTTACCTGCTTCAATTGAGCCAGATTAATATTGCCGTCTTCATCAATTGCTTTTTTATTCATTGCGTTCGCAAAAAGACTTCTCAAAATAGTGTTTGATAATGTTTTAACCGCATATGTTTTATATTCTTCATTGTTTTCAAATTCTTTTGGAATTGCATTTGTTATAACTTCATCAACATATTTTGTTAAAATATCTTGCACTTCATTATTCAAAAATTCATTTTTAAATTCTTTCTGCAAGAATATTGCGCTTAATTCAGGACTTGTTTCCATTGATTGCATAGGAAATTCGCTTACATAGTCTGATACGGTTTTATTTTGTCTTAAAATGTTAGATTCTGCCACACCGCTAAATGCAACAAGCGTGTCATAATCAATATCATTTTTGGAAGCAATTTCTCTTTTCTTTTCGTCTCTTGATTGAGCCGTTCTTAAAAGTATGTCTGATTGAACCATTTCTGTCCAGTACGATGCAACCCCGTAGAGGTAATTTCTTGCATCTTTAAATCCTTTTTCCGTTCCGGGTTTTGGATTTGAAAGGTTCATTTTAATGATGTCTGAGTTGCCGTCCCAATATGTTGCACCTGAAGCATTACCTTTTGTTGAAATTTTATAGTTTGGGAAGGTCAAGAAGTTATCAAGGTCTTTTATGTCCTTGCACAGCATTGATTTTTTAGAACCAAATTCTTTTAATTTAGGGTCATCGGGAGAAATTTCAAAATAAAACGGCTGAATTGAATCTTGGTGTGTTGTGATATCATAATGATCTTTTGGATTTGGAGTATCATAAGACGTTATAAGTTTATCAGAGCTTATCTGTCTCGGGCTTGAAAGCCTGTCATCATAAAATTGGATATATGTTGCTTTTGACTTATCATAGTTTTCACCTTTTGGGTTAACAAGCCTTATACCTATATGCTTAAATGCTTCTGACTCATCATCGGCAACATCGTCAGGCAAAATGCCGAGTGAAGGTTTCGCATCAATTTTAAGCATATTGTGCAAAGGTGATAATTTGCCCCATTTTAGTACGTGCTGAACCATTGGCGACTGCAAACTTTGTGAAGTAAAAGCGCCGTCTGCAACGTAACCTTTTCCCTGTTCAAATAATTTCCAGTTAAAATCTTTAAAATCTTGCATATTGCCGCATTGATATGAGTTGTTAGGCCAATATTTATGCGAAGATGTAGGGTCAACACCAATATCCGGCGTACTTATAATATATCTGTAAGGTTCAAATTCATCCGTGTTATCAAGAAGATAAATTAAACTGCCGATAGAACCGCCAAGTTTGTTAAAATGGTTTCTTACAAAATTAGGGTCAGAATTTAATTTTTTTGTTTTTGAATCATATTTGCCTTCAGAGTCAATAAATACATGATACATTGAACCGCCCGCAGGCGTAATACCTTCATTTTGTCCGCGCACAACCATATTCCATTTTGTATCGCCGACAAAACCTGATCTTGATTTATCAAGAATTACCGATTTGTTTTGCTTATCATCTATAATCTTGTATCTGTAAGCATAAGCGTCGGTAAATTCGTCTTGGTTAATATCAAGTACATCTTGCCCGTTAAAATTGTATGACCTGACATTTTCTTTGTCCCAAACCCATTTTTCGCCTTTTTTAACCTTAGTTAAATCTGCAACTTCAAGGATGGCTGTTTCCCCGCTTTTTAATGAAACGGGAAGTATAAAACGCTCAACGGCATTGTTCATGTCGTCATATTCAGGCTTTGAGCCTGTAAAGCTTATTTTCTTGTTTTCAATTGGCTTAAAGCCGCCATTGTTGTTGATAGAAAATGTCATTTTTGTTCCTTTTGTTTACGCTTTAATTATACTATCAGTTTAAGTATTCTTGTTGTAAAACATTCTGCGGGTTTGATAAAGTTTGGATATCTTTATCATCTATTTCAAATACGCAAGCTCTGCTTGCACCAAGTTCAACAGTTACATTGCCGTTCTTATCATTTTGGAATTTGCATTCTTCACCATAACTCGGCATTAAGTTTTTGAATTTTTGCTCGGCTGACAAACCGGGTATTGTGATTGTTCCGCCAACCGTTTTGTTTACGTTCCTGTTACCTATAAATACAAGAGTCTTGCCGTCTTTATGTCTCGCAAAAGATATAATTTCAGGGTTATTTGTAGGTAAAATGATAAATGAACCTTTTGTTATAACATCTTGTGCATTTTTCATCTCAAGTCTTACTTCACCGTTTGAAACTTCGTTATATTTGTTGTTTCTAAGGGCAAAAGCACTTTTTATTGCAGTTGATATTTCAGGGTGGTCTCCGCCAGGTTTTCTTGATTTATTGAAGATATCAAGTTTGCCTGCGTGAACGAAGCATTCGTTGTTATCTGTTTCCGTATCTTTAACGGTTGCGCCTTTATAAGGATAAATGTATGTATCGCCCGTTTGAGAGCCGTCTACCATATAAGGATTTACTTGAGGAAGCATACTTTGTAATATTGTAGTAAACATTACCCAAGGAGCTCCGCCGTATAACATTGGTGAATAATCGTCGTGAGTTGCAAATGAGCCGATTAATGACTTGGGTTGACCAATCTTATTGTTCATGTCGATATTTTCTTTTACATATTTGTAAAGGTCTTCATTTGTTGTCCATTGGTTGAAGATATGATATTGACCGTAATATGTATCAAAACCAACCTCTAACAGTTCTTGAGGTCTATCGTACGGCATATTTAATTGAGGTGAGGCGTCTTCGTGGGTGTACGTTTCTGCAAGCCAAGCAAATTGAGGGTCTTTTGCATGAGAGTAATTTATAATTACATTCCAGAATTCAACGGGTTTTGCTCTGCCAACGTCAGCTCTAACACCGTCAAAGCCGAGTTCAACGCACATATCAACAAATTTCTTGTGAAGATCTAAAACATCATTATTTAAAGTACGTGTTTGTTCGTTTTCAAACGGTTTTAGCATTCTGATATCTTGCCAGCCCTGCGGAACCTTTTCTTTTCCGTTTGAATCAGTTGCCATCATTGTGGGATTTTTGATACTGAAATCAACACTTGCACAAGACGGAAGGTCAAGCATAACTTTTATACCGCGCTTGTGGCATTCGTCAATGTAATATTTGCATTGAGCAAATGCAACTTCAGGGTCATTTTTATCCATTTTAACAAGCTTTTTGCCTGTTTTTTGTTCGTACAATTTTTCAATTTGCGCTCTTGCTTCGGCAGGAGGATTTTCGTCTACAAGTTCAGGGTCTATGCTTAAGAAATCACTTGGTGAATATAGAGAACCTGCCGTACCAAATGCCTTTGTTTTGCCCGGCGGGTTGATTGGTAAAACGTGTTGAGTGTTGAAGCCGAGATTTACCATTTCATCAAGTCTTTCAACTGCGTTTACAAAGTTTCCGCTAACTTCATTACCTTGGATTAGTCCGTTTCCGTCTGTATCTTGAGCATTCATTGTTCTTGGAATAACTGCCAAGATATTAGCTTTATTTGAAGTTAACATTTCTTTTAAATCATTTTTATAACCCTGAACTCTTGATTGAGCCTCTGTCACGCCTGCTGCAGACACGGTCGGAACTATTTGTCTGGACATTGCAAGTGCCGTCTGTGAAACCATAGGGTTATATTCATAGTTTGGCAGGGCCGGTTGTTGTTGCACGGCAGGTGGCTGCGGCGCAGGTTGTACGCCTTGTTTGTTTAACATATTCATTAGTGCAGGACTTATTGGTTTACCGTTTTCAATCATTTGTTATTCCCCGCCTTATTGTTTTCAGGATATTCTTTTTTGATGTTGCCAAATAATGGCTGTACAAGGAGCGTGACTGCTGCTAATGCAATTGTACCAGTTACAAAGATTTTTTTCCATATCTTATTATTATTTAAAGATCTGGCAATTGTTTTAATCTGACTTGCGAAGTTTGAAGCGCCAAGATAAGTTTCTTTGCTGATTGAACCTTCTTTTGTCATAAATTCTATTGCTTTTTCAATGCCTTCAGCTGCTTGCTTTGAAACACCTTTTTCAATATCGTAAGCGTTTTTATCAAACACGATATCTCTAAATATTTTATAAGCATTCGGCATACCAAATTTGTTTGCCGCATTTGAGGAACTGCTGCTATAAATTGCTTCTCTTGCAAGTTTTGTAAGCTGTTCAATTGAAAAAGCTTCACTTACAAGACCGTTGTCTTTAAATGCTTGTGCTAATTCACCACTTTGAATTCTTCTTTCAAGACCTGACATCAACAATAATTTTGATTTGAATGTTTCAATATTTGTTGTGCCCGTGCCTAAGAATGATTTTATTGAATTAACAAGACTGCAGCTTTGTTTTCCTTCGCCAAGCATTGCTTCCATTAAGCCTTTGAATTTTGAACCTTGAGCAACATCTGAAGATATAGAAGAAGCATTATCCGTTAACGATTTAACGACATTTGCAACTTCATCGGGAGTTTGAACCTTTCTGTACAAATCTTCAATGAATGTTTTATATTCGCCTTGATTTTGTGCTTTACCTTTAAAGAAGTCTTTCAAAACTTCCGGTACTTTTACTTGAGGATTTTCTGAAATAAGAGCTCTGATTTGTCCGTCAGTTAATCCCATTTCTTTAAATAGAGTATTTACCGTATCCATATATTCTTTTGTGTATACGGATAAGCTTCTTTCACCTGCTACGGGATTTACCAATTTCATGAATTTGGCAACTTTTGCTCTTGTATTTGCGCCTAATTCTCTGTCAAATGTTTTTATTGTTTCAATAAATTCGCTGTTATCAACTTTTACATTTTCAAGAATTTGTTCAACTTCTTTTTGATTAAATTGTGCGGGATTAGATAACAATTGTCTTACTCTGCCTATTGTTAAGGGTCCGTCACCAAGCATATTTTTAAGTTGTTCTTGAGTAAGAGTTTTTGCACCATTTGCTGATTTTAGAGGAACTTGTCCTAAAATATCAAATAAAGTTTGTGCGTTAACTGAATTATGTTTTAGTTTTGCAACTTGTTTTGGGTCGCATCCTAAGCTCAACAATTCTTTCACAAGCTGAGAATGTGTGAAGCCGCCCCCAAGTTTTTTAGAAAGAGCTTGAATTTCTTCTTTGCCCAGAGCTTCCATTCCTTGAGATTTAACGTTAAGTGAAGATAAAGCCTTTAATAAATCTTCACTATCGTAGGATGCGCTATTTTTGTATAAAGATTTTAATTCATCAACAAGTGCCGTATTTGACTCAAATTCAGCAATAACTTTTAAGTCATCGGCATTTTTAAATTCTTGGCTTAGGCTTGAAAGTCCAAGTTTTGAAGCTAATTCATCAAAGAAGTTTTCACCCAAAACGCCCTTTTGATGTCCTTCAAATAATTTATTAAGCTCTGCTTGAGATTTTGAAATTTCACCGCTTTTTGCTTGGATTGAATCAATGTACGATTTAACGCCATTTGCCTCTGTTAATTTCCTAACTTTATTGAAGTCGCTTTTAATAATTCCTTTTTCTATATAAGGCTCTGCAACACTGCATGCCATAGATGTCATAAGAGGCGTTGCAAATCCCGCAGTTGCCATCCAGAGAGTTCTGTTTTGAAGTGCGGTTTTTTGCATTTTTCTTTTGATTTTTTCTTCCCCGTTAGGACTATTTATATCAATACCCGTATTTTTGCCTATTTCCGTAAGTTCTTCTTTTGAATATATATCCCAAGGAAGGAATTGGTTATCCAAGAAGAAATCTTTCTTTTCTCCTTGAGCGCTTATATATTTTTTATCGATGTCAAATCCGTGAACCAATTTTGCAGGAAGATTTATGAATAATTTAGGCCAAGCAGCCATAGAAGTTAAGAAAGTTGCCGCACCTACAAATTCCATAACGGCTGTCTTTTTGTTTTTAGCATTTAGCGCAAGGAACGCAGCAATTAATGCGGCTCCAACCTTCATACCGATATCATTTATTCTTCCAAGCTGAGTATCATTTACGTCAGCGGTTTTAACGGCTTTTACAAAGTTTGCACAATCTTTTCCCGTGTCTTTGATTGCATCGGTTTGTCTTTTTATAAAGTTATCGTTAACTAATTTCGCCTTTGCTTCATTTGGTTTTGCTTCGTTTGCACGAAGTTTCAAATTTTCGTACACGTAATTTAAATCCGCACCGTTTTGATTAGCGTTTGGATTTCCGCTTTGAATTCTGTTTCTTAGAAGTGGGCTCATAGCTGAATTATTCATTAGCTCACCTCATATTCTTTTGTTTTGTCGACTTCTGATTTCATAGTGTTTGGATTTGATTTGAATTTGACGGTTGGAATTAACCAGTTTAGGAACATAGAAACCGCAGAAGCTATAATTAAAGCTTTTCCCGCGTGTTTTCTAATTGTGTCAAGATTGATGTTTTTAAGATTTTTAAGACTTTCTGCTATATTAATATTTTTAAGATTTCCAAGTTTTTTGCTAAAGTTTTCAGCCAATCCTGAAATACTTAGTTTGCCGTTTTTAAGTTGTTTAAGTTTAGAACCTTTGTTTGCAACATGCGCCGTATTATCTCCTGTCCATAGTTGTTTGAAGCCGTCTTTGAGTGCTTTTCCTATTGAGGAGAATGTACCTTTTATGTTTTCTTTACTTGTCGGTTTCAAGATTTGGACATTGCCGAATGCCGCTCTTGAACCAAGTGCAACACCTGTAGCTGCAACAATATATTTTGTAATGTTGTCAAGAGCCGTTGCTCTTGCAATTAAGTCGCGGATTTTGCCGTCAGCTATTTGGTTCGAAGCTTTCAATTCGCCTTTATATCCTGCTTTTCTTGCAATTTTTTCATTGTAGGCATCCATATTACCGTAATTCATTTCTGAATCTTTTGTAAGCAGGTCGACTCTATAGAAATCTTTTGATGCGAACACTTTTGAATATTGTGTTCTTAATTTTCCTTTTTCCTCTCCGTTTTCAGGTAATTCGTTGATTTTGTTTGCGTAATACATATCAAGATTTACGCCGGTACTGTGTTTTAAGGCTGTGTGTACAATTTTTGGAGTGATAACTTTAGCAAGTCCGTAAAGGATGACACCTGCCGCAAATTGTTTTCCGCCAAAGCCTGCTGCTTTTGCATCTTGAGCGTTAAACTTGCAATTTGCAAGGTTATAAAGGGCGATTAAAGTAGCACTTCCTATAAAGCTTGCTGCAGAACCAAGTGATAAAAATTCGTGAAAATCGCTGTTTTTTGAACCCTTAAATCCCTTAGGAAAATATGTGGTGAAATTTTTTGCAAATTTATAAGCCCCGACTTTCACACCTGAAAGCGGACCTTGTTTATAGATATGCGACTCAGTGTGATAAAACTGAGCCTTCTTATCCTTATCGGATGAAATGTAATATCCTGTTTCAGGAATATTATTCATGCCTGTAGCGCTAATATTTTGCATTAATCACCTTAAAAATCACCAGTCTATATACTAAAAGACGCTTAAATAAAAAAAATTGCATGATTTTTGGGTATTTTTTTGCATTTTTTACATATCTTAATAATCTGAAAAAACAGGCATAGCAAACGAAAAAAGACTATTAACGCTAAAAATTAGTTTAGGCTGACCTCATATCTTCCGCCCACAAATTTAACTTTAAAATTTAAAATCTCACCCTTATATCCGGAAGGCGGAGCCTTAAATGTTGAGGTTGTATTTAAAGAGTAAAATATTGCATCGTCAAGTTGTTCATTGTTTGATCTTTGAGTAAAAGTTTTATTCGTAAGATGTCCGCTGCTTTCAACTTTAAAAGATACAATCCCTATTCCGTCCCCTTGAATTTGAGTAAAATCAATTTTTGAAAACAACAAATTTCTAAGACCGTTTTTATACAGCTTAAGTTCTTGCGCGCTTGCTTCTTTATTTGCTGAATTTAAGTTTGCATTTGTTTTTTGAACGTTATCATTTTGAGATTTGATTGCGGGTTTTAACTGCAAGTTAGCTTGTGTATTTGTACTCGTTTTATCTTGAGCCGGTTTTGATTTTTCAGGTTTTGTGCTTGATGTTTTTATTGCTTGTTTATTGGCGTTATTTGAAGTGTTTACTTTTGCATTCTTGGAAGTCGTCTTATCAGAAGCAGTTTTTGAAGGCGTTTGAACCTTGACGGGGTTTATTTTGTTTACGATATTTTTAACAATATCTTGTTTCTTTTCTTTTATTTCTTCCTGAACAGGCGTTTTAACAACAACGGGGGCGTCGTCCCAAATTTCGTCAATATCTTTAATTTTAACTTGTGATACCTCTTTTACTTCTTCAGCAATTTTAATTTCTTCTTCTGAATTTCCGACAAAGATTAAGGATAAAATTGATAAGACAATGCAAATAACAAAGATTGAAACAGAAATCGGGTCAAGGCTCTCTTTAATTCTTTCAATAAAGGGGTACCTTTCTTCAAAAGTTCTTTTATAAGCTTTTTCTTCCGTTTTTTGTTCTATAATTTCTTCAAAAACGTCATTTCCGCAGTCGCAAAAATTCGGCTTAACTTTATATTCGCTCTGGCATTCTGTGCATTTAAACATTATCTTGTGACTTTTTCTATATCATTATAATCTGATGGTGTACTATATTTTGTTGTACCTTTTGACATTTTCCAGCTGCCTGAGAAAAAGTTTGATACCCTTTCAGAGCCTTTTGGAAAGTCTAAAATACTTTTTCCCTGATAACTTCTTATAACGGGTGCTATATATTCAATAGCGTAAGGCGTATATTTAGGAGTTGTGGAGTATGTATTTATATTAGTTATTCTACCATACTTGTCAACCGTAAAAGAAAATTTAAAGATAATACCTTCAGGAATGTAAGGCATTTTAACGTCTTTCATAAGGCTATTTTGAATTTTTGAATGCCAGATGTTCCACGCAATAAGTTCTTCTTGTTCAATTTGTTCCTGCGTTTTTTGTGTTTTTTGCGTTGTTTGAGTGCTTACCACAGGCTCGGGCGCCTTAACTGTTGTTGTCGTCTGCGTTTTGCTTGATAGATTTGTTTTTGTTTTATTATCCGCACTTTTTGACATTGAATTTTTTGTTTGTTTAGACACCGCATTATCGGTTTTTTTTGAAATTTCTGTTTTTGTTTCCTGTTTAGATTGGTTTTTAACCTCTTTTTTTACAACTTTGTTTTCATTTTTGGATATTTCTTTTGAGGGAATTACCTTGACCTCTTTTATAACAGTTTTTTCTTGCTCTTTTTGATTGTTGTTTTCAACCGTTACATAGCTATTGTCATAAATTTGGATTTTATTGTGCATAGCAGGCTGTTTAACCCCGATAATAAGGGTTAAAACAACCAAAATTGCTATAAAAGTTTTAATTAAAACATTAAACATTCTTAATCTTTATCGACTTTGGATAAAAGCTCATCGCAAGCGTATGCGTCAAATTTTGTTTGACTCAGCATATATGTTTCGGCAATCAATAATGCAGTCGGCACAAGAGCTGCAACAAGGCTCAAGAACAAACCTTTAAGGTCGCCGCCTATTTCTTGTCCAAAATATGATACGTTCATTGAAAATTCAATAACGATGATTGAAAGACCTATTGCAAAGGATCTTCTTGCATCAATATTTAATTTTCTAATGCCTTCAAGTCCGTATATTTCAACACCATGCTGCATAAAATTGCTGAAGCCGTCTTGCTTAATAACATTTGAGCCTTGAATTTTCTTTAAGCATAAAAAGGCATTTACAAACGCAAAGAATGCAAAAATTATCATAAACGCGGAAAGCACCAAAAACACGGGGCTAAATCTTAAGCCTGAAACCCTTATCCAGCCTGCAGCTTCAGGGAAGCACATTGCAAGAGTGTTTGAAACACCGTATGCCAAAAACGGAGCAGTTAAAATACCCAGTATGGTTTCACCTGCAGATTTAATTTGAAGCATAAATAATTTGTCTTTAATGTTGTTGATTTTCGTTTTAGATAGGCTGTTTATAAACCTTTCAATCCATTGACCGTAGTTATTTAAAACGGCTTCAAAATCTTCTCTGTATTGTATCTTATCAAGCTGTGTCTGACATTCCGTGCTATTGTGTTTAAAATATCCTGTTGCCATTGAAAGTGTTACGGTTGTAAGCACAAAGAACAATGAAATTAATATTGCGAAAGGAGCAAAACCGTTTGGCGCAATGTAATATAAAACATTTATGAGGTATATTGCGCCAAAGAACAGTGTAGGTAAAAACAGCATAAATTTTTCCGCAATTATGCTTGTGCCGTTACCTTTTCCGCCCTTATTCTGCAAGTATAAAAACACCCCTTGTTTTAACATTAAACCTACCGCGTAAATTATAAGCGCATAAATAAATATTAATTTTAGGTTTGTTGGCATTTGAATAACATTTTCCGCCTCAGACAAAGGAAGTCCCGTTAAATAATTTGAAACACCAAAACTGAGCAAAAACGATGCGAACAATAAACCTATATGAAGAACAATTCCGCCTTTTGAATTCATGGAGAGTTTTTTCTCAAGGTCGCTTATTTGAGATGAAATCTGCTTTATGACCGAGACTCTTTTTGCTTCGATATCTGATTTTTGTTTCTCTATTTTAATTTTTGCGTCAGTTATGGCGCCTGAACCGTAAAGGTTTTGCATATCTTCTTTTGTAAAATCCCGTGACGCAATTGAAGATACGGAATTTGAGGCTTGCAAGCTTTCTTCCGCAACTTTAATTGTTATAAAGTTATCGCTGTCTTTAACCGTAATTTTTATAACTTTGTCTGCTTCAATCCTTGGCGCTAAGGGTTCGCCTTTAAATAAAAGATTTGGATTATTAAAAGGATTTATTATTGTAAAACCATGAGTATCGGGGTTATATTGAACGGTAAGCAAAAAGTCAAAGCCAAAATCAACCTTGAGATTGCAGTTTGCACTGTTTCCTATATTTACAAAATCATTTCCCGTAAATGTTTTTTCGCCAAATGGTGTATGTATTGTGAAAGCCATTTTTTCTCCTTATCTTCCTATTGCATCTAAAATTTTTCTTGAAACTTTATCTATCGCATATTGTGAAGCTACGATAAGTTTTGTTTCTCCTAAAATCGGAGAAAGTTTTTCCTTAACCAAATCCAATTTTTCGGGGTGTGCGTATAAAAATGCCATTGATATCTCAGGAATTTGCTCTTGGACTTTTTTTACATTATCGGGAAGTGTATCCCAATTAATTTGTTTGTCGGCAGCACCCTCATTTTCAAGGTCACCCACAACAATTACTGACGGAACGTAGCCTTCTTTTTTCATGGTAAGAGCGTGCGAAAAAGCTTTTTTTAAACCTTCTCCGTATGCCGTTCCGTAATCTTTTTCGTCAAGCTTTGCAAAAGCATCAAATGACTTTGTAATTGCTGAAGTTTCAAGCGGTGAACCTTCATAAATTAAGTATGATTTTTCAGAAACTTTTAAGATTTTTATTTCATCTTCAGGGTCTAAGATTTTGCACAGTTGTCTTATAAATTTTATCTGCTCGGGCAGGTTTTTTTGATTTGAGGCTGATGAGTCCACTACAAATATAACCGCAGCCTTTTTAAAATCATCGGGTTTAAAATTTTTAAGCCCGCTCCAGAGGAGTTTTCCAAAAAAGCATACAGCCAGTATTATTAATCCTAAAATTATAAGTTTTTTATTCATATTCTCTCCTTAGTATAAAAATGAAATGCTTAGAGGTTTTTCAAGAGTGATTTCTATTTCCGTATAGGCGGGAATTTCCGCATCAACTCCTTTTTCCGCGCCTGACATAATAATGCCTGAGCCTGCACCGACCCCTGCCCCTATTGCCATTGCTTTGCCTATTGAATCACTGCCGCCAATCAGAGCGGTAAGAAGACCCGCAAATAAGCCAAACGCCGCACCTGCTACAACTTTGCCCGCAGCATTTGACAATTTGCCCGTTGAATCAACCTTGAAATCAACTTTTTCCGCTTGAATGTTATATGTTCTGCCGTCAGGCGTCACAATTTGAGTGAAATTTATTTGAACGGAACCGTTTCTGTATGCATAAGTTGCGTGATTTGCCTTGGATAATGTGCCGTAAACAACGCTTCCTTGAGATGCTATAACTCTGTTTTCAAATATCCAATCTTTTGTTAAAACGGCCGTAACGTTATCACCTTTGTTTGCGGTTGCCGTGTTTATCGGTGTTCTTAAGTAAACACCAAACTTCTCTCCTGCTGATATTTTGCCGATATAACCCTTAAGCGTATCTTCTGATATCTCATTTGCGGAAGCTGCCTCGGTCGTGTTGTCAAAAATGTATTTTTTGAGTTCAACCTGTTGTTCGTCGGCTGCGGCAAGAGGTGCAAATATAATTATTGTTGAAAGAATTATACTTAAAATTTTTTTCACTTTTGCTTAAGCTCCGTTGTAGTGGTTGTTTGGATAATGGTTGCAGAACCGTCCCCGTTTATTTTTAATACTTTTTCGATAACATTCAAGTTAAAAGGCTTTCTTGTTTTCGGTTGAATTACAAAAGTCATTAAACTAAATATGGCAAGGACTAAAATAACTGCAGTCAGCGCCATTTTTACAGTCCATTTTGCAATGGAAATTACTAAAAACAACAAAACTATAAAAAGCACCGCGGCAACTATATAATTCATATTAAATTCCTTTTAAAATTATTATAGACTTTTTTAGATTTTAAATAAAGATAAGCGTTACAATATTTAACAAAAATGCTCGATATTTCTTATCGAAATTTATTTTGCGTTTATTTATATTATCCGATTGGGTAATATAAATTTTTTTTAATTTTAATAACATGTTTTTGTTTAACTTTGTTCATTTTATATGTCCGTATGTGGCATAGCGTGTTTGTAAAATTAAGGCATGAGGAAAAGACTAAAAATTTTAATATTTCTGTTGTTTTTCGCAATACCCTTATCTTTAGGAAAACATGTATACAAAGAAGCCCATTATCAGCAAGTTTGGTGCAGCAATAACAAAGGAATTCCGGAATACAAAAATGCCGACAAGACAAGGGTTGATTGCCTTACAAAAACTCATGCGGTTGAGTTTGATTTTGCACCAAAATGGGCTGAAAGTGTTGGACAGGCGCTTTATTATTCAATGGTGACAGGCAAACGGGGAATGGTTGTACTCATTTTGGAAAATCCTCAAAAGGAGTGCGTTTATCTGGAAAGAGTAAAATTCATGGCAAAAAGACTTAATTTCGATGTTGATTTTATGACTTTAGATTCCCTGACAAAGTGCAAAGAACAGAATTGACAAAACAAACAAAATCCAAATGCCGATATTGTTTTCTTTATTTCTGCCGTTAATAAGCTTTAACAGGGGATACAAAATAAAACCTGCAGCCATTCCGACTCCAAAATTGCTTGTAAATAATATAAGCAAAATCATTGTAAGTGCAGGTAAATATTCGGTATAATCCTCGTAATTAATTGATGACAGGCTTGTTGTCATAAAAATACCAACCATAATCAAAGCAGGTGCGTACGCATAAACGGGAACTATACTTAGTACGGGTGCAAAAATTAAAGATATCAAGAATAAAGCACCCACAACGACTGACGTGAGTCCTGATTTTCCGCCGGCTTCAATTCCCGCAGTGCTTTCTGCGCAAAAACCTGAGGTTGTTGTACCTAAAATTGAAGCTAATATTGAAGATATTGAATCTACAAGCATGGGTTTTTCTATTTCGGGAAGTTTGTGGTCTTTATCTAAAAGATTTGCCTTGTATGCAATCCCGATTAAAGAGCCCATAGTATCCGTAAACATAAGAACAAAAAACGTAAAAATTAAAATAAGACCTTTTGGATTTAAAAGCCCCTGAATATTAAGTTTTAAAAATGTCGGTTCAATTGAGGGAATTGAAAAAGACAGGATATGCCCGGGGAGTTTTACATCCCCCGTAATAATTCCTATGACCGTTACGGATATAATTGATATTAAAATTGCGGATTTAACTTTTAATGAAGTTAAAATCATCATCATTAAAATGCAAATAAGCGCCATAATCACATGTGTATTTGATAAATCGCCCATTATTAAAGAATTGTTTGAGATTTGAACAAGACCTGTTTTTTCCAGTCCCGCAAGGATTAAAAAGAGCCCGAGTCCCGCAGTGAAGGATAATTTAAGCCCCGATGGTATTGAATTTACAAGCCAGGGGCGAATTTTTAAAAGGGTTAAAATAAAGAATAAAAGACCACATACAAATATTGCGCCAAGTGCCGCTTCCCACGTGAAATCCATAATTTCGACAACGGTGTATGTAACAAATGCGCATTCTCCAAGATAGGGAGCAAGTCCAAAGGGTCTTTTTGAAAATAAACCGTTTATTAGTGAGCCAACCCCTGCAACAAGTGCGGTTGCGGTAAAAACAGAACCAAAATTTGCGCCTGCCGTTGATAAAATCATGGGTATTAAAATTAAAAGATATGCCATTGTGGCAAATGTTGTGCTTCCTGCAACAAGCTCCGTTTTTAGGTTAGTTCCAAGCTTTTCAAATTCAAAATATTTTTTTATCATACACAGATTTTATCACACCTGTTCTTATTATGTAAATTTTTATTAAAATAACTCTTATTTTTCTAAAGTGTGAAATTTATCATGTCGTTAACATTCACATAGTAGGAAAATATGAGGGTCCGAAAATGAATTATTTTGAAGATTTAGCAGAAGAAAGTTTGATGATTGAATTGGGACAAATGCCCAACAATTTTGTTCTTGAACAGATGTACGAAAACAATGTTTTAAAAGAAGAACAAAAAGAAGTTCAAATGTTTCTTAATATGTGTCAAACCTGGTCTTGGGCATAATATTCTTTGATACATTGAATTAAAGGCTTTAGCGCTTCAGATAGCGTATCCATATCGTAACTGTTGTCAATGACGTAATTCCAGCCTTCGTAATTATCAAGCGAGGTTTCTGTTAAGTCATTTTCATTTGTGATAGTTCCGCGCGCGCTTCTTGCCTCTTTTGCGGCTTCAACCCTGAGCAAAAATGCTCCCCGTTCTTTAAAAACTTGAAGTTCGTGGACAACCCTTATATCAGGGACAATGATATCTTCTTCCGTTTCAAGAAGTTTATAAAGCCAATAATTCGGGTCTTTGCTTCTTCCTAAATTGCCGAGTTTAATAAGATTATCTCTGTATAAATGCTTATTTTTCTCAATTTCTTCCAAGGTAAGATTATTTTTTCTGCCATATTCAAGCTTTATGGCATCGCCTATCCCTATTCTTTTAAAGTTTGGAAATTCTTTGAGTAATAATTTTGCAACCGTATCTTTTCCCGAATACTGTTTGCCTGAAATTACCATTATTTTTTTCATGAAAAAACCTATTCTATATCCAAATCAGCGTTTGGAGACAGGTTAACCGCAACTTCCGCAACAAGCTTTGACAACTCATAACCGCTTATCATAACTTCTAAAATAAGCTGTGCATTAATTAAAAAGCTTTCTTTAAATTCCATGGTTTCAGGGTCCAAGACCTCAAATTCTATGAAATCTTCTCCCACATATTTAATACGCCCAAATTCTGCATCTGCCGCCCAGCGCAAGAATACTATTGCTTTTTCAAGGGCTTTTAGTTTTTGTATCATCCTCATACTTATATAATATTCATAATTGTCTAAAAGTCAAATCTATTGAGCCGATATTGTTACATTTTGTTTTTTTAAGTATAATTTGCATATGGCAGGCTTGGTTTTTAATACGGATAAACTATATGACCTTATATACAAAATGGCGCATGATGCAAATATATATTTGCCAAAATGTGTATATGAAAATATTAAAAAATGTAATTTTGACAAAAATATAAAAAATGAAATTATAAAAAATGCTTATCTTGCTGAAAAGAAAAAACGCCCGTTATGTCAAGATTGCGGACAGGTGGTTGTATTTTTGGAGGTCGGGCAAAATATAAAACTCGAAGGTGAATTTATAGACGATATCATAAATAAAGCGGTAAGCGCCTCATACAAGGATAATTTTTTTAGAAAATCCGTTGTTCTGGATGCGTTTCGTGAGAGAGAAAATACAAAAACAAACACCCCCGTCATCATCCACCATAAAATAATTAAAGAAGACAGGATAAATATTTTGCTTTCCTTAAAGGGTGGAGGGGCAGAAAATACATCTCAAATAAAGATGTTTAACCCGACTGCATCAGAGGACGAAATAAAGGAATTTGTAAAGAAGGCGGCAGAAAGTGCAATTAAATATTCTTGCCCTCCGATAAGCGTGGGTGTCGGAATCGGAGGAGTGTTAGAAACGGCTTGTACACTTGCAAAAAAAGCTTTATTTGAAGGGGAAAGGTATGACTTAAATATGGATGGCGTTTTTGACGCACATATCCTTACGACATCTACTCATATTGCAAATATGCCCGTATGCGTGAATATAAATTGCCACAGTTCAAGATTTAAGCGCGCAAGTATAATATTTGAGGGTGAAAATTGCACCGTTGCTTATGAAAACGACAAGGCGGATTTGGAAGATGTAAAAATAAATACCGATTACAGAACCCTGAACACCGATAATCTTGAAGAATTTAAAACTCTTAAAATCGGAGATAAAATTCTTCTTTCAGGTACAATTTACACGGCACGAGATGCCGCCCACAAAAAACTCGTTGAGCTTATAAATAACAATAAAAAACTGCCCTTCGATTTAAAAAATTCTTTTATATTTTACGCAGGTCCCGCTCCTAAAAAAGAGGATGAAATTATAGGACCCGTTGGACCTACCACTTCAAAGAGAATGGACAAATATTCTGAAATTTTGTATAAAAAAGGGGTCTTTGGGACAATAGGCAAGGGTGGAAGAGAGGTAAACCGCGGGCTGTATTTTACGGCAACCGGCGGTGTTGCCTGTCTTTTACAGGATTGTGTATTGAGTTCAGAGCTTGTCGCATTTGAATACTTAGGTACTGAAGCCATTTATAAGCTGAATGTTAAAAATTTACCGTTAACCGTTAAACACAAGGAATAAAGGAAGCTGATATGACGCATCAATTTAAAACAAAAGTTTACTACGCGGATACCGATGCCTACGGTGTTGTTTGGCATGGAACATATATAAGGTGGATGGAACAGGCAAGGACGGAATTTTGCACT
Source organism: Candidatus Gastranaerophilales bacterium (assembly GCA_947594025.1). Classification (GTDB taxonomy): domain Bacteria; phylum Cyanobacteriota; class Vampirovibrionia; order Gastranaerophilales; family Gastranaerophilaceae; genus SIG30. The sequence continues at coordinate 25,048 of CANQDZ010000010.1, forward strand.
GAAAACGGATGCAGCATGGAGTGGATTGAAAGTTCCGGATATATTATTCCCGTTGTAAATATAAACGTTAAATATAAACAGAGTGCAAAGCTTCATGACCCGTTGATTGTTGAAACCAAAGTATCCAAAATCAGAAGATTTGCCATGACATTTAATCAGGTTATAAAAAACGCTGAAACGGGCATGGTATATGCGGAAGGCGATGTTGAAGTTGTGGCGGTCGATGCGAAAACCGGAAAACTGTGCAGAACCATTCCCTTAAAAGAACTTGAAAGGCTTATTGAAGTATAAGATTTTTGATTTCATCAATCGGCGCATTATTTATGAAGTTTTTAAATTCCATTATTTGATTAAATTCATCCGATAAAACTTCATACATGGTGTTTGCCCTAAAAGCTTCATCAGAGATAGGTTTTATGTATTCAAGTGTTTGTTCGTTCAAAACCGCAATGCTTTTTTCTCTGTCAAAAATCTCGAGTGCCACTTGGACAAATTCTTTTGTAACTCCAAGAATATCTGCCATTTTTTGTATATCAATATGCCCCTCTTTTTTATTGTGTGCATATTTCGCCATGCCTGAAATTTTCTTTATATAATTTGAAATTTCAGGGTTAAATTCTTCCTTCATAAAATGAAATTTTTGATAATTCTTGTTGCTTATAATCTCTTTAAATTCTTCAAGAGTCGGAGGATAGTCAAAAAACATTATACCGTCATTTTGAGGGTTGGAATTTTTCATTTTATTTATTATGTTATCTTGATTTTTAAGCTTTTCAAGGGTTTCCGATTTTTTAAGATAAACTTCAAGAAATACGTTTTGACGGCTTAAATATTCATCAACCTGCGGAATTATTTGTGTTTTCATTCTGTGGTCAAACAGTTTGATTTCATTTTTACTCTCAACATAAACATCCTCAAGCTCTAATTGAATAGTTTTTATTCCGTTAAATACATTTAATCTTGGGGAAAATAAGATATCAAAGTCCTCTGTCGCCGGCTTAAACTTATCATGCCCCCACCAAACGCAATGAAGATTAACTTCTCCTTTTTTACATTCAAGCTTCAGGTGCTCACCTTCTTTTCCCACAAATTTGTGGGAAAGATATTTAACATCTTTAATACAGAAATTTGGTGCAGGGTTCATTTCGCCCGTGGGCTCAAGGGCTTTAATATCATCTAAAAGACTATCCTTTATCTCGCTTTCTTCAAGCTCCATATCAACGTCAATGGTTTTTTGAGGCTTCACATCAGGGTACATTTCCTTAAATGTATTAAGGATTTTAATCTTCATATCATCAAAGGAAATAACTTTGCTGTCGAATGAGAAGCCGCCTGCAAGCGCGTGCCCGCCGTAACCTGAAAAATTTTCTTTAAGAGAGGTTAAAACCTCGTAAACATTGTATTCTTTAGGACTCCTTATCGAACATCTTATGGTGTCATCATCTTCATTTTTTGTCATTAAAAACACGGGTTTTGATGTTGCTTCAACAATGTTTGATGCCGCAATTCCTATAATTCCTATATGCCAATCCGGATTATATTCAACAATTACCTGATTTTTATCGGAACGCGCTTTTTCTATGATTTCAAGTGTCATATCAATACAAATTGATTGACGTATCTTATTAAAATGATTTAGAGTTTGAATTGTCGTTTCAAAATTATTCGGATTAATCTCGGATAAAAGTTCAAAAGGTGCTTTAACGTCGGACAATCTGCCCATTGCGTTAATCCTCGGTGCAAGAATAAAGGCAACATCCGTGCTTGTGATATCGCTGGTTTTACCGCACATTTCAAATAGTTTTGAAATACCTTTATGAACTTTTTTATTTATTAAATCAAGCCCGAGAGAAACAATGGTTCTGTTTTCGTTCATTAGAGGTGCGACATCTGCAATTGTGCCTACGCATGCAAGACATAAAAGTTCATCATCTATATCTTTTAAAGAGGGATAAACGGTTTTAAGGGCGCATGCAAGTTTGTATGCAACCCCGACTCCCGCAAGATAACATAAGGATTTTGTATCTCTTAAGGATAAATCATCATCAATTGTGCCCGCCGCATTTGCATCAATTATTGCATAAGCCTTAGGGACATTTTCTTCTGCCTTATGGTGGTCTGTAATTATTAAATCAACTTTAAAGCTTTTTAAAAGGTCTGCCTCTTTAATATTTGAAATTCCGCAGTCAACCGTTATCACGAGTTTGATTTTCTCTTTGCTTATATATTTAATAAGCTCGGATGAATTAAGCCCGTGCCCCATGTCTTTTCTGTTTGGAATAAAGTATGTAAAATCAGCATTGAGTTTTGAAAACACTTTGTACAAAAGTGCGGAAGAAGTGACGCCGTCTGCGTCAAAATCACCCCAGATAAGGATTTTTTCTTTATTATCAACCGCCTCTTTAATTCTATCAACTGCACGCTTCATGTCTAAAAATCCAAAAGGATTTACAAAAGGAATTTCTCTCGGATTTAAAAAAAGTTTGGCATCTTCTTTGGTTTCAATTCCTCTGTTTGCAAGCAGTTTTGCTAAAACAGGACTTTTAACGTATTCTAAAAGCCCTGTTTCAACTTTATTATCTTTAATTTTCCAGTTGTTTTTATTCATCAGTTTCTTCTTAAATTAGAAAGAAGTCTTAAAAATTCAATGTATAACCAAACAAGAGTTACCATTAAACCCATTGCTCCGTACCATTCAAAATAGCTTGGTAAAAAGCCTTGAGAACCTCTTTCAATAAAATCAAAGTCTAAAATTAAATTCATTGCGGCAATGACCGTTATAAAACCTATAACAAAAACATTGTTATATGCATTTGTAAAAGGTGCCAAAAATTGAATATGGAAAAATGAGGTAATAAAAACAATTAAGTAAAATATTGCAATTGATATTGTTGCAGTTATAATAATTTTTCTGAATTTATCGGTTGCTCTTAAAACCTGAGTTCCATATAAAAAAAGCATAACGCCAAGAGTTACCATTGTGGCGCATACTGCCTGAATTACAATTCCGTTGTATAAGCTGTTATATACCGCAGAAATTCCGCCGAGTGCAAAACCTTCCGCCAGTGCATAAATTGGCGCAAACACGTTTGATATTTTTGGATTAAATGACGAAATAAGAACCGATATAAAACCAACGATAAGTCCGCCATACATAAACATTGCTGCTTTATCCGTAAAACCCGTAAGAGTTAAATTCCAAGTGTATAACGCACTAACTAAAGCAAGAATAAGCAAAATTGCCGTTTTTGCAATACTGCCTTTAATTGTCATTTGTCCTTCGCTTAAAACGGCTTCTTGATATATACTGTCTTTAAACATGGGATTAGACATAAAAACCTCCTTATTAAACAATATGCTAATTATTATACAACATATTTGTTGTAAAATAAAGATATGATAAAAATAGGTATCACAGGTAATATCGGCTCGGGCAAGAGCATCGTTGAAGACATTTTAATCAAAAAAGGATTTAAAACGCTTTGCGCGGACAGAATTTCTCATGATGCATTTGAAAATAATGAAATTATAAAAAAGCAGATTTATGAAATATTCAAGACAAATGACAGACATGAAATAGGAAATATTATTTTTAAGGATAAGAAGAAAAAAAGAGAGCTTGAAGATATTCTTCACCCCGTAATCAAAAAGATAATTGAGGCTGAGTTTAAAAATTCAAATGAAGATAAAATATTTGTTTTCGTGCCTTTATTATTTGAGGCAAAATACGAAGATATATTTGATAAAATCATTCTGGTAAGCGCAAATGAAAAGCTTAGGCTTCAAAGAATTATAAAAAGAAACAATTACGAAAAAGAACACGCACTAAACAGGATAAAATCTCAAATGAGCGAAGATAAAAAGATTGATAAATGCGATTTTATCTTAAAAAACGAAGGCAGTTTTCAGGATTTGGAAAAAAATCTTGAAAAAATTTTAGGCAAAATTTAAATTTTAATGTAGAATACTATTATGAAAAAGTTTTTCACAATCTTAATGCTTGTTATTACAGCTTCACCCGTATTCGCAATAAATTACGGTATGTATAAACCTGAAACGGAATACGGTCTTATTGACGGGTTTAAACTTAATTTTGGTTCGAGAGAAGAAGGCAAAAAATGGATTGAACTTAAATCCGAAACCGAAGATGAAAAAAGAAGACTTGAAAAAGAAAAAAACAAGCCAAAAGAGGAAATTGACGAAAACGAACAATATCGCTTTATGAGGGACGGAATTATCCCGTATTAAAAAAAACCTGTTTACGGGGGGTAAACAGGATAGTTTCTAGGAAGTATTAAATCTTTTAAGCTATTTTTTGGAATATCATAATGTATTCGTGTTCAAAGATATAAAATCCGCCGTTTAGCGCTCTATATCTCCAAAGATTTGCCGTTTTTCCTTTAGCTTTTTCGTTGCCGGTTATGTTTTTAACGATTGTTGCCTTGCAGGTAAAACCAACTTCTTCCATTCTTCTAAGGCATTCAAATCCCAGAGGAATAAATCTTGAATTTGCATATTTGTCGCCTATAATTAAGGCTGCAAATCTTCCGTTTTCAAGCAAGTCATAACCGTTTTTTGCAACCGATTCAAATAAATCATAAAATTCTGCAGTTGACCCACAATTAGATAAGTCGTTTTTATCGTTGCTGAATTTTATTATATCGTCATAAGGAGGGTGAAGCACCAAAAACTGTGCGTAATCTTCGCCCATAACCTTTAATCTGTCCTGCACCTTTGGTACAATGTCTGCGTTTGCGCTATCCGAGCATATTATATTTACGTTTTTAACCAATTGTTTTGGAGTAAACTTATTACTTACGTAATCAACCATTTTTTGCTGGAGTTCGACACCTATTGCACGGCGCCCCATATTTAAAGCTTCAATGCCTGAAGTACCCGAGCCAAAGAACATATCCAAAACAATATCATTTTTCTTCGTAAAACGTTCAAAAAGTTGTGTTGCAATCTGCGGAATATAGTTTCCGTGGTAATCATAGCTGTGTCCGTTTGTTTTTTCGCGTGAAGCAAATTCCCAGAAGGTTCCCGTTTTGATGTGGGAATAATCTTTCCAGTTGTTTAAGTCGATATCGTTGTACGATTTAGTTTTAGGACTCTTTGGAGCCTCAACGACCCTCAACGGCTTTTCAACTATTTGCTTTTTTAGATTACCTCTTGCCATGATATGTGAATAATAAATTATTTCAGGCAAAATTAAATCGTAGATATAGATGAGATTTTAAATTTTAAGGCTCAATAACCACAAATACGTAAGGTTTGTTGAAATATTTATTTGCAACGGTTAGGACATCATTTTGAGTGGTACTTTTAATGAGTTCTTCGTATTCTTTCAAATAATCTACACTGCGGTTAAACACACCATAGACATTTAAAAGGGCTGCCTCATCCGAGTTGGTTTCAAGTGACAGAAGAAGCTGACCCATAATTTTATCTTTTGCATATTGAAGTTCTTCTTTTGTGACGTATTCCGTCTTGATTGTATTAATTTCATCAAGCATACCTTTTTTAGATATTTCAATGTTCTCGGGGTTCGTGCCTATGTATGTCATAAACACGCCGTCTAAATAAAATTGGCTGATGCTTGAACCCACCGCATAAGCAAGACCTTGATTTTCCCTTAAACTTTTAAACAGCCTCGAACTCATACCGTTTCCTAAAATTGCGTCAATAATTTGCAAAACGGCTCTGTCTTTAGTGTTAAACATGCTGCAGGTTTTATAGCCTAAAAACAGCCAAGATGTATTTACGTTTTGTTTTTTAACGGCTTTCTCCACATTTTCTTTTGGTCTGTATTTTTCATCTTTAATTTTTGTAAGTTCAATTTTATTTTTGCTTTCCCCTTTAAAAATTGAATTTAGAGAAGAAAGCATTTTGCTTTCGTCAACATCACCCACTATTGATACAACCATATTTTGCGGAGAGAAAATATTTGCATAAAAATCAACAATATCCTGCTTGTTAACTTTATCAATATTTTCAAGTACTATTTGAGAGGTGTTTCCGTATATTGTTCCTTGAAAAGCTTCTTTTTTAAAATTATCGGTGCCGAGCGCTATAGGGTCATCTTTAACGTTTGCAAGCTGCAATTTGATTTGAGCCCTGTTTTTTTCTATATCTTTTTCGTTAAAAACAGCGTTATTTGCGGTTTCATACAATAATGTAAGTGCATCTTCAAGTTCATTTTTTGTTGTTATAAGTCCGATTGAAAAACCATCGGGACTTGACGAGTATGAAAGCTTTATTCCTCTTTCATCGAGAAATCTTGAAATGTCATCTCTTGAATAGGACTTTGTGCCGTCCTTAACGGTTAATGATGCAAGGTTTGTCAGAGCTATTTTTGTATTTTTAGCATCATATAAAGATTTTATATTCATTGCAATTATAGAGTTATCAGTGTTTTTTCTTATAATTACAATCATTCCGTTTTCAAGCTTGTATTTTACGGTGTTTGAATTTTTATCCAAAATTTCATATTTTGGAGTTTGACCGTACAAATTCACTTTTTTTAATTGAACTTGCTCTTTGTTTTGTGCGATTTCCGTTTCATCTTTTTGATATTTCAAAATGTCTTTTTCTTCAAAGTTTAAAGGCAAAATGGTTGAAACCACGTTTCTGTCATTTATAAGATATTTATTTGCGACGCGTTTAACATCATTTACCGAAACTTTTTCTATGTTGTTCACGTAGTTTTCGTAAAAGCCCGTTCCCTTATAAAATATCGAAAGATAGCCAATTGTATCAGCTATATTTTCATTTGACTCTCTTTCATAATAACTTTCCGTCTTAATGTAATTTTTTGTTTTGTTCAATTCATCTTTTGTAATTCCGTTTTGTTTTATATTTTCTATTTCTTCATATATTTCACCTTCAACAAGCTCAGCGTTTTGAGGCTTAAATGTTGAAATTATGTTGAAGCTTCCGCCTTCTCTCATCATTTCGTATCCTGAGCTTATTGAATTTACAAGTTCTTTATCTTCTTTTATTCTGTTTAGTCTTGAGCTTTTATATCCGCCCAAAATTTCAGACAGGACATCGAGTGCAAATATTTCTTTTTTGCTTATATTTTTTGGAACAGGATATACAATTGACATATACCCCAGCTCTACATTTTGTTTATCGGTTATTCTTTCTTGTTTTTTGGGCGGTTGAATTTTCGGATATTGTTTTTTTGATTTTTTCCCTTCTTCGTCCCTTTTAAAATAATTTTCCACAAGTTTCATTGCATGAGCGCTATCAACATCTCCGACAATAACCGTTGTCATTTCTGAGGGGTTATAGTTTTCCGCATAAAAATTTAAAATTTCTTCCCTTGTAATATTTTGAATAATATTTTCATTTCCGATGACGGGGCGCTCATAGGGGTGACCTTTATACAAGAGTTTGGCTCCGTTTTCATACATTATTCTGTAAGGGGCGTCTTTACCTTTTGATATTTCTTCAATAACAACAGAACGTTCTTTTTCGAATTCTTTTCTCGGTATCATCGGATTAAGGAGCATATCCGCGTGAAGATCGAGTGCTTCTTCGAAATATTCTGACGGTATTGTTATATAGTAATGAGTAAAATCTTTGCTTGTGGCAGCATTTGTGACTCCGCCCCTGCTTTCAATTTTTTTGTCAAATACGCCTGTCGGATTGTTTTGAGTTCCTTTAAAAAATAAATGCTCCAGAAAGTGAGCAACGCCTGAATTTTTTTCATTTTCATCAATTGAACCCGTTTTAATCCAAGTGTCAATTGTCACAATCGGATTTCTTTTAACCTCTTTAATTATTACATTTTGCCCTGAAGGCAGAGTTTTTGTCTTAAATTCACTCGCAAAACATGCAGTTACGGCGATTGATAATAAAACCAAAAGGCTTAATACTTTTTTATTCATAATCTCTCCTTATTTTTAATTATGACACGTTTAATTATTTTGTAAATAATATAAAAGGACAGACTGCAGGTTGATTGAAATAAATTTTTTTGTAATATAATTAAGAGACAGATTTTATGAGCAAGGAAGAAAACAAAATTCAAGAAGAATGGCAGCGCGTTTTGGATATTTTATCGGATAAAATACCTGAAAGCTCTTATCTGCCTTGGATTTCAACTCTAAGGGCAACCGAATTGCTATCCGATAAACCTGAAAAACTCATCTTAAAAAGTAATCAAGCCTTTGGTATTCAAATTATTAAACAAAAATATTTAAGCGACATAAAAGATGCTATCTTTGAAGCTGCAAACTTCAAGCCTGAAATTGATATTATATTCGAACAAACAAATGTAAAAAAAGCGGTTAAGCCCAAAGAAGCTCCCTCAAAAGAGGCGATTTTAATGAAGGAACAGATAGAAAATCTTAAGCAGATGCATTCTTTCTGCGGCTTAAACCTTAAATTCACTTTTGATAATTTTGTTGTAGGTGAGAACGCAAAACTTGCATATAACGTGGCTCGTGCGGTTGCAGAGGCACCGGGGCAAAAATATAACCCTCTGTTTATATACGGTTCAATAGGTATAGGCAAGACTCATCTTATGCAGGCGATAGGGCACAGCGTACTTAAAAATTTTCCCGATATGAAGATTAAATACACTAAAGCGGAAGAATTTATGAATCAATTAATTGATTCGATAAGAAGTGCCGACGGTACCTCTAAAATGCGTAAATTTAGAGATATGTACAGAAATGTGGATGTCCTTTTAATTGACGATATCCAATTTGTAGAAGGTAAAAAAGCGACGGAGGAAGAAATTTTTAACACATTTGATGCGCTTTTTCACGCGGGAAAGCAAATAGTATTTGCATCCGACAGACCGCCAAGTGCATTTACTCATACGCCTGAAAGACTAAAAAGCAGATATGAATGGGGTTTGTCCGTTGATATTTTGCCTCCTGATTTTGAAACAAGGGTTGCAATCGTCGAAAAATATGCACAAAGAAGCAATTTTGAAATCTCAAGAGAAATATCTTCATTTTTGGCTGAAATATATGACAAAAATGTAAGAGAACTGGAGGGCGCATATAACAAAGTAAGCGCATGGGCCTCAATAAACGGCGAAAAATTGGATTTAGAAAAAGTCAAAAAAATTCTTGATTGGGAAAATTATAGAAAAAAAGTAACGGTTGAAAACGTTATTGATAAATGCGCTCAATATTATGACGTTGAAAGCAAAGACATTAAAGGCTTATCGCGTTCAAAAGATATTGCAAGAATAAGACAAATTGCGATGTATCTTGCAAAAGAAATGACGGATATGAGCTTGCCCGTGATAGCAAGAGATTTTGAAAAAAATCATACAACCGTTTTGTATGCTTGGGAAAAGGTTAAAGAACAGGCAGAACAAGACAAAGAACTTAAAAAGCGCTTAAAAGAGATTGAAAAGTTTATTAAAACAAACTAGATTTTCATCTTTATTACTTTATTTGTTTCCTGTTCGCTTATGTATAAGTAGCCGTTTATAACAGCTAAACAATACGGTTTAAGAACTTTTGTAATTATAAAAGGCGCACCTTTTGGAGATACCTTTAGAATGTTTCCTTTGCCGTAATTTGCAATGTAAACATTATCTTCTTCATCTATTGCAAGACCTACGGGACCCTGCAAAACATTTTCAGAAACATAAATGCTTTTTTGACCAAGCGGGTCTATCTTGTAGACTCTGTTTTCGCCGTAGCTTGCAATAAAAATATTTCCTTTTTTATCCCCTACAATTCCTGAAGGAGCGGGAATACCTTCTATATCCTGTGTGGTTTTTGCTCCTTCAATAGTTGTTTTATCTGCTTCTAATTGTTTTTTCTCCGCTTCGGCTAAAACCTCTTTTTGTCTTTTTATGACTTTTTCTTTTGCCTCTTGTGCTTCTTGATAAAGCTCGCTTGAAGGAGGAATTTTTGCATAATAACTTATTGAACGGCTTAAATATCCTTTTTTATACAAAAGTTCGCCAAGCATATAGCAGCTGTCATAATCGTTTGGCTCATATTTAACCGCAAGCTCGTAGTTTTTGATTGCTTCATCGATATTATTTAAAGAGAGATAAACTTGTCCTAAATTGTAATAAGCTTCATAAAAATCAGGGTGAATGGCTACGGCTTTTTTAAATGACTCAACGGACTTATCATATTCATCATTTCCGTAAAACTCTATACCTTCATTATATGCCTTAATTGCCTCAGAATTAATAGGTTCCGCACTTATATTAAGCACACAAAATGACAACAAAAAAAATAAAGTAAAAATAATCTTTTTCATGCTAAAATGATACCATAGTTTTTAAAAAAATACCATAAATTGTAAAGGAGATAAAATGAGACAATCACAAAGGCTTGATAGAATTCCACCTTATTTATTTGCAAGAATAGACGAAAAAATAGCAAAAGCAAAAGCGGAAGGAATAGATATTATTACTCTTGCAATTGGTGACCCCGATACTCCGACGGTTCAAAACGTTGTTGACAAAATGCATACGGCAATTGATAATCCGAAAAACCATGATTATCCGCCCTATGACGGTACTCAGGAATTCAAAAAAGCCAGTGCGGATTGGCTAAAAAGAAGATTTGGCGTAGAGCTTGACTATAAAACACAGGTTCTTGCAAATATCGGTTCAAAAGAAGCAATTGCTCACGTTTTCTTTGCATACGTTGATGCGGGCGATTATACGCTATGTCCTGACCCCGGATATCCCGTTTATCAAAATGCAACTATTCTTGCAGGTGGTATTCCTTATTCTATGCCTCTTTTGGCTGAAAACAACTTTTTGCCCGATTTTGATAAAATCCCCGAAGATATTGCAAAAAAGGCAAAAATTATGTTCCTAAACTATCCAAACAACCCGACAGGTGCCGTTTGCGATTTGGATTTTTACAAAAAAGCAGTTGCTTACTGTAAAAAATACGATATTTTATTATGCTCAGACCAAGCATATTGCGAAATGACATTTGAAGGTTACAAAGCACCCTCGGTTTTAGAGGTTGAAGGAGCTCAGGATATTGCAATAGAATTTTTCTCACATTCAAAATCATATAATATGACGGGATGGCGTGTCGGATTTGTTGCAGGCAACAAAGATGCAATTAAGGCGCTCGGCACAATTAAAAATAATATTGACTCGGGCGTATTCAAAGCAATTCAGGAAGCGGCGGTTGAAGCATATAATACTCCAAAAGAAAATATTGAAAAGTTAAATAAAATGTATCAGGAAAGAAAAGAGGTTATGGAAGAAGGCTTGAGAAAGCTCGGCTGGAATGTAAAACCAAGCAAAGCGACATTTTATTTATGGCTCCCGACTCCAAAAGGTTTCACATCCGAAGAATTCGTAACCGAAATGCTTGAAAGAGCGCATGTTGTTGTACCGCCGGGAAACGGATACGGCAAATACGGCGAAGGATTTTTTAGAATTGCACTCACAAAGGATGTTGCAACAATTAAAGAAGCGCTTTCAAGAATGGAAAAAGCGGGTATTTCATACAATATGGAGAAAACGGCAGTATGCTGATTTGCGGTATAGAATCAAGTTGTGACGAAACCGCATGCGCCATTGTCGAAGACGGCAGGCATGTGCTGTCAAGCGTGGTTGCGTCTCAAATTAAAACGCATATGCAATTTGGTGGCGTTGTACCTGAAATAGCTGCAAGAGAACATCTCGAATCGATAAATTATGTGATTGACGAGGCTTTTAAAAAAGCAGGTATGAGACCGAGCGAGGTTGATGCTTTTGCTGCAACTATGGGACCGGGGCTTGTGGGTTCCCTGCTTGTTGGTGCAAATGCCGCAAAGACGATGTCTTTAGTTTATAAAAAACCATTTATTGCCGTTGATCACCTTCAGGCGCATGTGTGCGCTAACTTTATCGATACAAAAATAGCTCCTCCCTTTTTGTGTTTGCTGATAAGCGGAGGGCATACTCAGCTTATAAACATAGCAAGCTTTGACAGACAAAAAATAATTGCGGAAACAATAGACGATGCAGTAGGCGAAGTTTATGACAAGGTTGCAAGACTTTTGGGACTTCCTTATCCGGGAGGGGTTCTGCTTGATAAAACCGCACAGAAAGGTAATCCTCATGCGTTTGAACTCCCCATAGCTCATGTTCAAAAAAATGAATTTAGTTTTTCAGGACTAAAATCGGCAGCTGCAAGACTTATTGAAAGCTTTGATAAGAAAAATGTTCCGGTTGAAGATATATGCGCAAGTTTTCAATATACGATTAAGGAAACTTTATTTAGAAAAACCGTTGATTTCGCACGTGAACTCAACTATGACACAATAGTTCTTGCAGGCGGTGTTGCCGCAAACAGCGAAATCAGAAGAAGTTTTTCAGAACTTCATGAACCTCAAAACGGAGGTTACATTATAAACTTTCCGGAAATGGCATACTGCACCGATAACGCTGCAATGGTTGCGTCATGCGCCTATTTTAATCCGATAAAAAGTCATGACAGTTTAACTATGGAAGTTTATTCAAGAATTTAATCATCCTTAAGATATGTAAATGGTTTTACTCAAATTTGATATCATATTTTTTTAAGATATAATTTTATTACACCACTGATATACAAAAACAGACGAATCTTAATGAAAAAGATAAGTAAAACCGGAATACTTGGGATATTTATTTTTGCATTTTTACTAATGCAAAACGTTTGTTATGCGATTGAGGATAGTAATATCGAAAGACCCGAGATGACCGAAGAAGAAATGGCGGCATCAGGCGAGGTGTACGTTAAAGATATTGAAGTTGTCGGAAATAATCTTGTAAATAAAGATTTTATCTTGAGCCAAATGACTACAAAGCAAGGTTATGTGTACGATAAAAAAGTTATTGTATCCGACCTCAATAAAATATATAAAACGGGCTTTTTTACTCAAAAGATAAGAGCAATTCCTCTAACAAGCGAAGATGACCCAAACATAACCTTAAGAATTATTGTTGAGGAAAATCCCCCCATTAAAGAATTTACTCTCGAAGGAAACAACGTTGTTGACGACGGCGAAATTTTAGCAATTCTACAAGGGCTGGAGGGTATGCCTCAAAACGTTAATTCCATAAATCAGGCGATAGAGCAGATACAAGATTTATATTCAATCAAAGGTTATATTCTATCCCGCGTAACCGTTGTACAGGATGACCCTGACGGCGTTGTAAACATTGTTATTAACGAAGGCATTATTCAGGATGTTGTGGTTGACGGCAACTACAAAACAAAAGACTTCATTGTAAAAAGAAATATGCTGCTTCAACCGGGCACCGTGTATAACGAAAACACAACAAGGAGCGATATATTAAAGCTTATGGGAACACAAGCCTTTAGTGATGTTACCCGTGATATAGAAATGGACCCTGAAACGGGCGAATATGTCGTAAATATAAACTTAGAGGAGCAAAGAACCGGTAAAATATCAATTGGTGTTGGTATTGATTCGTCATCCGGTTTCTTTGGCTCCATCGGTTTTGGCGAAAATAACTTTAGAGGTTTAGGACAAAAACTTAACCTTAACGTTATGGCAGGTACGGGTGTCTTGATGAGTGACGAGAGTATATTGAGCCGTCCAAACTATCAGGTTGAGTTATCATTTTTGGAACCATATTTTAAAAGTGAACGCAACTCTATAGGATACAGAGCATACTTTAGAAGTTTAGGAAGCTATCAGGTTCCCTTATCAATTGAACAAAAAATCGGACTTGAAGGAACTTTGACAAGAAGGTTTAGCTCTTATAAAAACTTAATGGGAAGCATAAGCTTTGGTGTTGAAAACGTAAACATGAAGGAAGGCGACGATTATAAGATGAAGCAGTTATATGCTTATCATAATATTCCGTGGTCAAGACGTGAAGAACAACTTGAAGGAGGTTTCTTTATAAGGTTAACTCCCACACTTGTATATGATACAAGAGATAATGTTATTAACCCCCGTCGCGGCGGTATTGCAAGCTTGAGCTTCGAAGAAAACATAAATTTATCCGATATATCTCATACATTTGGTAAACTCAATGGTGTAATTAAGAAATTTATCCCCATGGGAAGAAAATCATCTTTTGTCTTAACTGCTAAGGCGGGCGGTAATCTTCACGGCACAATGCCGGAATTTGCGGCATACAGAATGGGCGGCCCTTATTCTGTCCGCGGTTTCAACATTTCAGAGGTCGGTACAGGTACAGGATTTGTTATGGGTTCAGCAGAATTTAGAATTCCGCTTCCTTTCATCGACAGACTTACAACAAATTCATTCTTAAACAACATAAGAATTGCGGGTTTTGTTGATGCGGGTAAAATCTTCTCATCTACTTTAACCGATACGCTTTATGACAGACCGGGATACGCAATTTCAGCCGGCGTCGGACTCAGATTATTTATACCGGGACTTGGACCTGTCAGCTTCGATTATGGTATACCGCTTACAAATACAAAAGGTGTTGACAGAAAGAACGGTTTCTTTACGTTTGGCATGGGCGACATGCTGTAGCTTAATCAAAAAAATAAAACCAAAAAGAACCGTCACGGCATTTATTTCTAATTTTTACATACACTTGACATTATTTCATATTCAAAGTAATCTATTTTTGAAAATGACATAGGTCTGTTTTCAAAAAGGAGAAGGTATGAAAAGATTTTATGCGGCGTCTGTGGCGATGCTGTTTTTGGCAGCTTTTGTGTTTATGCCCGCGGCTTTTGCTATTCAAAACACAAAAAGCGTACAAACAAAAAAGAGTGTAAAAACTGCGCCGTCAGTTGAAATTGCATTTGTTTTTGATAGCAATGCGGAAAAAACCGAGCAAATTACAAAAGAGTACAGACCCATAATATCAAAATCATTGCTTCCCGAATACAAAGCGGTATTTTCAGATGATTTAGTATTTAAAGGCGACTGGACCCAAAAAGGTTCAATAGAAGCTGCAAATAAAGCACTTCAATCAAAAGCAAAAATTATCATATGTTTTGGATATTGGTCAGGCGAGTATCTGAAAAATAAGAAGGACAAAACAAAAAGTGTTATCATTGTTGACCAGTATGCAATCAGGGGTTTTAGCGATAAGTTTTTTAACCCCGTTCAACAATCCGTTAACGATTTTGTTGTATTCCAAAGAATTATGCCAAGTCTTGGAAAGACTGCAATTCTGTTAAACGAAAGAGTTTATAATTCAAGAAACGACTGGTATGCTCTTGCGGAGAAGGGATTTAAAGAAAAAGATTGCGATATCGATTTTGTTATCCTCCCGGTAAACAATAACATAACGCAATCCTTAAACGATATTCCGGATGATGTTCAATCAGCATACATAACGCAGGTTTATAACCTTACTCTTGCAGAAAGACAAGAGCTTTATGAAGGGTTGAAGGAAAGAAAAATAGCCTCTTTCTCATCAATGGGACAAGATGACGTTGAAGCAGGTGCGCTATTTGGTACATCCACTCAAGATTTAGACCAAAAACTTGCCGAAATGGCTTCATTTAGCATTAAAAATGTAATCAAGGGCGGTGTTGTACAAAGCAGACCCGTTGTTATTACCGATAACAACGTTCTTTACTTTAATGAGGACACGGCAAAAGCGATTGGTTATCAACCGCACATAAGATTGCTGAAAAGCGTTGTTGTAATTTCAAAAGAAAGACCAAAAGAGCTTGATTTATCGTATGTATTCAAAACTTTTGAAGACCGAAACTTGTCCGTGCAAAGAAAGAAATTTTTGGTCAGCGCAGCAAGAAGATCACTTGCAAGCGCTTACTTAAGATATTTACCCTCCGCACGTGTAAGCCTTGGCGGACAATGGTACAACGGAGATTATGCATATTCTTATCAAGATGTTCCGACAAAAGCCGGAGCAGTCACGTTTGGTGTTGATCAGGTAATTTATTCACCTGACCTTGTCACAAACATCATTGTTAAGCACAAAAGAGTGAAATTTGATAAGGCGGAAAAAGTTCTTACGGAACAAAACTTAGAGCTTGAGGTTGCCCAGCTATATGTTGAAACCTTAATGCTTAAAAACAAAATTGATGTTCAGGAAGAATATGTTAAAGAAGTCAGGGACAATGTTGCGATTGCAAAAACAAGAATGCTGTCGGGTTTTTGCGGAAAAGAGGAAGTTCTCAGGTGGACAGGCGAATTAAATAAGGCGGAAGAAGAACTTCTTGTCCTAAATGCAGCATACGATAATATGAAAATACATATTAGCCAGATGTTATATTCCGATCAAACACTTGATTATTCACTTAAGGCGCTTACAACGGATGACCCTTCATTTTTCTTGTCAGATATAAATTTGATTGACCACATAAGAACGCCTGAAAAAATCAGCCAATTAACTCAAATGCTTATTAAAGCCGCCATTGTTTTAGCTCCCGAAACAACAAAACTTAAGGCGGCAATTGCAATGAAAAAGGCAGAAATGGCAAATTATGCACAAAAATTCATTCTTCCAAACGCTAAAATCAGCTACGAATATACTAATCAATTTGGACGTGAGTTACCTTATTATGATTACATTTCAGGCAATATCCCAGGTGTAAACGGACTTAAACAACTAAGATACACGTTTGGCGACGGCTCCATGAATGTATTAAACGAAAATTCCCACAGATTATTCATCGGTGCCGAATGGAGACCGATTGAAGGCGGTACAAAAATTGCCGAAATTGCAAGATGCAAATCCGAATTAAATGAACTTCGTGCATACTTGGACGAGGTTGAAACCGAGATTGAAATGTCAATCAGATCGGTTGTTAATCGTGCCGTTGCAAGATATCTTTGCATTGAAAGAGCATACAGGGCAATGTTTGCAGAGGAAGAAAACTACAAAATGGTTAAAGCTAATTACCTTAAAAATAAAGCAACAATTGCTCAAACACTCGACGCTCTGCAAGTTGCAAACAATGCAAAACATGAAGCTAAAAATTCCCAGTACGAATTTTTTAAAGAATTAATATGGGTACAAAGAGCGCTGGTATCTGTTAACTGGCAAAATGCAAGTGAAGACTCTAAAAACTTCATTAAAAATTTAGGTCAGGTATTACCTGCGGAAAAGGATATAGACGTTAGTCTTTAGTCTCAAGCTGCCGCATTTCAAAGTAAAGGGATTTTCTTACATAAATGTGGCTTACAAAAGATAATACCGCAGAGCGAAAGCTCTCGAACAAAGGAGTTTTCTTAGATGCGGACACCTGTTCGATTTGAGAAAACTTTCTTGTTGCAAAGGTAGTGTTCAGTGCATTTTCAAGTTCGTTGCAAAAGTAATTATACGCTACATCTTCAGGATATTGTTTTAACGCAATCTTAATTAAATTTGCAATATCGGGTATGGGGAGAATTTGTTTTAAAATTCCAATTACAATTAAATTCATCATATGTATCTTGGTATATTTTTTCTTAATCGGAGGTAATATAATTTTCTTTTGTACGTAGTTATTTATCATCGAGGGAGTCAAGTATTTTTCCTCTCCGGGCATCACAAATTCATTCAAGTATTTATCAAGAAAAAATATTAACTGCTCCATATACAAGCCAAAGTCACTGAATTCATCATATCTTGGAAGTTTATATTGAGCTAACCTTTTTGCTACTTCTGTGTCTTCAAAAAATATTTCTTTCATATCTATATTTTAATTTAAATAAAATATTTTTTCAATTAGATTATCTGTTTTTTAAAATCAGATTATGAAATATATTGATAGCCCTCGTCTTGAAAAATTTAGAAAAACTGCTATAATCAAAATAGAAACTCGGTTGGATACAGGAGTATATTCCATGAAAAAGTACACGGCGTTTACACTGGCAGAGGTGTTGATTACATTAGCAATAATTGGTGTTGTTGCAGCCTTAACAATACCCACGGTCATTACAAATTATCAAAAGAAAATGTACGTAACCCAGCTTAAGAAGTCATACAATATGTTTACAAACGGCTTTAGAACAATGATGGCAAAAGAAGGGGTTACAAAGTTATCTGATACTGCTCTGTGGGCGAAAATGCCTGAAAATTCGTCGGTTTTTTATCAAAGTCAATTATTCGACGAAAGCGGTCAGAATTTTAAAACCGAATTCGAGAAAACATTTAAAATTATTTCATTACAAAACAGCAGTAATTATTTAAAAAACTACGATTCAAAAATAGAAGCGCTTAACGCAAAAGTGGAAGATGAACCACCAGGCTCCATTTCTTGGTTTTTTATCAGTTCATTCAGAAGTAATTTTGTAGTTTTAGCCGACGGAACGACACTTGAGTTTAGCTTATATAAACAACCGCAAACGGCATCATGCGGAGGTCAAAAGTGTAGAAGCCTGAGTGAATTTCGAAAAAGCAGAAATACTTCTTCAAAATTTTGGGAATACGTTGGCACGATTTCAATTGACGTAAACGGAATAAAAGGACCAAACAAACTAGGGCGCGATTATTTTAACTTTTTTATAAGCAACGACGGTTCTTTAGTTCCTGATAATGGAATAGAATATGCAATTTATTCAGGAAAAAATAATGATTACAAAAAAAATATAACATACTGGAACAGTGAAGAAGGTTCTTTGGACAAGAATAATAATTGCTCTACTAAGAACAAGTCATTTGGTTACGGCTGTGCCGCCCGCATTATGGAAGAAAGGTGGGAGATGAAGTACTAAAGAGCTTAATTTCTTAAGGTCTATGACCTTAAGAAATTAGGATGGCTTCGCCCATAACATTTGATAGATTTATCTTAAAACAGATAGTTCTCGATATTGATTTAGGGAGGCCGTGCCTTTATCATTTGATAGATTTATCTTAAAATTAGATAGTCCTCGATATTGATTTAAGGGGGCTGAGTCCTAAGGCTTGAAAAATTTATCAGAAACAACCTTCAATATTAACTTAGGGGCTGCGCCCATAACACTTTACACATCCGTGTTATACCCCT
>CANQDZ010000011.1 GCA_947594025.1 Candidatus Gastranaerophilales bacterium
AATTCAGGCTGTCTGTCCGCTCTTAGGTCTTCATCCCTAAAGCATTTTGCTATTTGATAGTATTTTTCAACGCCTCCAACCATCAACAACTGTTTGAATACTTGAGGCGATTGCGGTAATGCATAAAATTTACCATCATGAATTCTTGAAGGTACAAGATAATCTCTGGCGCCTTCCGGAGTTGAATTCATCAAAATCGGTGTTTCAACTTCCAAAAAACCAAGATTGTTTAAATAATTTCTCATAGCCGCAACTACTTCATGTCGAAGTTTTAAATTACTCATCATTTTTTCACGGCGAATATCTAAATAACGATATTTGAGCCTTACATCTTCCGAAACATTTTCGTCTTCCAGTACAAAAGGTAGTGTTTTTGCTTTTGATAATATTTCAACTGAAGTCGGATACATTTCAATTGTGCCTGTTTTAAGCTTTTCGTTTAATGTGTCATCGGGACGTTTTGAAACTTTGCCGACAACTTTTATAACATCTTCTGTTTTTAAATTTTGAAATACGTCATGCACCTCTTTGTTAATTTTAGGGTCTGCAACTATTTGAAACAGTCCTGATCTGTCCCTTAATTCAACAAAGATTATACCGCCCAAGTCCCTAATTGTAGACGTCCAGCCGGCAAGAGTGTATTTTTCGCCTATATTTTCTTCACTTAATTCTGTACAGTTTTTGTTCTTGTAAGCTAATTCCATAAAATTTTCCTTCTATACTGTTCTTAAATTATAATAGTACAAATATAATAAAAATAAAATAAATTGATTATATTTATTTTTGCTATAAAATGTTATGAGCAATACATAAGGAGAGAGATTAATGTTAAAAGACTTTTTGTTTACATCTGAATCAGTGACGGAAGGACATCCTGATAAAGTATGTGATCAAATATCTGATGCTATACTGGACGAATTTTTATCAAAAGACCCAAAATCAAGAGTCGCTGCAGAAACTACCGTTACAACAGGTATAGCTCTTGTTTGCGGCGAAATAACTTCAGAGTGCTACGTTGATATTCCATCCATTGTAAGAAGAACAATAAAAGATATAGGTTATAAAGGTGAAGAAGGCGGAGGATTTGATTATAAAACCTGTGCTGTTTTAACAAGCATAGATGAACAATCTTGTGATATTGCAAGCGGCGTCAATAAAGCACTTGAGGCAAGAGATAATCACGCTGATATTTCAAACGATGAAACACTTGATATCGGTGCGGGCGACCAAGGCATTATGTTTGGCTTTGCATGCGACGAAACACCGGAATGTATGCCTCTTCCGATTTCTTTAGCACATAAACTTTCACACAGATTGGCACAAATAAGAAAAGAAAAAATTGTTGATTATTTAAGACCTGACGGTAAATCTCAAGTCAGCGTTGAATATAAGAACGGAAAACCGTACAGAATTGATACAATAGTTTTGTCAACTCAACATGATCCAATCGTCAACGGCGAAAAAGATAACAAGAAAATTCAAGAAATAATCAGAGAAGACTTAATTAAAAATGTTATTGACTATGTTTTCTCAACTCAGGAAATTAAACCTGATTGCAACACAAAATACTTAATTAATCCGTCAGGAAGGTTTGTTGTAGGCGGCCCGCAAGGCGACGCAGGTTTAACCGGCAGAAAAATAATAGTTGATACCTATGGCGGTTATGCAAGACACGGCGGCGGTGCTTTTTCAGGCAAAGACCCGACAAAAGTTGACAGATCTGCTGCTTATGCCGCACGCTGGGTTGCAAAAAATATTGTTAAAGCCGGGCTTGCAACACATTGCGAAATAGAGCTTGCATACGCAATCGGCGTATCTAAGCCTGTTTCAATTTTGGTTGATTCATTTGGTACGGGTAAAATATCGGATGAGGCACTTGCAAAGCTTGTAAATGACAATTGCGACTTAAGGCCGGCATCAATTATTAAGCAATTTGATTTAAGAAACTTACCCGCTAAAAATGGCGGAAAATTTTATCAAAAGCTTGCCGCATACGGACATATGGGACGTACCGATATTGATGTTCCCTGGGAAGATACTTCTTTATCCGTAAAATTTAAAGAACAGGCTTTGGCTTTAAAGGCATAAATGGAAGAAGAAGCAAAAATTGAATCTATAGGCGATATACTCGGCTCTACGTTTAAAGATGGAGCCGAGTATTCTAATACATCCAAAATTGCAATTTTCTTTTCTTTTTGGGGCGAAATTGTAGGCAAAAAATATTCCGAAAATTCTAAACCATACTCT
This sequence comes from Candidatus Gastranaerophilales bacterium, assembly GCA_947594025.1. Classification (GTDB taxonomy): domain Bacteria; phylum Cyanobacteriota; class Vampirovibrionia; order Gastranaerophilales; family Gastranaerophilaceae; genus SIG30. The sequence continues at coordinate 2,248 of CANQDZ010000011.1, forward strand.
TTTAATCTCGGCAAGCTTTATGTAACTTGCAAAAATTCTTTTGTTTTACAAGAGATTAGCATGTACAAAAAAGATATTTTAAAGAAGGCAAACATATATTCAAAAGCTGTTGATTTGAAAATTGACGATATCGTTTTTTCTTATAAAAATTGGAGCAGCTTATTTGATAATTATGACGATTTAGAAGAAGACAATTATGACTCAATAATTGATTTTAATAATTATGAAATCGATAAAAACGAGCACGATAAAGTTAAAAAAATGGCGGATAGGGTAAGTTTCTTGAATGGAGCGCAAAAAGAAAAATTGGTTAACGACATAAAGAATAATTTAATTAAAGAAAAACTAAAAAATAAGGAATAGCCGTGAGAAACACGGACAGTTTTTTTATTTTTTATTTCTGCCGCAGCATTGTTTATACTTTTTGCCGCTTCCGCAAGGGCAAAGCTCATTTCTGCCCACTTTTTTATCTTGTCTTACGTAAGGCTTTGAATTGTTTTCGTCATCCTTTACCTCATTTGTTGTAGAGGTTTTAAGCGCCCTGGTAAGCTCTGTTTCAACTTCATGATTTTGTTCGTTTATCGGTTCGTTATCCACAATTTGAATGCCAAATTTTGACCTAAAGACGTGTCTTACGGTTTCTGATTGAATTTCTGCCATCATTGAGTTAAATAAGTTAAATGCCTCTTTTTTATATTCAATTAACGGGTCTTTTTGACCGTATGCAACAAGTCCTATTCCGTCTTTCAATACATCAATATTATTTAAATGGTCAATCCATTTAGCGTCAATTACGCGGAGCAGAATATCTTTTTCTATGCTTCTTAATATATTTGTGTCGCTAAAAGCTTCTTGAACCTCATTGGGGTTGCCGTATCTGGCAATAAATTCATTAAATGCGCTGATTATGTTGTTTTCATGGGTTGCATACGCATCTTGGGCAATCTTTTTAAGCTTTTCTTCTATATCATTGTATCTTAAATCTTTAATACTTTCTGTCGTAAGATTATCCGCATATACAAACACCATTTTTATTTCATTTACAAGAAGTTTTAAATCATCTTCAATATATTCACTCGGTGACATTGAAGGAGAGAGGTTTTTGCCTAAAATTCTTTCCACTTCGCAATCTATCATATATTTAATTTCAGAAGATAAATTCTTTTCTTTTAAAACTTCATGTCTTTGGGCGTAGAATTTCTCTCTTTGAACGTTTATAACATCATCATATTCCAATACGCTTTTTCTTATGTCAAAGTGATAAGTTTCAACTTTCTTTTGAGCTGACTGAATTTGCCTTGAAATGAGCGGACTTTCAATTGCCAAATCTTCATCAATATTTAACATATTCATAAGATTTGTAATTTTTTCACCGCCAAAAATTCTCATCAAATCGTCTTCCAAGGATAAGAAAAATCTTGTAGAGCCGGGGTCGCCTTGTCTTGCGGCACGACCTCTTAATTGGTTATCAATACGTCTTGACTCATGTCTTTCCGTACCTATAACGTGTAATCCGCCAAGTTCAATAACTTTTTCATGCTCTTTTTTTGTTATTTCCTGCGCTCTTTTAAATGCTTCATTTTTTATGGTTTCATAATTAGGGTTATCGGAAGTTATATTATTTCTTTCGAGTTCTTCTTTTGCCAGATATTCAGGGTTGCCGCCAAGCAATATATCCGTTCCTCTGCCTGCCATATTGGTTGCAATGGTAACTGCACCCACACGACCTGCCTGTGCGATAATATAGGCTTCTTTTTCGTGATGTTTTGCGTTAAGTACGTTATGTTTAATTCCTCTTTTTTTAAGCAGAGATGACAGCAATTCAGACTTTTCAATACTTATTGTGCCGACAAGAGTTGGCCTTCCTATTTTCGCCATTTCTTCAATTTCGTCAACAACTGACATATATTTTTTGGTAATTGTTTTATAGATAACATCCGGATAGTTTTTTCTTATGTCCGGTTTATTTGTGGGTATAGTCGTAACAGGTAAGTTATAAATCTTTCCAAATTCGGCTTCTTCAGTCATTGCGGTACCCGTCATACCTGATAATTTCGGATAAAGTCTGAATAGATTTTGGAATGTTATGCTTGCAAGAGTTTGAGTTTCATCTTGTATGGGGACTCCCTCTTTTGCTTCAATTGCTTGATGAAGACCGTCAGACCAACGTCTTCCTTCCATGATACGACCGGTAAATTCATCAACAATCATAACTTCATTGTTTCTGACAACATAGTCCGTATCTTTAATATAAAGCTCTTTTGCTTTCAAGGCTTGCAAAAGATGATGAGCGTATTGCGTGTTCATATCAAATAATTCATCGACCTTTAAAAGCTCTTGCGCCTTATCTATGCCTTCTTCTGTTAAAATAATGTTTTTATTTTTTTCATCAACCTCATAATCGGTTATTTTTTCAAGCTGAGGGGCTATTTTTGACATTAAAAGATAGGTTTCTGCCGATTTTTCAAGATGACCTGAAATGATTAAAGGCGTTCTTGCTTCATCAATCAAAATGCTGTCAACTTCATCCACAATTGCGTAATTATAGGGTCTTTGAACGCAATTATCAAGAGATGAAGACATATTATCTCTTAAATAATCAAAACCAAATTCGTTGTTTGTACCGTACGTGATATCGGCATTATAGGCTGCTTTTTTTAGTTCAAATTCATCAGGTGAATAATGGGAATTTGATAAAATAACGCCAACGGTTAACCCTAAAAATTCATAGATTTTGCCCATCCAATCACGGTCACGCTTTGCCAAATAATCGTTTACGGTTACAATATGAACACCTTTTCCCGTTAAGGCGTTAAGATAAGCGGGAAGTGTTGCGACAAGGGTTTTGCCTTCACCTGTTCTCATTTCTGCAATATGTCCGTTATGAAGATAAATACCGCCTATAAGCTGAACATCGAAGTGACGCATATTTAAAACGCGTTTTCCCGCTTCTCTGACCGTTGCAAACGCTTCAGGTAAAATTTTATCAAGAGCCTCCTTCTCAAGCTCCAAATCCTTTTTATAATCGGTGCTTGTTGGTCTTTGGGCAAGAATATCTTTAAATTCCTGCGTTTTTGCTTTTAGTTCTTCATCTGTATATTTTTCAAATTCAGGCTCCAACGCGTTGATATGATCAACAATCGGCATAACCTTAGTTATTTTTCTTTTTTGCGGATCGCCAAAAATTTTAAGTAATATATCTGTAAGCGACATAATTCTCCCCTTGTTATTCTTTATATTATCTCAAATATAATAAGCAAGCAACTTTTGAATTATTTTCTAAAGAAATAAGTTCGGGAACGGTTATTCTGCACTTATCGAAAACGCACTTGCATCTCGGATTAAAAATGCAGCCCTCTATTGTTTCCGTTATTGTTTTAGGACTTCCCTCGATATTTTCAAGTCTTTCTTTTGAGTTTTTGTTTGGAATTGCATTAAGCAAAGCCTTTGTATAAGGGTGTTTTGGTTTGTTAAACAAATCTTTTGTTTTAGAATATTCAACAATTTTGCCTGAATACATTATGTAGATATCATCACAATATTTTGAAACTATCCCGAGATTGTGCGTTATAAGGATAATCGTTTTTCCTTCTTTTTTTATTTTATCTAAAAGCTCAAGAATTTGTGCTTGTATTGTGACATCAAGAGCAGTAGTCGGTTCATCCGCAATTATTATTTCAGCATTTGATGATAATGCCATTGCAATTATTATCCTTTGCTTCATACCTCCGGACAATTCATGAGGGTATGATTTTAAGACTTTATCAATATCTCTTATTTCGACGTCTTTTAACACCTTTTTAGCAAGTTTTATTCCATCTTCTCTGCTTATATCATTATGGAGTAAAATTGTTTCTAAAAGTTGATTTTGAATGGTATAAAGCGGATTTAACGACGTCATCGGGTCTTGAGGAATAAGCGCAATTTTTTTCCCTCTTATATTTTGCATTTCAAATTCTTTTAACTTTGTTAAATCAAAGTCTTTAAATATAATTTTACCCGTGTCTATCCTTGCATTTTTAGGCAAAAGACTTAATATGCTCATCATGCTGATTGTTTTTCCGCAGCCTGATTCGCCAACTATTGCGTGCATTTTTCCCTTATAAAAATTCATTGAAATATTATTTATCGCCTGATAATAATTTTCATCAATTTCAAATGAAAGGCTTAGATTTTCAATTTTAAGTACTAATTCGTTCATAAAATAAATTATAGCATTGAAATTTAGCAGAAGGCTACTCTTTTGAAGCTTCAACAAGGCTATTATCAAAGTTTTTTTTCATTTTCTTTCTGTTCATTAAGTCGACAAATGCTTCAAGTCTTGTTAAATAGCCCGCCTTTCCCGTTTGTTCATCCATAATTAAACTTAAAATCGGAATATTTACATCCTCTCTCATTTTTGGAAATATGTTTTGAGACATGATTTCAGGCATACATGTGAAAGGAGAAATGTGTATAATGCCGTCTTTACCTTTTTCTTTTGCGTACATAACATCACTTACGCACTCAAGCGCATCTCCTCCTATATCTCGCATAAGATAAGGTTGTGCAAGCCTGTATGCTCTTTCAAGGTGTGTTTCTCCCTTTCTAAACCATTTTGGTATGATGGCATCCTTTAAAAAACCGCTTACGGTTAAACTGCGCCTTACTTGGACGCCCATTTTTCCAAGCTCTCTGCATATATTTTGATTTGCAAAATAATCAAGTACAAGGAATATTTCGCCCGTTAAGTCAACATATAGTACGTCTTTTTCTTTATTAATTTTAATTTTTGACATTTCACTTAATGCCGTCTTAACGGCTTTATTTGTTTCTCTTACCGTTTTTGCATTTTTTATAAGTTCAAGTGTTTTTTTAAATTTTTTTTCACTCTCGCCTGAATTAATTTCTCTTGCTCTGTAGTAGGAAAGGCAATCCTCAATTTTATCCAGTGCAAAAACTTTTGCAATTGCAATTATAATTGCGTTTAGTTTTTTAATCGGATTATGAGAATTTGTGATAAGTGATATGTAATTATACATGCCCTTAATTCCGTCATAGAGATTTAATTCAATATATTTTTCGCCATATCCCAATTCTTTTAAAGTATTATATATACTTTTGCCGTATTCACCGAGTCTGCATATGCCGGGGGATGTAATCATGGAAACGTAATCCGCGCCGCCTTCAATTGCTTCAATAAAATTACCTAAAATAAGTTTATAAGGCAGACAAATTGCTTCGGGCGAATATTTTGTACCTATAGATAACGTTTTTCTGCTTGTGTAAGGCGGAACATGTGCTTCGATGCCCAATTTCTCAAGTGCTGCCGCCCATGCTATATAAACCGTACCCATATGAGGGAACGAAACTTTTATCTTTTTTTCTTTTTTCATAACATAATTATTGCATAAAAAAACCGTTCAGTAACCCGAACGGTTTTTTATTTATTAAAGTATGGCTAAAACTATTTAACTTCAACAGCTCCGCCTGCTTCTTCAATTTTCTTTTTAATTTCGTCAGCTTCTTCTTTCTTAACGTTTTCTTTAATGGCCTTAGGAGCATTATCAACAAGATCTTTAGCTTCTTTAAGACCTAAGCCTGTTACTTCTCTAACGATTTTCAAAACTGCGATTTTGTTAGCACCTGCTGAAGTTAATGTAACTGTAACTTCTGAAGGAGCATCTTCTGCCGGAGCTGCTGCACCTGCTGCAGGAGCTGCTGCTACTGCTGCAACCGGAGCTGCTGCAGATACGCCGAATTTTTCTTCCATAGCTTTAACAAGTTCAGCTGCTTCGATTAAAGTTAATTTTTCAATTGATTCTAAAATTGTTTCTACGTTACTCATTTTCTTTACCTTTCTATAATAAATTAATTACTTTTCTGCTCTTTAACTGCATTAATTGCACGTACAAGTGCACTCATAACACCATTTACGCTGTATACAATACCGGATGCCGGTGAATTGATAGAGCCCAAAATCTTTGCATAAAGTTCTTCTTTTGAAGGAAGTTTTGCAAGGGCTTTTGCTTCTTCTGCACCCAAAACATTACCGTCTAATACGGCACCTACGATTTCACATTTTTTCGTTTCATTAATGAAATCCATAAGCACTTTTGTTGCTGAAACTTCGTCAGCAAAACCAAATGCAACCGCAGTAGGTCCTTTTAAAAGTTTGTCAATAACTTCAAAGCTTGTACCCTTTGCTGCAATTTTACATAGTGTGTTTTTTGTAACGGTAAGATCACCTTGTTTTTCTTGAAGGCCTCTTCTTAATTTAGTGATTTCTTCAACTGTAAGGCCTCTGTAATCAGCGACAACGGCAACTTTTGCATTTTTAAAATGTTCTGTGTAGTCTTGAATTTTTTCATTTTTAAAAGCTTTTGTTGACATTTTAACCGACATTCTCCTTTCTTTTTCTTTTTTATTATTTAAAAATAAAAAAGTTTTGCTTATAACTATACGCAAAACACAAAATAACAAATTAAATTTTTGTTACCTCGGTAGGAAATTAAGGCTCAAGGCCACCTACTGTCTGCAGTACATTAACTATCGTAACATAAAAATATCTGTAGTCAACATGGTGTAAATATAAAAATATATACTTGAAAAATGTTTTTATTTTGCTATTATTTTAATATAATATTATAGCTATAACTTTGATATGAACAGCCAAAAAGAAAAAATAGAAAAAGATATTATACTTCGTCAATATCTTGACTTAATAAACAGAATATCCAAAGCGGAGTACCGCAGTATGGGGGTTCAGCATCTTATTGAATACGGCGAACTTGTTAATATCGGCATTCAAACGGTTGACATTTTAATCGGTAACGAAAAAATGGATAGATATAATGAGTCTTACATTGCAACTGCCGTTAAGTGGGCAATAAGAAACGAATTAAGACGCAGATACAGGTGGCACGGCGTTAAATCCGAGAATATTATTAAGGCTGATGATAGCGATAAAGCGGAAATAAGAGAGGCAATTTACAAGACAATATTGTCAACGGAAGAAATGATTGAATCGGATAATCCGTTTGAAGTTAAAGATATAAGAAAAACTCCTGAAGAAAATGTTGAATTTTTGCATATGTCTGAAGCAATCAGGAATGCAATAACAAAACTTCCGAGAAGGGAAAGGGAACTTATTGAGGCTAAATTCTTTAAAGAAAAGAAGCTTCATGAGCTTGCTGATGAATTTTCCATATCTCCGTCGAGAATATCCAGAATTATTAGAAGCGGACTAGATAAAATAAAAGAAGAACTCAAAAAATCGGATATTTTCTAGTATGACAAATAATCTAAAAACCATATTTCAAAGTAAACCGTTAAAAGGAGAGATTGTTATACCTGCCGATAAATCCATATCTCACAGGTCTTTAATTATTGGCTCTCTTACAAAAGGAAAAATCAGAATAAGCAATTATTCTTCCTCTCTTGATTGTCTTTCCACTTTAAAAATTATAAAAAATCTTGGTGCGGAAATTGAATTTATTGATAACAAAAATCTTATTTTAAATGCAAAAAATTGTTTTAGGATATATGACGGTATGCTTGATTGCGGAAACTCCGGAACGTCGATGAGACTTCTGAGCGGAATTCTCGCGGGACAAGATTTTAAAAGTACTTTAATCGGAGATATAAGTTTATCTAAAAGGACGATGACTCGTGTTATAAAGCCTCTTGAGCTTATGGGCGCCCGCATTTCTTCAAATGAAGGAAAAGCCCCCCTGACTTTTTATCCGAGCAAGCTTTCAGGCATAAATTACGAATCATATATTGCATCCGCACAGGTCAAATCTTGTGTTTTACTTGCAGGATTAAATGCGGAAGGTAAAACAACCTTTAAAGAACCGTATTTATCAAGAAATCATACAGAGTTAATGCTTCAATATTTTGGCGCAGATTTATCTGTTGAAGGGGATAAAATTTCAATACATAAATCCGCTCTTGAACCAAAGGACATTGAAATTGTCGGTGATATATCATCTGCGGCATTTTTTGCGGTTGCTGCGCTTTGCATTAAAAATTCAGATATTACACTTAAAAATGTCGGTATAAATCCAACAAGGGCAGGTATTATAGAAGTTTTGCATAAAATGAATGCAAATATTGAAATTTTGAATAAACGCAGAGTTTCAATGGAATATGTTGCCGATATCAGAGTTAAATATACCGAAAACCTTAAATCTGTTGTGATTGAGGGTGATATTATCCCAAGACTTATTGACGAGCTGCCCGTTATTGCCGTTCTTTTAACGCAAGCACAGGGTGTTTCTTGTGTTAAAAATGCGGAAGATTTAAGGAATAAAGAAAGTGACAGAATAAAACTTATAGTATCCGAACTTTCGAAATTGGGCGCGAACATCAAAGAAACGTCTGACGGATTTATTGTTGAGGGTAAAAGCAGGCTTATCGGCGAAAAAACGCTTTCAATTTCTCATGACCACAGGCTTGCAATGAGTTTGTTTGTTGCATCGCTTTTAATTGAAAAACCAAATATAATCGAAGATTTTAACTGGGTTAATACTTCATTTCCCGAGTTTTTAGAATTGATGTCTGATGTTGGGGTTCAAATATGATTAGAATTATAGCTATAGATGATGATGCTTCAATATGTGAATTGATAAAAACAAATATTGAATTAAGCGGAATAAAATGTATTACGGCAACTGACCCGAATATCGGCTTTGCACTTGTAAAACAAGAACTGCCCAATCTTGTAATTTTAGATGTAATGATGGGCGAAACAGACGGCTACAGTGTTGCACTTAAAATAAGACAAAACGGACCGACAAAAGATATTCCGATTATAATGCTCACGGCACTCGGAGAATTACAAGATAAATTAAGGGGCTTTAACGTTGGCGTAGACGATTATTTAACTAAGCCTTTTGAAGTCGAGGAGTTAAAAGCAAGAGTTAAAGCATTAATTGCAAGGGCATCCAAAAACAGCATTTTTGCTTCAAATAAGGTTAATGAGGTTTTAAATGTGGGAGATATAACGCTTATGCCCGAAACTTATGAAGTTAAAATTCTTGAAAATACCGCGAAATTAACCCCTACGGAATATGATATTTTAAATATTTTGGTCCAAAATTACGGCAAAATCGTCTCTCTAAAAACCATGCTTAAGGAAATTTGGGGGTACAGCGAGGATGATGAAGGAGTGGACATTATAAGAGTTCACATGAGACATTTGCGCTCTAAGATAGATAAAATTACGCTTGACGGCAAAAAATACATAGAAACCGTGTACGGAGGCGGATATAAGCTTGTGCCTGCCGGCGCTATATCTTAAGTCTTATATCACGCGCAGCGGCTTCACCCATTGAGGCGCAGCTTTGTTGAACCCTAAGAGCTGCTTGTGCTTCAAATTCTGCACCAAGGCATTTACCTATAATGTATAAATTTTCATAGTTAAAAGACATTAAGCTTTCAAGCGGAAGGTAATATTTTCCGACACGTTCAAGCTTTGATTTTTCTTGTTTTTTCGAATGTACATCTATCGGATAATTTGAGCAAAGAGCCGTATTTTTATATTTTTTTCCGCCCCTTATATCTTTTGTCGTGTAGATATATTTTGTTTTAACTCTCCCGTCTTCCCTTTTTCCTACAATATCCGAGATGTTCGATATGTATGAATTTTCAAACCCTTTTAAGTATTTTTTGCAAAAGTTTTGAAGTCTGTATATTGCACTTCTTCCCTCTATAATCGAATTTGAATATGAATAAATATCCTTTTGTTCTTCTTTTAACCTCGGACAATTAAAAGCAACTGAATTTTTCATTCCTGCAATTGTAAAAATTTGAAAATAATCCGTGTCGCTCTCTTTTAAAACATTTTCCTTAACGGCTTTTTCAAACAACGGTCTAAGTGCCCAATTTCCGCTCGAAGTGCAGGCTGTGCTCAAATGTATTTCGCCATTTATGGTATAAGATGCGGTAACGCTTCTATCCTTATCTGTCTCAAGTAAAAAGTCCGATAATTTCTTTAAATTAACCCCTGACATAATAAATCTGAGCGAAGGTAATTGCTTTTTGTCTTTGTCCTCAATAAAATCACACCCTAACAGCTTTGAAAAACTGCCGTTACCCGTTGAATCAATATAATATTTTGAGGATATGTTAAATTCATCAAATTCAACGGAGGTGATATTTTGACCATATTTCTTAAAAAAGAGAGGCATTTTTTCATATATTATTTTGCAGCCCGCATCTTTTAACATTTTTTCAAACACAATTTTTAATAAAACAGGGTTAAACCAACCCATATTGCCGTCCCCGTACGTTATTTGCGCGTTAATTTTATTTGAATATCCGACTAAATCGTTAAAAAATTCCTCGTTTATACCCTCTGAATTAACTTTCATTGAAGGAACAACAAGACCGCCGGTTACAAGTCCGCCGAGATAATTGTTTTTTTCTATAAGTATTGTATCTAAATTATTTTTTGCGCTTATGTATGCTGCTGCAACGCCGGCTATTCCGCCGCCTATAACAAGAACATCCGATTTAATTTCTTTTTTCATAAGTGCATAATAACACATGCTTTAAATAAATGATAAATAAAATATACTCGTTTTAAAACATTTAATATACTTGATTTTAATTAAAAAAGTATTCATAATTATTTTGGTAAAATATATGAATAAAATTTTTAATAAAAAATTCAAAAAATCCGTCATTATTGCAATATTATGCGTATTAATAATATTTTTAACCCCTTTATTTTTTAAATATTGCGAAAAAAGAATTTACGTACGTGAGCTTAAAAAATCATATTCCGCTTTGTCTTACATATTTAAAAATATAATGAAAACTTCAAGCGATAATGATATATCGAAAACCGTACTATGGTCTAAAATTCCGACTTCAATAGATGATATATATGCTGAAGATTTACAAAAAAAAGAGTGCAAAGACTTTAAAGACGAATTCTTGAAAACCTTTGATGTTACGTCTGTTTACGGGGATGAAAATTTTCCTGCTGAATTTGACCCGAATTACAAAGGACTGGATGGACGAGAATTTGGCACGTTTTCTGAAGGAGTAGTTTACTTGAAAGATAAAACGCTTATGTGGTTTAGCTTTTCAAGAAGACCGAGAACCGCATATTGCAACAATTTTCCTTGTAAAACACTTGATGACTATCAAAAATCAAGAAAAGCACCCGTTAAATTTTGGATTGAGGCAGGATTTGTCGTTCTGGATGTTAACGGCGTAAAAGGACCAAATGTTATGGGGCGCGATTTATTCGCTTTTTCTTTAAGCGGAGACGGAATACTTTACCCTATAGGCAGCAAAGATTATGCCATTTTTGCAGGCGAAGGCGCCTGCGATTACAACAATCTCGGAACCTGTATGAGGTATTGGAATTCGGATGATGATTACGTTTCCTGCAGGAGATGGGGAAGGTCTGAAGGCGACGGCTGCGCGGGTCGTATAATTGAAGAAGGTTGGAAGATGAAATACTAGTGATTTAATGCACCATATTACTTCTATTATACTTTATTATATCAAGTAGATATATATTGATAATATTTTCATCTTTTTTATTAATATAAATAAAACCAAATAAAATTTAGAATAAACTTTGAATATAAATAAAAATTAAAAAATATAAAAATATAAAATGCTGATTAAAATTTTTAAGCTTAAAATGTTTAAAAATTAAATTTTAGTATAATCTATCATATAGATATATAATGATAATATTTTACCGAAAATAACAAAATTTTTATTTAAAATATTGAATCTAAACGACATATATTGATAAATTTTTTAATAATTTTAATTTATAAATTCTTTTAAAATAAAAAACATGATATTTAAACTTTAAAATTTTATTAAAATATTTTCAATTAATTAAGTATAGTTTTATTTTTTATAAATAAAAATACATTTTAAATTTTTTATTTAAAATTGTTTTTAATTTAAAAATTGCTTTAATTTTAAAATTTTTTAAATAACATTTTATTACTCAAAAAATCTTTACATTTTTGAAAATATTATTTAAAAATAATATAATAAGCGTACTGTTAATTTTATATAGTATTTAATTTAAACTGCCATATAACAATAATGTTGTTATATAATTAAATTTTATTTTTTAATATATATTTAATGTTTTAATAAAAAACAGAAAAACAGGCATTTATAGCCCATATTAAATCTATTCGATAGGTATCTATAATAGATATTATGTAAATTTATCATTAAATTAAGAAACAAAATAAAAGAAAATACAATATCAACTAAACTATAATTTTTCCCGGAGTACAATTTCAATTAAGTTACATTTTGCCTAAGATACAATTTTGACCTGAAAATAAGGGTGTTTTGTTTTAAGATGTCAAAAAAATAGTGCTGAATTTTGGCTTAAGTTATAAATTTATAATATAAAAATAGACTGATTGTAAGCTTAAATATTGATTTAATAATAAAAAACGCTTTATCTATAAAAAAATTAAATGTTTTTAGCAAATTTTTAAAAGTATATATCTTTCTTTGCGTACAATTTAAAAATAAAAATGGATATAATTCCCACAATTTTAATTGCTAAAATTAATTAAAGAATTTATTACTAATTTTTATAAATAACACTTATAAAATTTTTGCTGCACATTTTAGATAATATTTATAAAAATATATCCATTTTTACTCGAGCGAAAATCGATTTTAAGGCGTTTAAATTATTTTGTCATGTGTTTTTATATGCGTTGAATTTATAACCCCTCTTAAAATTCATTTTAACGCGTCTTAATCTGAAACCCTTATGCTGTAAGAATTATCAGCTTAATATAATCACTAATATAAATTTTTAAGTATTTTTTTAAACTTTTATTTAAAACTCGAGCTTTTTATAAAAATTATTTTCAACTTGACATCTAAAACATCCTGATAAATATTTTAAATATTTATGAAAAATTTCTTAAAATGTTTTTCAATTTTAAATCTATAAATCTTTGATAATTTAAAATTAAAGAATTTAAAAATTAAGAGAAAAAATTTAAAATGTAAAAATTTAAAAATAAAGATTCAGATATTAATGAAACAAAATAAAGCCAAAAAATAAAAATATAGAATTTTAGATAAAAAAATAAAAAAAATAAAAAATAAAAAATAAAAAATAAAAAATTCTCCGATACTCTTTTTGTGCAAAATATTATCAATATCATTCGTATCGATATAATATAATAAAATTTTTTTAGTTTTATATGCTGATATTATCATTACCTATCTATAAGATATAAAATTAGGTTTTAATAATATTTTTTAAAAAAATATTATATTTAAAATAAAATTATTTTTAATTTAAATTTATTTTTAATTTAAGTTTAATTTTAATTTTAATTACAAATAAATTTAAACATGTAATATAAATATTTAATTAAATTAATTAATTTTAATTATAAATATATACATTAACATATCTATAAGTTCCGTACTTTAAAAAACCCTGCTAAAGAATTTATATCTAATTGATATATTATACCTCTTGTTTTAATTATTTAAAAGCACATTATTTATAAAAAATTCTAAAAATATTATCATTATATATCTATTAGTTATATATTTTAAAATAATTTTAATATTATTACTAATAACGCTTGATTTAAAATAATTCTTGAAATTTATAGAGCAATTTTGCTCAAAATTTTAAGCTTTATAGTATTTTTCATTTAAATTTTTATTTTTAGAAGTTAAATAATATGCTCAGTTTTTCTGCTTTTGATAATGAAATCCTGAATTCGAATATTAAAATTATAGTATTATGAACAGAATTAGAGTAATTTTAATAGACGACCACAAGCTTTTAAGAAACGGACTCAGAGGTCTTTTAGAAAAAAATAACGAAATAATAGTTATAGGTGAAAGTGAAACGGGAAAAGAAGGTATATCAAAGGTTATCAATCAAAAACCCGATGTTGCAATTGTAGACATAGGACTTTTAGATATGTCCGGAGTCAAAGTTATAGAAAAAATAAGACAAGGTGCCTTAAATACAAAAGTTATTGCGCTAAGCTCGCATGATGATCCTAAAGATGTGATAGGCGCTCTTAATGCAGGTGCTAACGCCTATGTTTTAAAAGATATTTCAGACGATGATCTTATATTTGTCATTAAAAATGTTGCACGTGATGCTATATTTATTGATGCAAAAGTTTCTGAAATATTCAAAAATACAATTTACAAAGATTCTCCGCAAAAGAAATTATCAAGAGCAAGTTTTAAAGAACAGCACGCTAATTTAACGGAAAGAGAGTATGAAGTTTTAAAACTTGTTGTAGACGGAAAATCAAATCAACAGATTGCTGATATTTTAAGTATCAGCGAACATACCTCAAAAGCCCACGTATGCAGTATTATCCAGAAATTAGTTGTTGATGACAGAACCCAAGCAGCTGTTAAAGCCATAAAGGAAGGAATAATTTAAATATTTGCAGTTTTTGACATTTAATATAAAATATAAGCAGGAATATTAGATATAGCGTATAACAAGTTAAGTATGTTAAATTATTTAAAAAATGATTTGAGCATTCCGAGTTTTCTCGGAAAACACCTCGGTTTTTTTGCGGAAGCAAAAGAGATTAGCGGTTTACCAAAAGTTTGGTTTGATTTAGCAAAGAAATACCCCGATTCGGTTATTTTAAACGATGATTATTCCCATATAAGATGTACGGTTTCAGAATTTACAAAATACATTAGTATTATTGCTGCCGGCCTTCAAAAACTCGGCATTAAAAAAGGTGATAAAATTGCACAATTCAGCGAAAATAGTGCAAAATGGCTTATAACAGACCAATCTATTATGACGTGCGGAGCTATAAATGCTGTAAGAGGTTCGGAAGCGCCCATAAGTGAACTTGAATATATATATAAGCATTCAGACAGCATTGCGCTTGTAACGGATGAAATAAAAGTTATTGAAGGATTGTCTCACATTTTTGAAAAAGATAACCCTAAATTTATTTTATACATAGGAAATCAGGACACATCAGCCGTAAAAGAAAATCTTAAAACTTTATTTTATACTTTTGATGATTTTATTGAATATTCAAAAGATAAAAAATTATGGAAAGCAACAATTGAAAAAAATGACCCTGCAACAATTGTGTATAGCTCAGGAACAACGGGTAAACCAAAGGGAATTGTATTAAGTCATGGCAATCTGCTTTCTCAATTTGCACCGATACACACCGTTATTAAAGTAAAAAAAGGTCGCCACCTTCTCAGTATCTTGCCTATCTGGCATATGTACGAAAGGCTCTGCGAGTATTATGGTCTTTCAAAATGCTGTGTGATTGATTATACAAATGTAAGAAACTTTAAAAAGGACCTTGTTAAATATAGTCCTCAATACTTGATTTCGGTACCAAGGTTGTGGGTTCTTTTGTACGACGGAATTATGGCTGAAATTGCAAAAAAACCTCTTTTTGCAAGACTTATTTTTAACTGTTTGCTTCGTATTTCAAAAATATGTAAAAAGACGAAAAATATTGTTGCAAATAAAAGTATTTACCATGAAAAAACAGGTTTATTGGGTAAAATTATTCCGTTTTTCCTAACAAATATATTGTATCCCGTCGATAAATTTTCAATGAAATTTGTATATAAAAAAATTAAAGACGCTCTTGGAGGCAAATTTATTAAAGGCATTTCAGGCGGCGGCGCGCTTCCTCATTATATTGAAGATTTTTTTGAAGCTGTCGGCGTTAAATTATATGTAGGTTACGGACTTACTGAAACGTCACCCGTATTAAGCGTAAGAAAAGAAGAAGACAATAAGCTGTATTCGGTAGGTCCTGCACTTCCGGGGTCTGAATTTATGATTGTAGATTCGGTTACTTACAATGAACTTCCCCAAGGGAAAAAGGGATTAATTTTAGCTAAGGGTCCTCAAATAATGCTCGGGTACTACAAGGATGATGAAGCAACCAAAAAAGTAATGCACGGTGATTGGTTTATAACCGGTGATTTAGGCTGGCTTACAAAAAATAAAAATCTTGTAATTACAGGCAGAATTAAAGAAATAATTGTACTTTCCAACGGCGAAAATATTGAGGCAGACGGAATTGAAGATGTTTGTCAGGAATTACCTCTAATTTCTCAAATTGTTGTTACGGGTCATGATAAACCAAGCCTAACGGCACTTGTCGTTTTAAATGAAGACGAATTTGCAAGAGCATTACCTAAAAAAATAGGCAAAAACCCAAATACTTTAAGCGATTTTAAGAGTATGCTTTTGAACGATATAAACAACAAAATCAGATCCAGAGTAAACTTTAGGCCATTTGAAAGAATAAGCGATATAACCTTTATTCAAGAGCCGTTTACAGTTGAAAACGGAATGATGACACAAAGTTTAAAAATCAAAAAACACATTGTGGGCGAAAGATACAAACAAGAAATCGAAGCTATGTATAAAAAATAAACCCATACTTAGCTTTCTTGAAAATAACCAAAACTTTTAAAATTTAAATTAACCAAAAGTCCAAAGCTTTGAGCCGGTACCCGCATCGGGAGTTGGTGCGCCGTATAAACCGTAAGTATGTGTATTATCGGCTTTTTGAATTCCGTATCCGGCTATTTCATCAAGTTCCTTCTTTAAGGCGCCTGCCCCTGTTCCTGAACTTTTACCGCCAAAACTTACAGGGGTTTTTTGGACACCGTTTACAGGAGTTCTTTGTTGATAGAATTTAAACTCAGCCGATGAAATTTTTGGTACTTCAAAAGTCATAAATTTTCCTTATATACATATATAAAAACATGTTGAAAGGAAAAATTTCTGTTTTCTAAAAAAATTTACAAAAATTAAAATTTAGGAAACGTAAAAGATGACTTAGGCAACTGTTCGTGGAAATTGCCTCCTGCGCATATAATTTCAATAACCTTCAATGTAAAATCGCGCGCAGCATCCGTTTGACCTATATAATACTCTTTGTTATCCATATGTTTTATAGTCATAATAGCACTTTGAGTCTTTTCTGCAGGCAGATATAAAGATGCAATTTCCTTATCCAAAAGTATTTTTATTTGTCCCTCCGTATCATTTGCAGGTGTGCCCTCGAGCATTTGATATAAATTTCCGTTAACCGCGAATATTCTTCCGCAAAATTGGGGGGACGCATCGTTTACTCTTTGAAGTGCCTTTGGAATATTGTTAAAACGCGTTGTGAAGCTTATTGTATGCCACAAAATATTAACAATGGCAACAGTTTTAGATGAATCAACTTCACAATTTATATTTTGAACGGGTACATTTCTGACACTGAATGATTGCTTTAAGTATTCGATAATTTGATTAATATTGTCCACAATTTTTAAAAATGCATCATTTGTGTTTAATAGCGAATGTTGAAAATCCAGATATTGTTTATACATATGAACGGCAACAAGCCCTGCACGTTCCTGCACAACTGATGATTTTCTCATCTGGATTTCTCTGTTATCTATGCTGTTAAAATTGTCGTTCACAATCACCTGAATATTTGCTGCTATAATTATATAATATACTAAAATTCTAATATTTTAAAGAGGTATTTAAAAAAATCTTCCCGTTGATATAAATATTTGGTTTTAAATTGAAAAATAAAGTATAATAATTTTATGAAAGATTATCTTAAAGATTTTTATAATTATTTAAAATATGAGAAGAATTTTTCCGAACATACAATAAGGGCATACGTTTCAGATGTTTCAACATTTCTTTTATGGCTGGATAAAGAGGATATACTTTCCGTTACAAATAAAAAATTTACCGATTTTTTAAGATTTATTCAAAATATCAAATACGAAAAGTCAACTGTGGCAAGAAAAATTGCTTCAATAAGGTCATTTTACCATTTTTTGTATATAAAAGAAAAAATATCATATAATCCGATAGATAATATTTCATCGCCAAAACAATCAAAAACACTGCCTAAATTCTTAACGACAGATGAGGTTGAGTCTATCCTTCAAAATATTAAAATCGATTCGCCAAGCGGATACAGAAACAGATTAATACTAGAGCTTTTATGGGTTACCGGTATGCGTATAAGCGAACTCTCATCGCTTAATTTTGAAAACTTAAATCTTGAGTCCAATGAAATAAAAGTGTTGGGTAAGGGCAATAAAGAAAGAATTGTATTAATTCCGAATAAAACAAAGGATTTTTTAAACAACTATATTCAAAATGTAAGGTCATTAATCTGTGAAGGCGCATTAAATGAATTAAATTCTCCATTGTTTATAAATAATAACGGCTACAGGCTTCAAAATCAAAGCATTAGAAAAGCAATAAAAAATGTGGTTGAAAAAATAAAATTACCTAAAAAAGTTACTCCGCACGTATTTAGACATAGTTTTGCCACAAAAATGCTTGAAAATGGCGCTGATTTAAGAATAGTACAAGAGCTTTTAGGTCATGCAAGTATCGCTAATACGCAGATATATACTCACGTTTCAACGCAAAGAATGCAGGAAGTTTATAAAGAAGCACATCCCAGAAGTTAACTTTTAGCCGTAATATTCGGCACCTTAACTCCGAGCCAGTTTTTTATACCGTAACGTTTACAGTAATCCGCAAGGTCCGCTTTTACGTCTTTCATAAGAATTAATATGGTAATTAAGTTAGGTAATGCCATGGCAAGGTTTGTAGCATCGGTAAAATCAATAACACTTTGTAAGTTCATTGAAGAACCTATAACAATCACTATGCAAAATAATATTTGAAAAACTTTTACTCTTTTTTTGCCTTCGCCAAATATATAGCACCAGGCTTTTTGCCCGTAGTAAGACCAAGAAATAACGGTTGATAAAGCAAATAATATTATTACAAAAGATAATAAGTAAGGAAATATATTTGAAACGCTTCCAAATGCACTTGAAGTAAGCTCTATTCCCGTAATACCTTGATTGTAGTTTAAATATTGTTTTGTAATTATTATAACAAAACCGGTCATTGAACACATAACAGCTGAAAAAAACGGCTCAAGAAGTGATACAAACCCTTGTGAAATAGGTTCTTTTGTTTTTGTTGCCGCATAAGCAATAGGTGCAGAGCCCATACCTGCTTCATTTGACTGTATGGACCTTTTCATACCCATAATGATACATCCCAAAATACCCCCCGAAACTGCCGTGGGATGAAATGCGGTTCTTAAAATTGTGCATATAACTTCAGGAACATTGACAATATTTAAGCAAATAATAAAAAAAGAAATTATAAGGTACAATCCGCACATAACGGGAACAATTTTAGAAGCAACATTTGCTATGCTTTTAATGCCGCCAACTATAATAAGCCCCACAATAATCATTATTATGACACCGCATATCCAGCCGTTATTATAGAAAAAACTGTTTTCACCTCCGGTCATGTAGACTATTTGCTGTGTTGCCTGATTTACCTGCATCATATTTCCGCCGCCAAGAGAACCCGGTATGCACATAAGTGCAAAAAACATTGCAAGAAATTCTCCCAGTTTTCTGTGTCCTTTTCTTGTCAGACCATGTGCCATATAAAACATGGGTCCGCCGGATACGCTTCCGTCAGGATTAAACCTTCTGTATTTAACCGCAAGTGAGCATTCTAAGAACTTTGATGCCATTCCGAAAAATGCACCCAAAAACATCCAAAACAGTGCCCCCGGACCTCCTACGGAAATTGCAATTGCAACACCTGCAATGCTGCCGAGACCCAAAGTGCCTGACAGTGCGGTAGATAATGCCTGAAAAGATGAAACCTCACCGTCACAATCATTTGAATGGTTTTTGTTTTTCATATGTCTTAAGGCGCACTTAAAGCCCCATATGTTAACAACGTTTAAATAAAAAGTGAAAAAAATACTTGCAAAAATTAAAAATAAAATTAGTACGGGTACAGATACGCCGTTTATTGAAATCGATGTAAAAACTATTTTTGAAAAACAGTCTGAAAAGGGCGCAAATATTTTATCAATTTGTTCGTCTAAACTTTGTGCAAAAACACTCTGAGCATTGATTAAGAACAATGCCATAAGCAATTGCTTTAAAAATTTCATCTGGATTATCCTTAGTTAGCGGGTAGTATAATTACCTGACCAATTTGAATTTTGGTAGGATTAGAAATGTTGTTAAGCTTTAAGATTTCGTTTATCTTTTCGTCGCTATATTGACCGTATTTTTTAACAACAATTTTATCAATTGTATCACCTGCTTGAATAATATATTTCTCCTCGGCTTCAACAATATCTGCCGCCGTTTCGTCTTTTACTGCAGGTTCTTCTGTTTTTGCGGCAGCAGGCTGTTCAACTCTTTCGATATCTTTAATTTCTATTTCATCTTTTTTAGAACCGTTAGAGCTAATCGCTACAATTCCAAAAACAAGCAGCATGAAGATAACACCGGCAATAAAACCAACCGCAAAATATACATTCGGAGTTTTATTGGAATTTGGTCTTATAAAAGCTTTTCCTATATTTTTATACAACAAATCAAGCTCATTGCCTTCACTTTGAGAATCATTTTTATCTAATTCCTTAGCTTCACTGTATTGAGGCATAGTATCATCATTATCTAAGTTGTTTGGTTTAATTTCGTCAAACATAGACATCCTTTCCTTTGATAAACCTATTCTATGTGATGTTAAACTTTTCATAAGCAAAATTCCTACTTAACATAGTAATTTGAACAGAGGCGCAAAGTCAAGAAAGGGGTTAAGTTTTGTAAAATAGGGTTATTTTATCAAACTTTCAAGCTTTATTAAAACATTTTTTACATAAAAATCATTTTTTGAAGAAAAAGGAAGTACGTCACAGCCAAAAAATATATTTAAAGAAGAAATTTTATTAAATATTTCATTTCTTGATAAATAATCGCACTTTGTCATAATTACAAAATACGGTAAATTCTTAATTTTTAACCATTCATACATCTGTAAATCATTTTTTTGAATATCGTGTCTTGCATCAATAAAAAGTATTGATGATTTTAAATTTTCACGTTTTAAAAGATATTCTTCTAAATTCTTTTGCCAAGCATTTTGTTCCGTTTTTGAAACTTTTGCATATCCGTATCCCGGTAAATCTGCAATGCAGAATTCTCCGTTTACATCAAACAAGTTTATAAGTCTTGTTTTGCCCGGAGTGTTTGATGTTTTTGCAAGCTTATAGTTATCCGTAATTCTATTTATAAAGGATGATTTACCTACGTTAGACCTTCCGAGAAGGGCAAACTCCGGTAAATTTGTTTTGGTGCAGTGATTTAAATCGGGAGCGCTAATTAAGAACTTTGTATTTTTTATTTTCAACATTTTCTCTCAGCTCTCTCATTCTTCTTTTGTACATCACCGTGCTCAACAAATTGTACATCTTATCCGAATTTATAACGTTTATTTGTATATTTCTATTCATTATATCAACGTTTACACTTTTTCTATCCGTCAAATTTGTTTTTAGGTTTACTATATGTATAATACTCCCTTTAAGTATGCTTACCGGGGTCATTACAAAGTCTTCAAACGATTTCCAAATTGAATTTTTCATAAACTTTCAACCTAACATGTTTATTATAACATGTAAAGCTGTTTTTTTGTTATAATCGGTAAAAAATAGGAGAAATTATGTACACGGAAATGACACCAAACGGCTACGGAATATCAATAAAAAAAGGGAAAGTTTTATACAGCGGAAAATCTGACTATCAGGAATTAGAAATATTTGAATCGGAAGGTTTAGGCAGAGTTTTTACGCTTGACGGGCTTATGATGACAACGGAAAAAGATGAATTTTTCTACCACGAGCTTATAGTACATATTCCTATGATAACTCATAAAAATCCCGAAAATGTGCTTGTAATCGGCGGAGGTGACGGAGGTACAATAAGGGAAGTATTAAAACACAGAAGCGTTAAAAATGTTGATTTATGTGAGATTGACGGTCTTGTAATTGATGTTTGCAAAAAATATCTTCCGACAATTTCATGCAAATTGGATGACCCGAAAGTTAAAATTTACGTTGAAGATGCAATAGAATTTATAAAAAATAAAAAGAACGTTTATGATGTTGTTCTTATTGATTCAACTGACCCTATGGGACCGGGCGAGGGCTTATTTACGGAAGAATTTTACAACAATGTTAAAGTATCGCTGAAAGAGGGGGGAATTGTTGTTCCTCAAAGCGAATCTCCATTCGGTCAAAAAGAATCATTTGAAAAGGTTTATAAACTTTTAAGAAAGGTGTTTAAAAACGTCGCTCCTTATTGTTCGCCGGTTATTACATACCCGTCGGGATACTGGTCTTGGGCATTTTGCAGTGATGAAGTTGAAGCACCCTCATTTGATACAAAACTGAATGAAGAAATAGCGTCTGAGATAGAAAAACAATGCAAAATTTACAACTCAAAATTGCACAAAGCCGTCTTTGCAGTTCCCAATTTTGTAAGAGAATTATCTAAATAACCGAGTTAAAAAGGAAACTTGGAGCCCCTACCGAGCATAGACATTAGTCCGCTCTTTTTCATGCTGCCAAATTCTTTCATAACTTTTTTCATTTGATTAAATTGATTTATAAATGCGTTGAATTCTTCAAGAGAAACTCCCGCACCAAAAGCAATTCTTCTTTTTCTGCTCGCATTAAGAAGGTCGGGATTTTTTCTTTCCTGAGGTGTCATTGATGAAATCATAACTTCAATTTTTTTAAAATGTTTTTCACCCTCATGTGAAATAATATCAATATCATTATTTTTAAGACCGGGTATCGGAAGCATTTTTAAAATACCGCCAAATGAGCCGAGAGCACTTATTTGTTTTCGTATTGTTAAAAAGTCATCAAAGCTGAATTCAGCCTTGAGCATTTTTTCTTCAAGTTTTTTTGTTTCTTCCTCGTTAATATTTTTTTGCGCTTTTTCAACAAGAGAAACAATATCGCCCATTCCAAGAATTCTGTTTGCCATTCTGTCGGGATAAAATTCCTCGAGGGGCTCAATTTTTTCGCCCATACCTATGTATTTAACGGGTCTTTTGGTTGTATAAACAACGGATAAAGCACAACCGCCTCTTGTATCACCGTCTAATTTAGTTAAGATAATACCTGTAAGCCCTAATTGTTCGTCAAAGTTTTTAGCAACATCTACCGCTTCCTGACCGGTCATAGAATCTATTACAAGCAATTTTTCATTTATTTGATGACTTCTTTCAATAAGCATAAGCTCGGACATCATATCGGTATCTATTTGCAATCTGCCCGCAGTATCAATAATTACTACGGTATTATTATTTTGTTTTGCAAAATTTATACCCTCATCAACTATTTTTAAAACATCCTTGCAGTCATCAATTTTAAAAAAATCAATATTGTTATTTAAGCATAACGTTTCAAGCTGATTAATCGCCGCCGGTCTATATACATCACATGCAAGAATAATAGGGCTTTTACCTTCTTCTTTTAATTTAAGCGCAAGTTTTGCACATGAAGTTGTTTTACCTGAACCTTGAAGACCAAGCAGCATAATAATACTTGGATTTGTATCAAGCTTTAACGGTTTTTTTTCACTACCAAGCAACTCGCACAATGCATCATTAACGATTTTAACGAGCATTTGAGAGGGATTAACTTGCTTTAAAACTTCTCTTCCTTCAATTTCATCTTTAATTTTTGAAATGAATGATTTAACAACGATAAGCGAAACATCGGAGGCTAAAAGTGCACGTCTTATCTCCCTTAGAGCTTCATCCGTATTTTCCTGAGTAAGGGTGGAATTACCGGATGTTTTCTTTATAATTTCCTGCAGTTTTTCGGATAAATTTTCGAACATATCTATATTCTATCACAAATAATTAAGAGCCTTTAAACATCTCTCCGAGCATATACAATGAACCGCAAAATATCCTTAATTTGTTTTTATCAAGCAAACTCTCATCATATTTTTTTGCCTTATTTTTGTATTCTAAGGGAAGCTCGTTAAATTTTAAAGAATCTTTATGCTTAAATTCGTTAAATAATAGCTCGTCATCAGATTTTAACAGAATATCAAGCATTTCATTATAGTTTTTATTTCTGAGACAGCCAAAAATAAATTGCTTCTTGACGTCTTTAAAGTTTTCATCAAGATATTTGCGCAATTCCTTAACACCTGCAGGATTATGGCAACCGTCTATTATTGTCATTTTTTCTCGGTTAAATTCAATCCTGAAACGCCATTTTATATTCGAAAGAGCATTTTTTGTCTTATCTTTATCCAATTTGAAAGGCAAAAATTCTAATGCTTTCATGGCAAGTGCGAGATTTCTTTTCTGGTGGGAACCGACAAGAGAAAACCCTAAAGGCAAATCAATATCATCCGTTATATAAATATTTTGAGCTATGTCCTTAAAAACATCTAAACCTTTGTTATTTTTACCGACAACTAAGGGGCATTTCCCTTTTATAATGCCTGCTTTTTCAAATGAAATTTTTTCAATCGTATCTCCGAGTCTTTCCGTATGCTCCATATCTATATCTGTAATTATTGTTACAAGCGGATTTTTTATAACATTTGTTGCGTCAAATCTCCCGCCAAGCCCCGTTTCAAGAATAGCGACATCAACTTTTTCTTTTTCAAAATAATAAAACGCCGCAGCGGTTAAAATTTCAAATTCCGTTAAATTAATATTATTTTTCTTTGCGATTTCTTCAATAAAAATAACAATTTCATCTAAATCAGAGGTTTTTATTTCTTCGTTATTTATTTTAATTCTCTCATTGTATCTGAACAAATGAGGACTCGTATAAAGACCTGTTTTTAGCTCATTTTCAACTAAAATTTGATTTAAAACGGCACAGGTAGAACCCTTTCCGTTGGTTCCGGCAACGTGGATAAATTTAATTTTATCCTGAGGATTATTTATAAGCGCGAGGATGCCTTTTATCCTGTCTAAACCAAGTTTTATATGGAATTTATCAGCAGAGGTTATAATGTCTTCAAATTGACTCATTTAACAAGCTCCAAAAGCTGTTTTTTAATTTCATTTACTGCATCTAATTTTGCATTATCGGATGCGGCTTTTTTCATGGAATTAAGTTTATCTTTATCATTTATTAAAGAGTTTACTGTTTCAATCAGTTTATCCCCCGTACAATCGCTGTCTTCAAGATAAATTGAAGCACCTAATTTCTCCTGATATTTTGCATTCAGCCTTTGATGGTCTTTTGCGGCGTACGGGTACGGCACCAAAATTGAAGGCGAATTAGACGCGCATATTTCGGATATTGATAAAGAGCCCGCCCTTGATACAACAATATCACTTGCTATTAAAGGAATTGTCATATCGTCAAAATAAGGTTGAATAATTGCATTATCCGGAATATTTCCTATTTTTTTGATACATTCATCGTAATTCTTTTTACCTGTTTGAAGAATTATTTTAAGATTACTTTTATCTTTAAACTCTTTTATAAGCTCAATTGATGCATTATTTATGGATTTTGCACCTTGAGAACCGCCCATGATAAGAATTAATGTAAGCTCTTTATCAATTCCAAGCTTTGTTTTTGCCTCCTCTTGCGTAAGGTTTTTAAAGTTTTCACGAATAGGGTTGCCGTTAAGTAAAATATTTTTGTTTTTAAAATGTTTTTCGGCGTCTTTAAACGCTATTGAGATTTTTTTTGCATTATTTGAAAATTTTCTTGAGACAATACCCGGAAAAACATCGCAATCATGAAGCATATAAGGCACATTTAAAAGATTGGCGCAAATAAGGGTCGGCGCACTAACATACCCTCCCGTTGCAAAAACAACGTCAGGTTTATATTTAATAAAATATTTTAAAGCCTGAATGCTTGCAAAAATTGTTTGAAAAAACAAAAATAAGAGTTTTAAATTTATTTTTCTCGGCATTGGTTCAATATTCGTTGATAAAAAGTTAAATCCTTCTTTTTTGCAAATTTCATATTCAAGTTTATTTTTGTTACCTATATAAAAAAGGTTGTAACCTTCGTCTTTTAAGGCATTATATATGGCAACTGCGGGATAGATATGTCCTCCCGTTCCTCCCCCTGTAATAAATATTGTTTTAGTATTCATTTACCCCTCCTGCGGGTGAAATTCTTTGAACTTTTTTTCTTGAAATGTTTAATAAAATACCAAGCATAAACATTGTAATAATAAGAGAACTTGAACCAAAACTTACAAAGGGCATCGGAATACCTGTTGCAGGCAAGAAAGAGCTTGCAACGGCCATATTAATAAGAGCCTGAAACCCGATTGAGAATGTTATGCCAAATGCAAGTAATTTTCCAAAAGCATCAGGACATCTTGAGGCAGCCATAAAGCCTCTCCTTATAAATATCAGGAATAAAACTATTAAAAAAAGACATCCGACAAAGCCAAATTCTTCAGCAATTACAGAGAATATAAAGTCGGTATGCCCCTCGGGCAGCCAAGAAAGTTTTTGCTTTGAGTTCCCGTAACCGACACCCGTGAGCCCTCCTTCCGCAAAAGCAATTAAAGATTGAATTATATTATATCCTGCACCTCTCGGGTCAACATCAGGATTTAACCAAATATAAAGGCGCATTTTTTGATATCCGTGAAGCAGATAAATTGATGCTAAAGGAATTGCAACGCAAACACCGCTTAAAATATATTTTATTGAACCCCCCGCACAAAAATAAATACTTAAAGTCGTAGACAATAATAATATAACCATAGACAGGTTGGGCTGTTTAAATATAAGAAATGTTGATGCTAAAAAAACAGCGTAATAAATATATTTTTCAGGTTTGAATATTTTAGCATCCTTTGAAAATACAATCGCAAAACATAGAACAACGGCAAGTTTTGCAAACTCTGAGGGCTGAAATCTGATACCTCCGATTGAAAGCCACCTTTGAGCTCCGTTTGCAGAAATACCCAAAGGACTTGCGGTTAAAGCTAAAAGCACAAGAACAAAAACGGAATAAGGAAGCGCAAAAGACCTTAATTTTTTGTAGTCCATTTTAAAAGTTGCAAACCAGCAGCATATCGTTCCTATCACAAGTCCCGCAAGTTGTTTTAAAAGATAATAAGTGGGATTAAAACCTTCTCTGATTGCTCGTGCGGAACCTGCAGAAAATACAGACATAATACCGATTACAATAATAAAAATTGAAACAATAATAAGTGTTTTATCGGGCGGAGTTATTATAACATTATTTTCAGCGTTAGTTCTTTTTAAGGACATAATCTTTAAAGACCTCTCCTCTGTGTTCATAGCTTTTAAACATGTCAAAGCTTGCACAAGCAGGTGATAATAATACTACATCATTATTGGTATTTTGGGCAACATCAATAGCTTCTTCAAGAGTTTTTGCTCTTTTAATATTATTGTAATTAAAAGATAAAAGCGCTTCTTCAAATCTGTCTGCAGCTTCCCCTATTAGGATGACATCCTTAATGTATTTTTTAATACATAAGCAAAAATCATCCAGAGAGGTATTTTTATCACGTCCGCCCGCAATAAGAGCAACTTTTTTATTTGGAAATGCGGATAGCGCAACAATTGAAGCCTCAGGATTTGTTGCTTTTGAATCGTTATAGAAAGATGTTTTACCTATGGTTTTTACAAATTCACATCGATGCTCGGGCGCCTTAAATGACATAATCCTCTTTTTAATATCTGCATTTGAAACATTTAAAATCTTTGCAAAGCCTAGGGCGCACATAACATTTTGAACATTATGCTCTCCGCATAAAGGAATATCTTCAACATTAATGATTTCTTCACCTTTAAAACAAACAAAATTATTTTTAAGGCATATATCGGCGTCTTTTTTTGTTGAAAAATAAAGCACATTACAATCAAGCTCGCCGCCTAATTTTTCCAATCTTTTATCGTCAAGATTTAAAATTGCGGTGCATTCTTTATCCATATTCTTAAATATTTTAGCTTTTGCGTTAAAATAATTATCGATATTTCCGTGGAAACCTATGTGGTCAGGGGTTAAATTGGTAAACGCCGCCATATGAGGAGTCAGTTCGTCAGAATATTCAAGCTGGTATGAGCTTGCTTCGCATACAAAATAATCAAGATTTAAATCTAAATAATCAAAAGGTGAAACTCCGATGTTTCCGCAAGTTTTTGTTTTATATTTTGCTTCAAGTATGTGATTTGCAAGCATTGTCGTTGTTGTTTTTCCGTTTGTGCCTGTAATTACAAGCATTTTATCGGGGTTAAATCTAAAACAAAATTCGATATCACTCATATAATCAATTTTAAGAGAACGCAATTTACTTAAAATCGGAGCGGTCGGAGGAATAGACGGACTTAATATTGCAAGATACGCTCCGTTTATAAACTCATCGCTGTGTCCTCTAAACTCAACTTTAACACCAAGTTTCTCAATTTCAGAGATATCTCTGTCTTTTTTTTCCGAAAGTTCCGTTATATAAACCTTTGCTCCATGTTTGCTAAAAAATTTAGCTGCGGCTATTCCCGTTAAAGAATAACCTACGATTAAAATCTTTTTATTTTTAAACTCCTTATACAAAATTATGCTCCAAAATGTTTAAATAAGTAATAACCAAATACTGCAAGAGCGCCCGTAATTGCATTTATAGCTACAAATGTAGCTACAATTTTAATTTCACTCCAGCCGAGAAGCTCAAAATGATGATGAATGGGTGTCATTTTAAAAACTCTTTTTCCGAATAACTTAAAGCTCGTTACTTGAATCATAACCGATACGGTTTCGCAAATAAAAATTGCACCTATTGGTATAAGCCACAATTCAAATTTGCCCATAATTGCAATGACTGCAAGCAATCCGCCGAGTGCCAGACTTCCGGTATCCCCCATAAATATCCTTGCGGGTTTTTTATTGTAATATAAAAAACCCAAACAAGAGGCGGCAGCGGCACCCGCAATAATCGCTATATCAATTTGCTGGTTTATTAAGCAAATGGCAACGCATGCAAAAAATGCAAAGACGGAACAAGATGCGGCAAGCCCGTCAAGTCCGTCCGTTAAATTAACCGCATTTGAAGAACCGACTATCATAAAACCTGCAAATATCGGATAAAACCAGCCTAAATCCATGCTGAAATTCAAAAAAGAAATTTCTGTTTGAGATGAAAATATCAAATAAAATGCGGGAAGCATTGAAACGGCAATCTGCAAAAGAAGCTTGCCTTTTGCGCTTAATCCTTCATTTTTATGACCTTTAATCTTCATAAAGTCATCCTGAAAGCCCGTAAAACCGTAAAAACATAGTGTCATTAAAATAATAAATGCCCTTGTTGTTGCTTCTTGAGCCATAAATAAAGTTATAAGAGAGGCAACAACAATTGATATAATCATAAAAACACCGCCCGTTGTGGGTGTTTTCGCCTTTCCTGCGTGCATAGACGAAACTTCTTCTCTTATATATTGTCCGTACATTTTCTTTTTCATTAAGGCAATGTACGGGATACCAAATAAAAGCGTCAATACCAGTGTTATTAAAATGCCGACGGATGTCATTATCATAATTTTTCACCAACCATTTCAATTATTTCTTCAAATTTCATAGACCTTGAAGCCTTGAATAAAAGCACATCTCCTTTTTTTAAAATACCTTTTAAATATTTTGCGCAATCAGCATTATTAGAAAAATGCACGGAGTTTTCACCGTTATTTTTACTGATATATTTTGCAAGTTTTCCTACGGTTACAAGCTTTACGTTTCCGTATTTTTTAATAAACTCACCTATTTCTATATGATATTTTATTTCATTATGTCCCAGCTCAAGCATATCGCCCAATACTAATATATTGTTTGATTTATCGTAAACGGATAAAAATGTTTTTAAAACAGCCTTCATGGATTCCGGATTTGCATTATAACTGTCATTTATGTATGTAACGCCGTTATGCTCGGTTATCTCCCACCTTTTTTCTATAGGTTTAAAAGCCAAAAGACCTTTTTTTATGTTTTCATAGCTTATTCCGAGGTCATTTGCAAGCTCAATTGCAAATAAAGCATTTTCGATGTTATGTTCACCCTCAACCGTGATTTGATATTCAAGTCCTTTATATATAAAAGTTGTCAGATTTTTTTCAATTTTAAAACTGTCAACATCTTTAACGGATAAATATTTAATTTTTCCTTCAAAATTGATATTTTTTCTTATCAGTTTGCTGTCATGTGCATATAAAATGTCGTTTTTATTTAAATAACTTGCAATTTCACACTTTGCAACCGCAATATTATTTAAACTGCCTAGTTTTTCAACATGGGCGGAGCCGACATTTGTTATAATCGCGTAATTTTGAAGACAGTATTCTGATAAAATTTGAATTTCGCCTAAATTTCTCATACCCATTTCAATAACTTCCACTTCGGTATCTAAAGGCATATTAAACATTGTTTCACAAAGTCCTATTTCGTTATTGTGGTTAAGTATTGATTTATGAACTTTAAATTCAGTTGCAAGAGTGGAAGCCAGCATCTCCTTGACGGTCGTTTTTCCGCAAGAACCCGTAACCGCAATAACTTTTGGATTTATTTTTTTTCTTATATATCTTGCAAGTTGGAGATAGGTAATTAAAGAATTTTTTGTATAGAGAATAATTTTTGCATTTTTATTTATTTTTCTTTTATCCTGAGTAAAATAACCGACAGCACCTAATTCTATTGCCTTATCTATAAAATTATGCCCGTCGAAATTTTCTCCCCTTAGAGGCAAATACAAATTTCCTTTTTGTATTTTTCTTGTATCCGTAGAAATTTCAAATAAACCATCCTCAAGATTATTTGTTATTATTTCAACATCCGAATTCTTAACTATTTCATCTATACTAAATTTCATACAATTATTGTAAAACAAATACCGCATGCTGTACAATAAATTTTATGAAAAATATCGCCTTAATACCTATTGATAACAGACCAATCTGCACAACTTTAATTGAAGCGGTTTGTGCGGTTGATAAGGATATAAAACTTTTTATGCCGGATAGAAAATTGTTGGGCGACTTGAAAACCCCCTCTCGCAAGGAAGAAATTTTAACATGGCTTAATGACATTAATGAAAAAATAGATTATTTAATAATTTCACTTGATACGATTGCCTATGGCGGGCTAATTACCTCAAGAAGATGTAATGACAGCTATAATGAAGTTATTAAAAGAATAAGAAAGCTTGAGCAAATTATTAAGAAAAAAAATTGCAAAACCTATGCTTTTTCAAGCATAATGAGAATTTCAAACAATAATGTAAATGAAGAAGAAAAAGAATATTGGAATGTCTGGGGAAAAAAGATATTTGAATATTCTTACAATACACATAAAGCAAAAATTGAAAAAAACAAAACGCCTTTCAAGCTTAATATCCCAAAAGAAATTTTAGACGATTATTTAAAAACAAGGGATAGAAATTTTAGCGTCAATAAATACTATTTAACTCTTTCCGATGTTTTTGACTATCTTGTATTTTCAAAAGATGACACGGGAAAATACGGCTTTAATGTTGAAGAAGCAAATATTTTAAGCGAAGAAATCAAAAAAAATAATTTAAATGCAATAGTCAAAACAGGTGCGGATGAAATTCCCTTAAGCCTTTTATCAAGAGCTGTTACGGATAATAAAGATGTTAAAATAAGACCCGTCTTTCAAGAAGAAGACAGCACGGATAAAATTTCAAAATACGAGGATGTAACGGTTTTTAATTGCGTTAAAGACCAAATTGAACTAACGAGTGCAAAATACGGTCAAGATAAAGGTGATATAACCGCAATAATAAACAATTTTAAATGCGAACAAGGCGACCTTGTTTTAGGCGATTTAGTGAATAAATCAAGCTTTAAATTAGATAAAGCAAAAACACCGACCGTATACATTGATATAAATAACGCAAACGGGGCAGACGGTCACTTTGTAGATGAAATTTTAAATCTGGGATATTCAAGTAATTTATTTGGTTACGCCGGCTATAATACATCCGCAAACACAATAGGCTGTGCTTTATGTATGGCGCTTGTTAAATATTTTGCAAAAAACTATGATGATAATGCCTTTAAAAAGCTTATTGCACTAAGACTTCTTGATGATTGGGCATACCAGTCGGATATAAGAAAATCCGATAAAAGTTTTAAGTCATACGAGAATAAAATAAATAAGTATTTAAATACGAATTACAAAAACATTGTCTATACAAGACCCTGGGGAAGAACTTTTGAAGTTGAAATAACTTTTTAATTACTCTTGAGCCAATTTCTCAAGTTTTAATTTTTGGTCATATTCAATAAGCAGGTTGATAAGTTCATCAAGTTCACCCTCAATTACCGTCCAAACATTCAAGTTTTGACCTATTCTATGGTCTGTAAGCCTGCCTTGAGGGAAGTTATATGTTCTAATTCTTTCTGACCTGTCTCCCGTTCCTACTTGAGAACGTCTAAGGTCGGTTACTTCTTGCATTTGTTTTTGAACTTCCATATCGTAAAGTTTTGCCTTTAAGATTTGAAGCGCTCTTTCCTTGTTTTGAAGCTGCGACCTTTCTTCCGTGCAAAAAATCATAATTCCTGAAGGTTTATGGAACACTCTTACCGCAGTTTCAACTTTGTTTACGTTTTGACCCCCTGCACCGCCTGACCTTGCAGTTGAAATTTCAAGATCTTCCGGTTTAAGTTCAACTTCAACATCATCAATTTCAGGCATAACCGCAACGGTTGCGGTAGATGTATGCACTCTGCCTTGTGATTCTGTTTGGGGGACTCTTTGAACCCTGTGAACGCCTGACTCGTATTTTAATTTTGAGTAGATGTTTTCACCCTTTACGGATATGATAACCTCGGATACACCGCCCGCTTCGCATTCATTTATTGATAAAACGGAGGTTTGCCAGCCTTGGTTGCTTGCATATCTTAAATACATTCTCATAAGGTCGCCCGCAAAAATGTTTGCCTCATCTCCGCCTGCGCCTCCCCTTATTTCAAGAATAATATCTTTATCGTCCATAGGGTCTTTAGGAAGAAGAAGAACCTTCATTTTTTCTTCATACATCGGAATTTTTTCTTCGTTTGAAGCAATTTCGTTTTGTAAAAATTCTCTCATTGAAGGGTCTTTTTCATCATGAAGCATAGCTTTCGCATCGGCAATTGCATCTTGAGCATCCTTATAAAGCTTATATGTTTCAACGGTTTCTTCCATTGATTTTCTCTGTCTGGACAAATCTCTAAACTTTTCATAATCCTGAGCAGTTGCGGGATCAGACAGCATAATGCCCAATTCGATATATTTCTTCTCTATTTTTTGTATTTTTTCAAGCATATCGTTCATGACTTTTGTGGCATCCTTCCGCAAGATTTATCTTCATCACAAAAACCTAAGCGTTCACATTTTGGAACAAGGTGATTTTTAAGCCACGGTTCCGTCTTTAAGACTTCATCGCACATCTTTTTAACCATTGAGCGAATTTCGCTTTGCGCCCTTGTGCACAATCTTAGGTTTGCAAGATGAATAAGCTCTCTTAAGTTTAAGCTTGCAACGATTGAAGTTGAAATGCCGTTTGGAAGAACCGCTCTTGCATCTTCTCCTTTAATTCCGAGTTCAATAAGCCTTTGGTAAACGTCAGAAACATCTTTCATATAATTTTCATAAATTTCAAGTGCTTCTTTGTTGTTTTTTATAGCACTTGGCACAATGTAGTCAATTTCTCCTTTTTCTTTCACGTATCTTTGTGATTTTTGAGAAAAAGACATATGTCTGTGACGTACAAGCTGGTGTGTACAAGCACGAGAAACATGCGAAATTGCAAAAGTCAGCTGAATGTGTTCAATAGTAGAATAATGACCTGAACTTATAACTCTTTCAATGAGTTCAAGCATTTTTGACTCATCCGGTGCATCATCAAAAATTTCCGATGGAAGTTTTGCGCTGTAACAGGTTTTACAAGCCGTATAAATTGTTCTTAACATGTTTTCAGGTTTTGCAATTAACCTGACACACTGCTCTTTTTCGCTCATAAAACCTCCCCTGTTATTATAAAACACCCAAATTTAAGCAAAAACTATTTTTTTTGCTCGTAACGTTTTTTAAATCTTTCAACTCTGCCTTCAGAGTCAAGGATTTTTTGGTTTCCTGTGTAAAAGGGGTGACAAGCGTTGCAGATTTCAACAGTGATATCTTCTTGTACTGAGCCTGTTTCAATTTCATTACCGCATACGCATTTTATTTTACATTTTTTGTAATCAGGATGAATATCTTTTTTCATTTTATACCTCATAAATTGTCTGCTTGAGTAGATTATATTCCGCTAAAAATATAATTTCAAGTAATTATTAAATAGTTCGCCCAAAGATAAATTTTGGAATTGACATTTATTTTTATTGGACGCAAAATAATCTTGGGTAAACAAAAAATGTACAACGTAAAATCTGCAAAAGCTGAAGAATTTATATCACATCAAGAAGTTGAAGATACTCTTAAATATGCTGATGAGAACAAAAACAACCTTGAACTTATAGATGAAATCTTAAATAAAGCACGTAAAGAAAAAGGGTTAACTCATAGAGAAGCAAGTGTTCTGCTTGCTTGTGAAAATGAAGAAAAAAATAAGGAAATATTTGAGCTTGCCAACAAAATAAAAAATGATTTTTACGGAAACAGAATTGTTTTATTTGCCCCCCTGTATCTTTCAAATTATTGTGTAAACGGCTGTATATATTGTCCTTATCACCATCAAAATAAGCATATCCCGAGAAAGAAAATGACTCAGGAGGAAATTAAAAGAGAAGTTATTGCTCTGCAGGATATGGGACATAAAAGAATTGCGGTTGAATCGGGTGAAGACCCCGTAAACAATCCCATTGAATATATTTTAAATTCCATTAAGACTATATATTCAATTCATCATAAAAATGGTGCAATAAGACGCGTTAATGTAAATATTGCGGCTACAACGGTTGAAAATTACAAAAAACTGCATGAAGCGGGGATTGGGACATACATTTTATTTCAAGAAACGTATCACAAAGAAAGTTACGAAAAACTCCACCCGACGGGACCTAAACATAACTATGCATACCATACGGAAGCTATGGACAGAGCTATGCAGGGGGGAATTGATGATGTCGGACTCGGTGTATTATTCGGGCTTGAAATGTACAAATACGAATTTGCCGCTCTTTTAATGCATGCGGAACATCTTGAAGCGGTTTACGGGGTTGGTCCTCATACAATAAGCGTTCCGAGAATTAAAAAAGCGGATGACATTGATCCGAGTACTTTTGATAACGGAATAAGCGATGAAATATTCTATAAACTTATTGCCTGCATTAGAATTGCCGTTCCCTATACAGGTATGATAATTTCAACACGGGAATCAAAAGAGGTAAGAGAGCGGGCTTTACACCTTGGAATATCTCAAGTATCAGGCGGTTCTAAAACAAGTGTCGGCGGATATGATTCAAGCATTGATGAAGATGAAGCCGAAGAATCGGCACAATTTGATGTATCAGACAGAAGAACCCTTGATGAAGTTATAAAATGGCTGATTGATACAGGCTTCGTGCCCAGTTTTTGTACTGCATGTTACAGGGAAGGAAGAACGGGCGACAGATTTATGGAAATATGCAAAAATAAGCAAATTTTAAACTGCTGTCATCCAAATGCCTTAATTACCCTAAAAGAATATCTTGAAGATTACGCAAAGCCCGAAACAAAAGAAGCAGGCAGCAGAAAAATTCAAGAAGAATTGGGCAGGATTGAAAATAATGCCGTTAAAAACAAAACCGAAGAATACTTAAAAGAAATTGAAAAAGGCGCAAGAGATTTCAGGTTTTAGATTTATCTTGCATAAATATCCGCTTTGTTTATTTCTTTTTCAGGTTCTTTATAATTAACTAAGTAATTAATTGCGTCTTCAGGCGTATTTGCAACGTAATAAATAGTTTTTGAAAGCTTATTTGCAAATTTATGCTCAATTAAATCATCAAAAAATTTAAGTAAATTATTATATAAATTATTTGTGTTTAAAATGATAATTGCCTTTTTATTGTAGCCTAATTGTTTTTGCACAATCATTTCGGATAATTCTTCAAGCGTCCCAAATCCGCCCGCAAGAGCAATAACCGCATCAGATAATTTATCCATTTTTTCTTTTCTGCTTCTCATGCAAGGAGTTATAATAAGCTCATTGCAATATTTTGAATTTGTAGACATATTGTTAAGTTTTTCAGGCATGACGCCTATAATATATCCGCCGTTATTTTTAGCTTCATTTGCGCAAGCCCACATTGAACCGAATTTGCTTCCTCCGTAAACAATGTTAAAACCGTTTTGGGCAAGCAATCTTCCCAGCTCGCTTGCATCTTGATAGAATTTTTCATCAAGATAATCCGATGATGAAGCAAAAACGCAGACATTTTTTATCATTTTATTTTCCTTTTTTAATTCTTCTAAAGTATAGTTTTGTTTCTCTTATAACAACACCTGACAAAAATAAAAGCGCAATAAGATTAGGAATTGCCATAAGTCCGTTTACAATATCGGCTAATATCCATATGAGGTCAAGTTTTAAGAAAACTCCGAGTGCAATAAGAGCTATAAATATTACTCTGTAAATTTTTATACTTTTTACTCCGAAAAGGTACACGCAAGCCCTTTCGCCGTAATAATTCCAGCCGAGAATTGTGGTAAAAGCAAAAAGCACAAGAGAAATTGCGAGAACAATATTTCCAAAATACCCCATATTACTTACAAATGCGTCACTTACCATTAAGGCGCCGTTTAAATCACCCCGCCAAACATTTGTGGTAACTATTATAAGCCCTGTCATAATACAAATAATTATCGTAACAAAAACTCCTATCATAGAGATAAGCCCTTGCTCTGCAGCGTAATTTGTTTTTGCTGCAGCAGATACAATGGGTGCGGAACCAAGACCCGCTTCATTTGAAAAAATTCCTCTCGCAATACCGCTTTGTATCGCAACTAAAACAGTGCTTCCCACAAATCCTCCCGCAGCGGCAGAGCCCGTAAATGCGTTATTAATAATTAAATTAATTGCCGGCAATATATTTTGGTGATTGTTAAATATAATAAAAATAGCACTTAAAAAATAAATAAATGCCATAAATGGTATAAGTTTTGAGGCAACTACCGAAATATTTTTCAGACCGCCAAAGATAATTGTACCTACGATACCCGATAATACAATACAGGTGACAATCTTTGGAATTTCAAAAGTTATGCTTAAGCTGTCAGATATTGCATTTACCTGAGGAAATGTGCCAATTCCGAGACATGCAACAAGAATTGTTGCAATTGCAAAGAAAATGGCCAAAAAATTATATTTTTCGCCCATTCCGTTTTTTATGTAATACATTGGTCCGCCGGCAATTTCGCCATTTTTATCAATTGAGCGGTATCTGATTGCAAGAACACCCTCTGCATATTTTGTTGCCATTCCGAAAAATCCTGCAATGCACATCCAAAATATTGCTCCGGGTCCTCCCATTTTAATGGCGGTTGCAACCCCCACAATACTCCCCGTTCCTATTGTTGCAGCAAGCGCAACGCATAAAGATTTAAAACTGGAAACGTCGCCTTGTCCTTCGTTTTCAGCCTTAATTGTCAGCCTTAAAGCTCTTTTTAAATTGAATATCTGTAAAAAATTAAGCCTGACGCTTAAATATATGCCTACACTCATTAAAAATATTATTAAGGGTAATCCCCATATAAAAGAATCTATCTTTGTTAAATACTGAAGGCATAATTCCATAAAAAAATTTTATCATAAATATTTTAATGATAAAATTATGTTTATTATAAATAACGGGCAAAAAATGGGTTGGTTATATTTATTAACAGCATCTGTATTTGAAGTGGGCTGGCCGTTAGGGTTAAAACTTGCGGATACGGCAGAATACAAACTTGTGTGGGTTTTGTTTGCAATTATTTCAATGGCATTAAGCGGGTACTTTTTATTTTTAGCTCAAAAACAAATACCCATAGGAACAGCCTATGCCGTTTGGACAGGAATTGGAATGCTCGGGACTTTTGTTTTGGGTGCAGTTTTATTCCATGACACGGTAAATACAGTTAAGTCTATAGGTGTTGTTCTAATATTATCAGGAATTATAATTTTAAAACTTAATTAATTTTCGTTTTAAAATAGGATATTTACTTTTTAAGAATTACTTTTATTGTTCTGTATACGAGCCGCAATTTTTCATCATCCTTCTTAATTGAAGAAATGTCTTGAATAAGCTCGCTTGCAAGGTCATCATTATCCTGCATATATTCAACATCAAATAATTCTGAAGGCGTTATTTTCATAACCTCAATAATTTTATCAAGAGTTTTTGAAGTTAGGAAATTTTCTCCGCATTCAATTCCGGATAAAGTTCTCTGAGATATATTTAACAACTCGGCTAAATGTTCTTGACTGTAACCTCTTGCCCTTCTGCGTTCTTTTATTTTTTTACCTAACAATTTTTTTATATTCATATATTTTAGTATAAACTCATTTAAAATCAAATTTAATGAAATTTAATCGGTTATTTTATTATATTATGAAGCAATATATCATAATTTTTATTAATTTTCATGAAGGGATATAGAGGTTTTATTTCTAGTATTTGTTAAGTTTTATGAAGCTATAAAGAAGCTTTATCTCTTGTTTTTTTCGTTTTTTTATATTTTGTCTCTTATTTTTT
>CANQDZ010000012.1 GCA_947594025.1 Candidatus Gastranaerophilales bacterium
CAAAAACTCTTTGACTGAAGCCGCGCCGCCTCTTTTTAGCATAACGGGTTTTTTAATTTTACCGAGTGCTTTTAACAACTTAAAGTTTTGCATATTTCTTGCGCCAACCTGCAAGATATCGGCATATTTTTCAACAAGAGGGATATCAACCGTATCCATAATTTCTGTTACTACCAGCAATCCTGTTGCTTCTCTTGCTTTTGCAAGATATTTAAGCCCCTGTTCTTCAAGACCTTGAAAATCATAAGGAGAGGTTCTCGGTTTAAATGCACCCCCTCTTAAGAATTGACATCCCATTTCTTTTGCGGCAGTTGCTACTTTT
Organism: Candidatus Gastranaerophilales bacterium; assembly: GCA_947594025.1. GTDB lineage: Bacteria > Cyanobacteriota > Vampirovibrionia > Gastranaerophilales > Gastranaerophilaceae > SIG30. The sequence goes on from CANQDZ010000012.1 coordinate 323, forward strand.
AATAAGCCGTCATAATCTTTTTCAACGGAGCATGGACCAACCATCAAAACCGGCCTTTCGTCTCCGCCGATTTTTACGCCGTTTGGAAATTCAATTACGGTGTCTTTTTCTTTAGCGCTTTTTGAAGCCAATTTGTATGGCTCCTGAATAAGTTTAACATCCCTGACGCCATCCATGGAAAGGATGTTATGGGGGGTTATCATGCGTTTATCACCAATTGCGGCAATAACCGTTAATACGTCCCCTCTGTTTAAATTTATTTTAAAACCATGCTTTTCTAAATATTGTGATACTTTTTCAATCTGAGCTTCAGATGCTCCGGGTTCCATTATAACTATCATTTTTCTCTCCCTCTGATATAAATATTAAAGCACTAAAAAACCTTATTGTCTATTTTGTACGCATCTTTAAGCTTCATATTTTTAACACAATTTCTTAAGTCAGCTTCCCCTGTAAAGTATGCTTTAATGTAATTTCTTGTAATTCCGCAGTTTAAATTATATTTTTTAGATTTTTTCTCAAACAAAAACTCATGTTCTATATCTAAATTTTCTTTTACGAACTCATCAAACAGCTTGCCCGATAACTTCATAATGCTTTTTACCCTGTCGGTTTTGATATTTTCCGGAATTTGCCCCTCCATTGAAGCTGCAGGAGTTCCCTCTCTTTTTGAGTAAGGAAATACATGAATTCTTGAAACATTGAGTTTTTGAAGATTATTATATGTTTCGATAAAATCTTCTTCACTTTCGTTTGGAAAGCCCGCTATAATATCACACCCTATATAAACTGGGATTTTAAATTTAAGTTTTTGAATAAAATTAAATACATCTTCGACTTTGTATTTTCTGTTCATGTTCTTTAGGGTTTTATTGCACATACTCTGAAGCGACAAATGAAAATGAGGGCAGAATTTTTTACTTTTGAGCAAAAAATTTAAAAGTTCATCGTCGATTTCATTTACATATAATGAGCCCAGTCTGTATCTTAAAATATCGGTTTTTTCAATTTCCCTGAGTAAATCAATAAGTTTTAAGCCCCACTCCTGACCCCATTGACCCAGATGAATGCCCGTTAAAACTATTTCTTTTTTGCCTAAACACTCTATTTGTTTTATAACATTTTCGATTTTGTTTGAACGTGATTTTCCTCTGGCATAAGGGATAATACAGTATGCACAGCGGTTATCACAACCGTCTTGAATTTTTATGCTTGGTCTTGTGGATTGAGTTTCCGATAAAAGGTGAAACTCAAAATCATCTTGTGCAAAAATATCCGATACTTCGTCTTTTTCAAGAAAATCGGATATATTCAGTTTTTCCTTATTTCCAAGCAGTATATCAGCGTTTTTAATTTTATCTTTAGATGTTTGACACATACAGCCGCAAACAACCGTTTTAATGTTCTGATTTTTTCTCTTTGCTTGCCCCAATAAATAAATTGCCTGAGATTCCGCGTGGGAGGTTACGGCACAAGAATTTAAAATATAGATGTCTGCGTCAGAAATGCTTCCCGCTTTTTCAAAACCGTTTTCAATAAGATTTTGAGAAATAAGCTGACCTTCAATTTGGTTGGTTTTGCAACCTAAAGATTTTAGATAAAATTTTTTCATATCTTCTTTAAAATACATACGCACTCGATGTGATATGTATACGGAAACATATCAATCGGCTGAACATATTGTACCTCAAAGTCATAATTTCTTAAAATATCAATATCTCTTTTTAAGGTTGAGGGGTTGCATGAAACGTAAATAATATTTTTTGATGTTTGAACAAGTTTTTCTAAAAACTCTTTATCGCATCCTTTTCTCGGAGGGTCAATAATTGCATAATCATATTCCCCTGAAAGTTCTTTTTTTACGTCTCCTTTAATTATTTTGTAATTTTTAACCCCGTTATTTTTGTAGTTTTCTTCCGCAAATTGAATTGCGTTTTCATTTTCTTCAATAAGGGTAACGCAAGAAGCCAAATCTGAAACCCAGACGCCTATTGCGCCCACACCGCCGTAGCAGTCTAACACGGTTGAGTCGGGTTCAATATTTTTTTTAACTTCATTAAATATATTTACGGCGCATTTTGGATTTACCTGAAAAAAACTTTCCGCGCCTATTTTATAAGTTTTGTTTTCAAGAATTTCAGTGTAATAATCCTGCCCTAAAACAAGTTCCGTTTTATCGCCTAATATCCTGTTTGTATTTTTTGAGTTGTAATTAACAAGACACCCTTTTATGTCATTAAAGTTTTCCGTAAGCAATTTAAAGAAATCTTTAGTTTCGGTCTTTTTATCGGAATTTAACACAAGAATTACAAGAATTTCATTCGTTGAGGATGATTGCTTAATTATTATGTGCCTCAACAAACCTTTCCTTGTTTTTTCAACGTATGCACCGAGTTTCCAGTTGGCTCTTATATAATCAATAATATCATTCACGATGTCACTTTGAGCGGTACAATATTTAATGTTTGTAATTTTGTGAGATTTTTCCCTGTAATAGCCGGCAACAATCCTTTTTGAGTTTTTAGTTTCAGATACCGGATACTGCGTTTTACATCTGTACTTTATAACTTCAGGGCTCTTTATTACATCCCTGACGGGCATTGAGAGCGTTTCTTCAACTATATTTTTTTTGCATTTGAGCAAATAATCGTAATCAATGTATTGAAGATGGCACGCCCCGCATGCGTTAAACAAATGGCACTCGGGCTTTTTCCTGTAGGGAGACTCTTTTAGAATTTTAATTACGGAAGCTTCACCGTAGTGTTTATTTACCTTTGATATTTTTACTTTTACAATATCTTTAGGCACTGCGTTTTTTACAAAAATTACAAAATTATCAATGCGGGACAGCCCCTTGCCCTCATGAACAAGTTTTTCAATCTCGCATTCTATAATGTCACCGGCTTTAATCAATATTCAAAATACCTATCAAAATCTACGTCATCAAAGGAAACCAAGAGTCTATACACGGGATCGTCTTCGTCCATTCTTTGAAATACGTAGTTATCAAACTTCCAAAATTTTGGATTTATGCCTTTTGCACGCACAATACCTGACTCTTGCAAAATGCGAAGCTTCTTTCTTGTCGTTTCAACATCAAGCCCGACTGCTTTTGCTAGTTCTACGGCAGTAATTCCATCACCTTGACTATATTTTTCAGGGGTTAGAAACATAAGTTCTAACCCGATTTTTTTGAGCTCTTTATCCTCGGATTCAAAATCATAGTCGTACATAGTTAACTAGATTTTAAACCCAACAATCATGTTTTTAATCATTTATTAGAACTAAATTTTTCTATGATTGTTGCGGCAGCTCTTTTGCCTGCGCCCATGGCTTTAATTGCGGTACTTTCGCCCAAAGGTGCAACGTCGCCGCCTGCATAAATGGAATCAACCGTAGTTTCCGCTTTTTCGTTAATTACAATATAGCCTTTCGGGTCTGTTTCTATTGCGATATTTTCACTTTCAGCGGATTTTTGAATAATTGGGTTGGGACCTGTACCCAAGGCAATTACAACTGTATCTAAAGGCATATCAATGAAATTGCCTGTACCTACGGGGCGTCTTCTTCCGCTTGCGTCAGGTTCGCCAAGCTCCATAACTTCAAGTTTAATTCCTGAAACGTATCCGTTTTCGCCCAAGATTTCGACAGGGCTGTGTAAGAATTTGAAAATAATTCCTTCTTCTTTTGCGTGTCTGATTTCTTCAAGTCTCGCGGGAAGTTCTGCTTCCGTTCTTCTGTATACGATATAAACTTCCTCAAAACCAACTCTTACTGCAGTTCTTGCGGCATCCATTGCAACGTTGCCGCCGCCGATAATGGCAGCAGTTTTGCCGACTCTTAAAGGTGTCGGAGTGGTGGTTTCATTTGCGTGCATTAAGTTAACTCTTGTCAAGAATTCGTTTGCGCTATATACACCGTTTAAGTTTTCACCCGCAACATTTAACATTTTTGGAAGACCTGCACCTGAGCATATAAATATTGCTTTGTATCCGTCTTCTTTTAATTGGTTGATTGTAATTGATTTACCGACAACAACGTTCTTCTCAAATTTAACGCCGATGTCTTTAAGGTTATTTAATTCTCTGTCTAATACCGTTCTCGGTAATCTGAAAGGCGGAATACCATATCTTAAAACACCGCCGAGTTCATGGAGAGCTTCAAAAACGGTTACGTCAAAACCTGCGTTTCTAAGGTCTGCGGCAGCTGAAATACCGGCACAACCTGAACCTACGATTGCAACTTTAATTCCGTTTTCAACAATTTCGCTTTTTACTGAGTTTGAACCGTCCCCTACATATCTTTCAAGAGCGCCGATTGCAACGGGTTTTGATTTAATACCCAAGATACATTTGCTTTCACACTGTCTTTCCTGAGGGCAAATTCTTCCGCATACGGAAGGAAGCATGTTATCTTGTCTTATAATTTCACCCGCCTTTTGGATGTTGCCCTTTTTAAGTTCGCTTATAAAATTAGGGATTTTAACATTGACCGGACATCCTTTTGAGCATTGCGGATTTTTACAATTTAAACATCTTGATGCTTCTGTATTTGCCTGTTCTTCAGTGAAGTTTTCTTCAACCGGATTAAAATTGCTTCTTCTTTTGATCTTATCTTGTTCGATTGCGTGTTGTCTGTCTGCCATAATATTTACCTTTATTTACTTCCTTTCTCTTTAATTGTATAATAAAGAAAGGAGAAAAACAAATTGATTAAAATGCTTGTAACAGACATAGATGGAACCCTTTTAAGATATGACTGTTCATGCTCTGAGTATATGAAAAACACAATTTTAAAGCTCAACAAAATTGGTGTTAAAGTTGTACTTGCATCGGGAAGAATGTTTGACGGAGTTTATCCGGTTGCCGAACAATTTGAACTTAATACCCCCGTTATATGCTATCAGGGGGCTATGGTTAGGGATAAAGACAAAGTGTTATGGCAAGCTTCTCTTAAAGATGACATGATAAAAGATGTTCTTCAAACATTAAAAGATGAAAATATTCATACTCATCTTTACAACGACGATATCTTATACGTTGATGATGATAATAAACAAATTATGGCAGATTACTGTAACGGCAGATTTGTTAATTATAAAGTTGTTGAAGATTTAAGGAATGTCCAAACAAATAACGTAAGCAAAATTCTTGGGGTTATTTACGATGAAGAAAAACTTGTTGATTTGGTAAACAGAATGAGCAAGAAATATAAAGGACGTTTGACCGTTGTTCGTTCGCATAAATACTATTGCGAGTTTACGGACATAAATGCGACAAAAGGTGTCGCTTCAGACTTTTTAATGGATTATTGGGGCTTCAAGAAAGAAGAAGTTATGGCTTCAGGAGATCAGGATAACGATATAGATTTACTTCTTCACGCAGGCGTTAAAGTTGCTATGGAAAACGCAAGCGAGGGGCTTAAAAATGTTGCGGATTATGTCTGCCCGAGTGTAAATAACGACGGACTTGCACACGCAATTGAAAGGTATATTTTATGCGAGCAGGGTTAGGATATGATATACACAAACTCCAAGACGGAGATTGCATAATTTTGGGCGGAGTTAAAATCCCTTATAATAAAAGTTTTGTGGCTCATTCCGACGGGGATGTTTTGCTTCATGCAATAATTGACGCTATTTTGGGCGCACTTGGAGAAAGAGATATCGGTTATCATTTCCCTGACACCGACCCAAAATACAAAGGGTCGGACAGCCTTGAACTTTTAAGGTTTATTGTTGAAAAATTTAGCTTTAAAATTATAAATCTTGATTCAAACATCATTGCTCAAAAACCAAAGCTTATGCCTCATATTGAGGAAATGAAAGAAAAAATATCCGAAGTATTAAAAACAGATAAAAGTCTTGTATCAATAAAGGCAAAAACAAAAGAGGGGCTTGACTCCGTTGGAAGACAAGAGGCAATCGAAGCAAATTGTATTGTTTTGTTAGAGAAATAAAATGAACAGCTTAATTGCAGGAACAATTATTTATATTTTAGGAATTGTCGGAGCCCGCTTTGGCATAGAAATTCTGCTTTTTATCCTGATTAGCATATTTATGGTGTATGCGGTTCGCAAGAAAATGCTCTTTTTCAAAGGGGCGTTTATTTTTTGTTTTATTTTTATGCTTGGTATTATAAACACAAACCTGCAAACAAAAGAAACCGATTATTTAGGCAAAATTAAAACCGCAAACAACATTACACTCCAAGGCAAGGTGGCATCCGTTCCCCGTTTAAGCTTAAATAAAACAAGAATGAAATTTTATGTCGATGTCGAGGCGATAGATAAAACCGAAATAAAACCGTCAAAAACAATTGCAGCAATAAACAATGAAGACGGAAATTTTAAAAACATAAAAATAGGAGATGACGTAATTCTTTTCGGAACGTTAAAAGAACCGTCCCGCGCTCAAAATCCTTCTCAATTTGATTACAGAAATTATCTTAAAAATCAAAATGTTTTCACCGTATTTTATGTAAAAGATGATGATTATCAAATTATTCACAACCCTGTTTTTAAATTTAAAAATTCATTTGATGAGAACTGGCGCGCAATATTAAGAAATCTGGATATCACAAGAGATAAAATCATTGCAAAACACGAAAAATATATAAAATCGCCGATGCTCGAAGTTATGGGAGGTATTGTTTTTGGAAATCAAGCGGTCAATCCGCCTGATGATATCAAACAAACATTTATAAATTCAGGTTTATTGCACCTTTTGGCAGCTTCCGGTTTAAATGTGGGTATAATATTTTTCTTGTGTTATTTTATAATGACAAAAATCGGACTCGGTTTTAGGACAAAGATAATAACAAGCGGTATCTTAATTTTTCTTTATACCTTTATGACAGGTTTTCCGCCTTCAATTTTAAGAGCATCCGTTATGATTTTGTTTGTTTTACTCGGAAAATTAATTCACAGAGAAACAAATACTTTATCTTTGGTGTTCTTTGTCTGTTTCTTAATTTTATTATTTAAGCCTTTAATGCTCATGGACGTAGGCTTTGAACTCTCATTTTTAGTTACAATCGGGCTTGTTTTGTGCGTGGAGCCTATAATCAACCTGTTTAAATCGAATGAGCTTGAATTTCAAAATAAGCACCAGCACGTTCATCCCGTTCTTAAAAAGTTTATAAGATTTGTATCTCCGGCTTATCTTATAGGTATTGTTGCAACCCCTTTAGTCGCACAAATTTGGGTAATCCCCTTACAGATGTACTATTTTAATACAATTACCCCTTACAGCATTATTGCAAACATCTTTGTTTTGCCGTTTGTAAGCATAATAAGCTTTTTGGGTTTTACAAGCTCAATTTTAAGTTTACTTCCTTATGTTTCAGATTTCATTTTAAAAATAACGGATTTTATTGCTCTCCCTTTTATAAAATGTTTTCTTGCAATTTCGGAATATTTTTCAAAATTCCCTTATTCAACAATAAACGCTCCTTCTCCTAATATATTTCAAATGATTGTTTATTACTTATTCATTGTTTTGTTCTTCAAAAGTTTAAACGTAAGATTTAAAAATCTGAAACTAAACATAATAACCGCATTTTGTTTTATCTTAATTCTGTTATCTTTTATAAGTATCCCTAATCATAATCTTGAAATTACGGCATTTTCCGTAGGTAATGCAGACAGCTTCCTGATTAAAACTCCAAACAAGCACTACATTATGATAGATACCGCAAAACTTCCCTACAGGGGTACGTCATCGGCTAAAGTTATTATGGGCGAATATTTTAAGGATAATTCAATTAAAAATCTTGACGTGCTTATCGTAACTCACTTTGATGATGACCATGCGGGAGGGACAATTGATATTTTAAAAAGCGTTAAAACAAACGATGTTTTAATTAGAGAAAATCACTGCGATACAAATACATCCTGCGATATTTTAAATTACTTGAAATATGAAAAAATTCCAAACAAAGTACCAAAGAACGGAGAAACCGTTTTTGATAAAGACGGGGTTAAAATCAAAACATATTTTGCGGATTTTAAAAATAATAAAAATGAAAATTCAATTATAACTTTAATTGAATATAAGAATAAGAAGTTTTTATTTATGGGAGATGCAGGCTATATTGCATATGAAAATCTTAAAAAATTGCTTCCAAAGGATATAGACATTTTAAAAGTAGGTCATCACGGCGCATCAGGTTCCGTAAGTCAAAATATGCTAAAAGAGCTCAATCCAAAGTATGCAATCATTTCAACGGGATTAAACACGTACGGACATCCTTCTCCCGAAACAATCGACGAGCTTGAAATTTTAAGCATTCCTTATTATTCAACGTTTGAACTTGGCGCAATAAAATTTGTGGTAAATGAAGACATAAATCCGTACCACTACAGCAAAGGGAAAATGGTAAAGCTTCAGTAAGCTATAGCTTTTCCATTATTTCGTCAGATGCTTCAAAATTTGAATAAACATTTTGAACATCGTCATGTTCTTCAAGTTTTTCCAAGAGAAGCATAACCTTCTTTGCGATTTCGAGTTCGTTTACTTCAACCGAATTTGAAGGAATTCTGACCAAATCGCTTTCTAAAACTTTATAGCCGAGTTTTTCGTATCCTTCAACTGTTGCCTGATAATTTTCAACGGATGTTATGACCTTCCATCTGTCGTCATCATCTTCTATATCTTGAATATCAAATTCAATTCCGTCCTCAAAAAGCTTGTCGTAATCTATTGATTTATCAAAATATACAACGCCTTTTGGTTCAAATATCCAGCCTACACAGCCTGTTTCACCAAGATTTCCGCCAAACTTTGTAAAGTAGCTTCTAATATCGCCTGCCGTTCTGTTTCTGTTATCGGTTGCAGCCTCGACAAATACCGCAACACCGCCCATTCCGTAACCTTCGTATGTAATTTCTTCAAAATTATCACCCGAGCCTGAGCCTGCACCTTTTTCAATTGCACGTTTAATTGTATCGTTTGGAAGTCCGCCGGCTTTTGCTTTATCGATTGCCGTTCTTAACCTAAAGTTGTTTGCCGGGTCACCTCCGCCCATTTTAGCGGAAATTATAATTTCCCTTGAAAATTTTGCAAAACTAACGCCTTTTGCCGCGTCTGTTTTTGCTTTTTTGTGCTTAATATTAGCCCATTTGGAATGTCCTGACATATATACCTCTTTTTTATTTTATTGTATAATAAAAAATATGAAAAAACAAAAAAGCAAAAACGAAAAAGAAAAAAATGAGCAAACGGAAGCGCCAAAATACAACCCTATTGACGCAATTAGAGAGCTTATTGATAATTGCAGATATGATGACGCCTTAGAACAGCTTGAAGTCTTGCAGGAAATGGAGCCTGATAATTACGAGGTTAATTATGAACTTGCAAGAATTTATTTTGAAATGGGCGATTATAACAGTGCAATTTCAAATTATGAGGAAGTTTTAACTCATCAGCAAAGCTCAATTATGTACTATAACCTTGGTATGGCATATGAAGCAAATGATGAGATAGATAAGGCTATAAGTTCATATTTAAAATGCCTTACCTTGAATGAAAATTTTTCTCTTGCAAATAAAAAACTTGGCGTTTTGTTCATGGCAAGAGGAGATATGGATAGCGCAAAAGAATTTTTTGGCAATTATATCGAAGCTGATGTTCCTGAAGTTGAAAAAGAGCAAGTTCAAAAGATATTAGATAGGATATAATTTTTATGAAAAACATTATTTATACCGTTGATTATTGCCCTTATTGCAAGGCTGCATTAAAGTTTTTAAAAGAACACAATGTTAATTTCGAACAGGTTAGAATTGACGATGATGAAGAAAATATGCGCAGACAATTGGGCGAAAAATACCGTATTGAAGGCACGGTTACCGTTCCTCAAATAATTTTAAACGGTGAGCATATAGGCGGTTATACCGATATGATTAGAAGATATGAAAAGGGCGATTTAAAAGTAGAGCAGAAGGATTAAAAACAAAACCGCGGAAAGCTGCAGTCAAAGTAAACACAAGACCTTGTAAAAAACAAAAAAGGACTTTAAAGAGAGCAGACAAAATTAAAAGTCCGAGAAAACCGTCTGAAAGGCTGCCGCCAAACTGCAAATTTTGCTGAAAACCGAACAGCTCATTATAACGATGTTAGCAATGATGATTTCGTAAAAGCTGTCATTGATAAGGTCAAACCACGTTTCTCTCAGACAATGTAAACGGAAATTTTCTAAAAACTGCTCTATTGCGGCAGTCTTTTTAAAATTCTATTAAGACCTTGAGCGTATCTTTTTTTGTATTTGCCTCAAATGCTTCGAGCATTTTATCTTTCGTATAAATATCTGATACCAATTTCTTGGCGTCAATTTTTTTATTTTCCATAAGTTTTAAGGCTAAAGGAAACTCTCCGCATCTTGACCCTACTATTGTTATTTCGTTAACAACAACGCCTGCAAGATTTAATCCTTCTTTTGCGGCTATTGTGCTTTTTAAAACAAGGGTTCCTCTCGGCTTTGTAAGATTAACGGATGTTTCAAAACCGCCTGTTGAGCCCGTTGCTTCAATTACAATATCAAAGCTTGCATTTAAATTCTCCGCTTCGTCAACAAATAAAGTTTTTGAACCAAATAATTTTGAAATATCAAGCTTTTCTTTATGCTTTCCTATGTGAGTTAAATTTACGTTTGACGCATTTAAAACGGCAGAAATACACAAGCCCAATTTTCCGTCACCTAAAAGTGCCACTTTATCCTGAGGTTTAATATGAATTTGCTCTAATATCTCGCACGCTGCAGCAATGGGTTCAACCAAAACCGCTTCTTTATCTTCAACATTACTCGGCACTTCAAGCAGATTATGAACAGGCAGCGTAAAATATTCGCAAAAACAGCCGTCTTTTTTCCAAATACCCAGAGTTTGTCTGTTTGGACAATGCCTTTGGAGACCTTTTGCACACCATTCACAATTATTGCAGCCAAGGTTGATACCGCCTACTACTCTTTTTCCGACCCAATTTTTATCAAAATCAGAGCCTACGCTTTCAACAACGCCTACAAATTCATGACCCAATATTCCCTTGTATCCCATGTATCCTTTTGTGATTTCATAGTCGGTATTGCATATACCGACCATTTTGGTTCTAATTAAAGCCTCTCCTTTTTTAGGAGCTGGCTTTTCGATATCAACAAGTTTTACATCTCCGTCATATACTATTGCTTTCATAGAGTAATTGCCCCCTTATCCGCACCTGAGACCGTTTTTGAATATTTTAACAAAAATCCTTTTTGAACTTTTGGCGGATTTGGCTCAAAGTTTTCCGTTCTTTTTTGAATTTCAGCTTCGTCAAGCATAAGTTCAATAGAGCGTTTTTTGATATCAATTCGAATTAAATCACCGTTTTTTACTATACCTATAATACCGTTTTGAGAAGCCTCGGGAGTAATATGACCTATGCACAAACCGCGCGTTCCGCCTGAAAAACGGCCGTCTGTTATAAGGGCGCATTTTTCACCAAGCCCTTTACCTGCAAGAAGTGAAGTTGGCGCAAGCATTTCTCTCATGCCGGGTCCTCCCTTTGGACCTTCATACCGTATAACAACAACGTCGCCCTCAACCACAATGTCATCTTCAATTGCCTTCATTGCAGCTTCTTCGCTGTCGTAAACTTTGGCATGTCCTTCAAAATACAAGCAGTTTGGAGAAACACCGCTCAATTTAATAACGGCGCCGTTTGGAGCCAAGTTTCCATGCAAGACCGCAAGTCCCGGGTTAGTTGTTATCGGATTATCCAAAGGCCTTATAACATTTTCATCAACCCATGCATTTTTTACTCTTTCTTCTATGGTTTGACCCAAAACATTCTTTGTATTTTTAAGTTCCGGAGTTTTACCGTATAAGTTCTTAAGTGCACCGTCTATTGCTCCCGCATGCTCAAAATCAGTCATGGTAAGGTGTGAAGACGGATCAAGTTTAATTATTTGAGGGATTTTAAAGCTTAATTCTTCAAAATCCTTTAGCGAAACATCAACACCTGCCGTATTTGAGATTGCAAGCAGGTGAAGAATTGAATTTGTACTTCCGCCGAGTGCCAAATCAACAACAATTGCATTTCTTATAGAGTCTCTTGTAATAATATCGCTTGGTAAAATATTATCTTTTACCATTTCACATATTTGAAGACCTGACTCAAATGCAATACGTCTTTTCTTGGAACTTACGGCAGATGCCGCCGCACAACCCGGTATACTCATACCTATAACTTCAGTGAGGCAAGCCATGGTGTTTGCGGTGTATAACCCTTGACATGAACCTGCGGTAGGGCATGCGTTCATTTCCATTTCGTGCAGTTTTTCTTCCGTAATATCGCCTATTCTATAACGTCCCACAGCTTCAGAGCTTCCTCTTATAAATGTCAGCGTTTCCCCTTTGCAAAAACCGTCAAGTGACGGCCCTGCGGTTACAACAATTGTCGGGATATTTAATCTTAAAGCTGCAATTAGCATACCGGGAGTAATTTTGTCACAGTTTGTAAGAAGAACAAGCCCGTCTAATTGGTGAGCGCCCGCAACCGCTTCAACGCAATCTGCGATTAAATCACGGGAAGGAAGCGAGTAGCGCATACCTTCATGTCCCATAGAAATACCGTCGCATATGGCAGGAACGCCAAATATAAATGATTGTCCGCCGCCCGAGTGAATTCCTTTTTCAATTTGTCTTTCTAAATCGCGCATGCCGGCATGACCCGGAACCAAATCGGAAAAAGAACTTGCAATTCCGATAAATGGTCTGTCCATGGATTTTTTACTAACACCCGCAGCATACAAAAGCGCTCTGTGAGGCGCATGTGCTATACCTTTTTTAATATTGTCACTTCTCATAACTCGTTCTCCTAAAAACAAAGATATTATATTAAAAAAGTATGGAAGGTGCAAAGTTTTAAAAAAGAAATTAAAGCTTATTAAATTTTGTAAAAAAAAATTAATATATCGCTTATTTTCTATCACTTTAAATACTTTTATGTGACAATAAAATTGAAGGAAATCTCAAGAAAAATGGTTGACTACGGTAAAGAAGTAAAAGCTGTCGTTTTGGCTGCGGGCAAGGGCACAAGAATGAAAAGCAATAAGCCCAAAGTCTTGCATGAAATTTTTTCTAAACCGCTTTTAGGCTGGGTTATAAGAGCTCTTGAGTCAATCAATCCAATCATTGTTGCAGGTCATGGTTTTGAAGATGTAAAAAAATATCTTGAAAATTACCCTGATTGTTCGATAGTTGAACAAAAAGAACAGCTTGGCACGGGTCATGCGGTTAAAATGTGCCTTGGCGAATTAAAAGGTTTTAGGGGCGATGTTTTAATTCTATGCGGAGATACCCCTTTAATTACAAAAGAAACAATTCAAAATTTTATAAAATACCACAAAGATAATAATTCCGATTTAACTGTTATGTCGGCTATTTTTGATAATCCCTTCGGATACGGCAGAATTGTAAGAAATGCTCAAAACTGCGTAGACAGAATTGTTGAAGAAAAAGATGCAAAAGAGAGCGAAAAATCAATTAAGGAAGTAAATGCGGGTATTTATTGTTTAAACTGGGAAAAGATGCAAAGCGCGTTTAATGACCTGAAAAATGACAATGCCCAAAAAGAATATTATTTGACGGATATCATCGCTTGGGCAAACTCAAAAAATTACAAGGTAAACGGTTTTGTTATTGAAGATAACAATGAGATATTCGGCATAAATTCAAGAGAACAATTAGCAATCGCCGCATCCGTTATGAACAAAAGACATTTGAGATTTTTAATGCAAGAAGGAGTTACAATAATAGACCCTGATTGCACACATATTTCACCGGAAACAACCATTGGAAAAGATACCGTCATTTATCCTTCAACATACATTAACGGCAAGAATGAAATTGGCGAAAATTGCAAAATCGGGCCTATGTCACATTTGAGAGGAAACTGTAAGATTGCGGATTTTGTCAAAATCGGCAATTTTGTTGAACTTAAGAATGCTCAAGTTAAAAGCCACACAAACGTTTGCCATTTAAGCTACGTGGGCGATACGGAAATCGGCGAAAACGTAAATGTAGGCGCAGGCACAATTACCGCAAACTACAATTCGATTACAAAAGCTAAAAATAAAACCATAATTAAAGACGGGGCTTCAATCGGTTCAAATACAGTTCTCGTAGCTCCCGTAACGTTAAACGAAAATGCCTTTGTCGGTGCACTATCCGTTATCACAAAGGATGTTGAAAAAAATTCGCTTGCAATTACAAGAAACGAACAAAAAGAATACAAGGGCTGGGTTACTAAGAAGAAAGGAATAGTAAAATGAAAGCAGATCTTGAATTTGAGAGAGAATTAGAGTCTAAAATTCTTCCGACACATGATATTAAATTATTTTCCGGAAGATCAAATCCGATATTGGCTCAAGAAATAGCTGATTATCTGGGAACATCCGTAGGCCCTATGATAATTAAAAATTTCTCGGACGGAGAACTTTACGTCCAAGTTCAAGACAGCATAAGAGGTGATGACGTATTTATAGTACAACCGGTATGTAATCCCGTAAATGAAAACCTTGTTGAACTTTTAATTATGATTGATGCCTTTAAACGTGCAAGCGCAAAAACAATCACGGCTGTTATTCCTTACTACGGTTACGCGAGACAAGACAGAAAAACTTCAGGCAGAGAAGCAATCACGGCAAAACTTGTTGCTGACCTTTTAACAACCGCAGGCGCAAACAGAGTTCTTGCAATGGACCTCCACACAGGTCAAATTCAAGGCTTCTTTAACATTCTTGTTGACCATATCTATTCAACTCCCGTTATTGTTAAATACATTAAAGAATTAAATTTACCTGCGGACGAACTTGTTGCGGTAAGCCCCGACACAGGCGGTGTACAAAGAACAAGAGCATTTGCAAAACACTTGAATTGCCCTCTTGCAATCATTGATAAACGTCGTGCAAGGCACAATGAAGCAATAGCGGATCATGTAATCGGTGATATTAAGGATAAAATCTGCGTTATGTTTGATGACATCATAGACACTGCAGGCACAATCTGCGAAGCTGCCAAACTTTTAAAAAGAGAAGGCGCCAAAGAGGTATATGTGTGTGCTTCTCATCCCGTATTTTCAGGTCCGGCGTTATCAAGGCTTGAAGAAGCGCCCATCAAAGAAGTTATCGTTACAAACACAATACCGTTAAAGAACGATTATATTCCTTCAAAAATCAAACAATTAAGCATTGCCCCGTTATTAGGCGAAGCAATTTCAAGAATTCATGATGATCAAAGCGTAAGCTCACTATTTGGATTTGAAAAAGAATACAAATAAATTGATTGTCTGAGAGGTAACAAAAATTGAGCAACTTAGAAAATAAAGTCAACGACATAGCAAAAGCAATTCAAGATTTTTCACAAAATCAATTTGCAACCAAGACGGATTTAAACAGAGCTTTTAACGAGCTTATAAGCTCTCTTAATACCATTTCGGATGCAAGCAACGAAAAGTTTTCAACTCAATTTTTGGAACATATAAGGTATTTGGCAGATGAAAGAAACAAATATCTTCAAGACAACTTGCAAGCTTTTGAAACATCAATGAAAGAGCTTGCGGATAATGTTGATTCCAAAAACTTTAGCTATGAAGTAAAAAGATTTTCTAAAGAACTTGAAGATGTCAGAAATAAAATTGAAGAACAGGAGCACATTTTCGTTAACCTGTCAAGATTGGTTGAAGATTTATCAAACAAATCCGATACAAGGGCAAGCTTTGAAGAAATTAAGGATAACTTAGATGATTTATCTAAAGGATTTGAAGGCGTTACTTCAATTTTAAATAAAAAGTTTTCAAACTTTGTATCCGAGGTTAAAAAAATCAATAATGACCAAGCCTTCATTGATATAAATTTAAGACTTGACGGCGTTTTAAAAACGTCAAATATGATAATTTCAGCAATTGATGTTATTGACGAAAAATATCAAGACATTAAAAGCGTTATTGAATTTGTGACAAATAACGAGTCCGCCCTGTCAAGAGCGGTTAGCGAATTAAATAAAACAACGGATGAATTAAACGGCGTTATGCCTCAATTAAAAGCCGTCACAACCAAAGGCGATTTAATTGTTCTTGAAGATAAAATAAATTCAATAAACAGTTTTATAGATGCATTCAAAGACTATGTTGAAGCAACAAACGAACAGACAAAGGAAGAAACCCTTGAAAATCTTGTATTTATTAAGAATAAAATTCTTGAGATGCAAGGTGGCGGAATAAACAGCCTTTATGATGTAATAAAAGATTTAAATTCAAAAATAACAAGTGCAATTGAAAACTCACAAGAAGAACTTAAAAAATCAATCACGGGTCAAATAGTATATGGGAATGACCAAATACAAGATAAGTTTAAGGAAGGATTTTTAAGTCTTCAGGAAAATATTAAAGATGTAAATCTCGGAATTAATAATCTTGATAATACACTAACCCAAAGGATTGGCTACGAAACAAGTCAAATCCGAGATACGGTTTCTTTATTAAATAAAAATGTATCGGACAGTTTTATAAAATTAAGAGAACTTTTAGGCGAAGATATTCTGACAAGACTTGAGCCCATTAAAGAAAAACTCGACGGCAAAGATGCAAAAGATACGGATTACATAAGACAAATCGTATCTTCGAATGTTTTGGACCTTAAAGAAATTTTAAACAAACACATAATCGAAAACGGTGTAAGCGCCGAAATTATTGAAAGCATTGAAAAAGAAATTAAAACAGTTTTAATAGGCGTAATTGACCTTAAAAACGAATTAAAAAACGGAAAAGATGACAATTCGTCTCTTATCAAAAATTGCGTAAGAGACGTTATCCAAAATCTTGACACGACACTTAGCCAAAACGATAAACTTTCTTCTATTTCAGATGCTATAAGCAATTTTTCAATTAAACTGGAGGAATCTTTTCAAAAACTCAGAACGGAAAACGACGCAAAAGGATTAAATGCAGAAAATGAAATAGTGGAAAGATTAAATGCAGTTATTCCAAAAATTGTGTATTCGCTTGATGAAGCAAAAACACAAGTTATGGAAAACAGCACAAGGGTTCATCTTGATATTAAAAAAGATGTTGAAGCCGGAACTTTAAAAATTAAAGAGGATATTGAAGCAGTTTCTCTTGCACTTAGAGCTTTTCAAACTCAGCTTTCAAAAGAGAGGGGAGAAGAAATAAAAGCAAAATTTGATGATGCTTCAAATCTCTTAAATGAAACAATTAAGGCGTTGGATGTAAATTTGGGCACTATTTTGTCCAAAAACACAGAAAATTTAGCCGAACTTTCAAAACAAATTGAAGAATATAACACGGGACTTCAAACAAAAATCGGAGACGTCAGAAGTCTTGTTGAAGTAAGTTCGATTGAATCAAAAAGGGATTTGACTGAAGCCATAACGTCATCAGCTTCAAAATATGTGGAACATTTAAACATTATTGCGGATAACATCTTGTCTAAAATGTCATTGAACGATGATGCCGCCAAAGAAAATATCGCACTTCTTGAAAATAAAATTAGAGAAAACACGGAAAGCATATTTAATCATCAAACACAAACTTTAAATGAAGAAATCACAAACTTTTCATCAAAGCTTGATAAAGTAAACTTGCAGCAAATAGGCTCAGCAAAAGAATTATCGGATAATATTTCGACATTATCGGCAATTCAAAATAGTGCAAGTGAAGGACTCAAAGCAATTATTTTAAAAATTGAAGAAAAGCTTAATCAAGAAAATGAAAACGCGGTAGATAAAGAGCAAATTACTGCTCTTGAAACAAGCATTTTACAAAATTTAAAGGATGAATTTACAAAACAAATTCAATCGTTTAATACGGGTTTTGCAAGAATTGCAAACTTGAATAAAACAAAAGAAAATGATTTTGCTATTGTTAACGAGCAAATTGATTTATTGTCAAAAACTTTAACTCAAGAATTTAAAAGCGAATTTCAAAAGCAATATCAAGCGGTTGTTAACGGTTTTGCAAGAATAATTAATAAACAGGAGGAAGCAGCCTCATTAAATAGCGAAATTCCTCAAGAACAGATTGATTTTATATTAAAAAGTATTGACCAAGGCTTTAAGGCAGAACTTCAAAAAAATCAACAGCTTTTAATTGAAGACATTTCAAGAATATTAAACTCGCCCAAAAATCGTGATGCAAACATCACTGCATTGAGTGAAAGAATAAATCTTTTTTCAAAAACAATAACTCAAGATTTCAAGTCAGAATTACAAGCTCAACAAGAGGCTCTTGTATCTGACATTACAAAAATTTCCAATTCGCAAAAAAGTGCTGAGGATAATCTTCAATCTTTGACGGATAAAATAGAATTATTCTCAAAAGCTGTCAGCACCGAAGTTTCAAATGAGCTTCAAACTCAACAAAGAATACTTGTTGAAGATTTGGCGAAAATTGCATCTTTAAATAAAGATCAGGAAGAAACAATCTTTGATATAAGAGAAAAACTCAGAACATTTGAAGAAAATGTTGTACAAAATGTCAAAAACGAGACAGAGCTGCTGCAAAAAGCATTCTTGGGAGAATTAAGAGAATTTAAAACTGCCGTTTTGGATGAAGATTTTAACAAAAAGCAGAGAGAAGAAATTGAAAAAACAATTGAAAATATAGGACAATCAATTCTTCAGGAAGTAAGAAACGAGCTTCAAACTCAACAAAGAATTTTATTAAATGATTTAACAAAATTTGAAAGTGACTTTGAAACAGGGAAAAATAGCATTTCTGCTTTAAATACTCAGGTTGCGGACTTTTCAAAATCTATTGAATTAAAGGTGGAAGAAGAAGCTCAAAAGCTTCAAACTCTTGTTGCGGCAAATCTGACGGCATCGTCTAAAATCCAAGAGCTTGAGGAAGAAACTTCTTTAAAATTAGAACAAACCGTTCAAGATATCACTAAAGATTTTGACGAAAAAATAAAAAAAGCAAAAGATGACTTATTGTCAGAAATAAGAAGCATATATATCCCTGAAGCAATTGACGAAAACGCCCTTAAATCTGACATAAACGCAAGTGTTGACAATGCTTTATACGTTTTACAAGGCGAAATTGACAGAGTTAAAGATAAGGTAGAAGAAGAAGTATCAAAAATCATAATCCCCGAATATAACGACAGCTCTATTAAAGCGCTATTAAATGAATTATCGGAAAAAGTTACTTCTTCAAAATTTGATGACACCGAATTAAAAGACGGATTAAGATACCTATCTGGTAAAATCTCAGATATCAAAATCCCTGAAAAATATAACGATGAGGATTTAAAGGATAAAATCAATGAATTAAAAGAAAAAATTGAAAGCATTGATATCCCTAAATACGACGACAGCGAGGTTAAGGCACTGTTAAACGAATTGTCGGATGCAATCACGCTTGCTAAATTTGATGACACCGAATTAAAAGACGGATTAAGATACCTATCTGGTAAAATCTCAGATATCAAAATCCCTGAAAAATATAACGATGAGGATTTAAAGGATAAAATCAATGAATTAAAAGAAAAAATTGAAAGCATTGATATCCCTAAATACGACGACAGCGAGGTTATAACAATATTAAATAGCGCACTTGATATAATTTCAAGCATCAAGTCGCCTGATTTTAATAAAGAAGAAATTACACACGAAATAAATGTTGCATCAGATGTAATAAGATTAAATTTAAAAGAAGAATTTGCAAAACAACTTTCCGGCGTTATACGCAAAATTGAAGACATCTATATTCCGGAAATTGATGAAGCAAGAATAATAGACAACATAAGCACAAGCGTTTCAACCGTAAGTGATGACATAAAATCAGAAGTAAGAGAGTTAAATTACGACTTAAAAGAAGACTTAAAAGATTATGTATTAAATATTAAAAACGAATTTGAAAAAGTCCAAGATACTGTAATTAACGAAGTTTCAGCCCTTGAAACAAGCCTTGCCGATAATGAAATCAAAAAACATATTTCAACATCAATAAATCAAATTGTCTCAAATATTTCAGAACTTAAAAATGGTGTTGAAAATAAAATTTCTTCAATTCAAATTCCCGAACAAATTGACGAGAATGAATTAAGGCTGACCCTTATTGAAGCTGTCAACAGTATTTCTGAAAAAATCAATGAAGAACTTACTTCTTTAAGAAACAGAATTTCAGAAATAAAAATACCTGATGAAATAGATGTTGAAGATTTAAAAGGCGCAATTAATTCTGATATAAAGGAGGCTTCTTATCACCTTAATCAAAAACTTGATGATATTGCAGACAGGCTGGGTGATAAAATTTCTGATATAGAAATTCCCGAACAGCAGGATTTAAGGCAATTTAAAGAAGATATATGCGAAGATACAAAAAACTTTATAAACAATTTAAAAATTGAGCTTGAAGCAACAACAAACATAATATCTTCACAAATTTCTCAAATAAAAATACCTGACAGCGAAATTTTAAAAGAAGACATCAACTCAAATACAAATAATGCTCTTTGCGTTATTCAAAATAAAATTGATGACTTAAACATTAAAATAAAAGAAAAAATTGAAGATATTGAAATACCCGAGCAATATAATGACACGGGTTTAAAACAAGAACTTTATAACGGTGTTCAAAATGTAATTGAAAATGTCAAACAAGAGCTTGAAAATTATCAGGAAAAAACAAGAGATATAATATCTTCAATTCAAATCCCCGAACAATATGATGACAGCGATTTAAAAAATGAACTTCAAACCGTAAAAAACCATATTGAAGATATAAGAAATGATATTCTGTCAAAAATGGATAGAGTTGACAATGTTCCTGACAGTGAATTTTTCAAAAAACATTTTGACAACATCAACAATGAAATTGAAGTAAAACTTGATAAATTAGAAGAAAAAATCAAGGAAAGGATAGGGTTAATTAAGCTTCCCCAAGATATTGACAAAGACGAGCTTATAAACACTATCACAACAAATATAAGAGGTCTTGTTTATGATATCAACAATAAGACTCAAGACTTCAAAGAATTATACGAAAATAATTCCAAACAAATAGCGGACAAACTTGATAAGCTGAAACCGATAACGGCATCTGAGCTTGAAGAAAATACCGATACAATTATAGGCGTTATAAGAGAAAAATTAAAAGAAAGCACCTATATACAAAATAAATTTGTAAACGGTCAGCTTGCAGAACTTTTGGAAACGATTTCCGCAAATGATACGGATTATGTCTTACAAAAAATATTTGAAAAACTTGAAGTAATTCAAGGCGGTAACGAATACAGTCTGAGAGACGTTGAAGAAGATATAAGAAACGTAAAAATTGCGGTTGATAAAACGAACAGCATTGATATGATTAAAAATCTGTCAGCCGTCAAAAATTTAACGGGCGAAAATATAAAACTCAACCAACATGTTGAACAACAGCTTATTTATACGAATAATTGGCTAAGAGGTGCCGCAAAAGCAATGGAAGTTTTAATACAAAAGCTTGACATGCAGGAAGGCGAAAAAGAACCCGTTATTAATATGGAAAAATTTGAAAATGCTGCAATCAACTTGGCTCAAAAGTATAAACTTCAGGAAAGACGTCTTGATGATATTGATGTCAAAATAAATTCAATTATCAAAAAACAAGATGAAGGAATTGACATATCTCCCATTGTTAAATCAGCTCAGGAAAGCACAAAACAGACAAATAGTTTAATGTCAAGAATGGATGCTCTTGAAGGCAGAATGGATGCAATACAAAAGAGTTTAGAGCGTATTGTTGAGTTCATAGAGTCATAGGAACTTAAATGTTTATTGACGTTAATCATAGCCTTATAGCGGAAAGAGCATACGAAAGTGATATCTTTAAGTACCCGAGATATAAATCAGGGGTCAAAGACGCAGATAAAGGCGTATACAAAGGGGTGGAGGGTCCTAATTATCCTTTGCTTTTAATTGAAGACAATCTCGTAAATGAAGACGGGTATGGGATTAAAAGGGGATTTTATAAAGTAATACCTGATGAAATGCAAGATTTTTTAATTCTTTATCAGGGTGAAGATGTAAAGGCAAAAGTTCCGATTGTATCCGTTGAGCAGATAAGCAAAACTCCGCCTAAAAAAATGAGCAAATGGAAGAAAAAGAAGATTAAACGGAAGGGAATTTTACCTGAAGATTATATTACATCTAAGGCAAATATTTATTACGACAAGATAAACGACAATTATATTATTATATGGGAATATAAAAACATAAAAATTAAAGGTATTTTTAAATTATAATTTTTTGTTGTATAATAACTTTGAGCTATGGGCTTGTAGCTCAGTTGGTAGAGCAGTTGACTCTTAATCAATTGGTCGTGGGTTCGAGTCCCACCGGGCCCACCAATAATAAAGACTTCGCAAGAGGTCTTTTTTTACATGTTGCCTCGGCGGGAACAAAACTTCGTTTTGTCCTCTCCTCAAAAGTGACATTTAGTCACTTTTTCGTCGGCAGAGTCACCGGGCCCACCAATAATAAAGACTTCGCAAGAGGTCTTTTTTTACATGTTGCCTCGGCGGGAACAAAAGTTTAGCTTGTACTATTTCTTAAGAAGTCCGTTTTAAAAAATTACCGGTAAGGGCATAATACAAGAAGTAATACTTCATATTTCTTAAAATTTACCGATAAAATATCAATTTTTTTACTTTAAAAGACTTATATGTACCATAAGTAAGTAAAGTAAGTAAAGGAGCGGTGTGCATGACATTAAATGCGGTCAATTTACCAAATTATAATTTGGTGACAGAAGCTAACAGGCAAAATACTGTCAAAAAAGATAATGGTGAAATTATCAAGACTGACCCGAAAAATGATGAATTTACAAGCATTTCAAAAAATAATTCAGAAGAAAAAGTAAGCTTTAAAGAAGGGGCTAAACTGATTGGCAAGGGTGTTGTCGATAAAGTTAAAAATATGGCAGCCTCAATTGTTAAACATCCGGTTAAAAGCATACTTGCTATAGGCGCCACCTCCCTTCTTATTGCAGGCGCTCCGATAATCGGAGTGGCTTCGGCAACTGCTGCATCAATTTTAGCTTTAGGTTTTGCGGGATACTCTATCGGTAAAACTGCAGTTGATGTTGTTGAAACCGTAAAAGACAATAAAGCGGGAAAATATAATGAAGTCCGTGAAGACTTACAACAAATAGGCGGAGATGGCGTTGATTTAGCACTATCTTTACCTTTTGCGCCAAGAGCATTCAAACAGGTTTCAAGATTTGCTCGCTACGGCAAAGGCACTGTCGGATTGAATACTAAATTATTATCTAATTTGAAGAATTGCCGTGGTTTTTCAGATATAAAGCTTGAAATTGCTAAAGCCGACACGTTAATTAGTTATGAAATGATTGGAAATGAAATGGGATTAGCAGTAAAGCCTGAATTACATTTTTCTAAAGAAGGTATTGGTGCGCCAAGTTATGATAACGTATCAGGTAAAGTTGATATACCCGAAAAACTTTTAACTCCTCAGGGTAAAAGCCAAATGAGAATACAGGGAAAAAATATAGAAATTGAATTAAGACACGAATTGCAGCATTTTAGTCAAGCTTCAGATATGGCAAAAACCTTTGGTGTTGACGCACTAAAACAGCAAATGATTGATAATTACAAATATACATATCAAGAAAACGGCGGAACTTTTGACACTACCGATACTTATTTTGAAATTAATAAAGACATAACATTGGAAAAATTTGGAAAATATAGAGAACAAGTTGATAATTTATTGTTTGGAGACGGATCAAAATTTAATGAAAAAATATACCAAGATGTAATTAGCAAGCAGGGTATGTATGAGCCCGGAAGCGCACAAGCAATCAAAGCCGAGCAATATAAGGCGGGCTGGACGGAAAAAGCTACAAGAGCAAAAGAAATAAGCCAACTATTAGAAAATGGGGACAGAGAAGGCTGTTTAAAAGTATATTTTGAAAATATTCTTGAAAGTGAAGCAAAAGCTGCGGAAAATTTATATAAAACTAAGGTAGTTAAAGGTCGTCCTACGATTGTTAATGATGTAGTTATGGCTGATTCTACTGCGGAAGAATATTTCACCGATGACGATATCGACTTAATAAACGAAAATAATGTATTCTACAAAATAAAGCAAAAACTGCAGAGTTCAAGGTCGTCCCGTGATTGTTAATGATGTATTTATAGCTGATTCTGCTGCGGAAGAATATTTCACTAATGAAGATATCAGCTTAATAAATAAAAATAATTCCACAAAGGAAAACAAAAAATATAACGTCAGAAATTGAAATAAAATTCCGACATCTCAATCTAAAAGTCAATAGCAGCGATGTCAATTAAGTAAAGTACGGCGGGGCAAAAAAATTCGCCCCGCTTCACAATACTTAAGCCGAGTGATTAAAATAATCAAACCATGTGCTTCTTTACATTTTTTTGCCGCAATACCTCATAAGGAATAAACTTCGTTTTGTTCCCGCTCTAAATACGACATTTAAGCACTCCGCTTATTAAATCTTAATAAAAGATGTCTTTTTTAGACAAATTTTTTTATTTTCAGACCTTGATAACATATAACATTACCATTGAAATTTTGACAAAACCCCCGAATAACGGACGTATAGCAAGAGTTTTAGTTATAATTTTAAACGTAAAACATGTAGGTATATTGGACTATCCGACTTTCCGATGTTTGGTATCAAGTAAAATTTATAATTTGATATACTGCGACATTTATGACTTCATAAATCTTAATATACTATATAAAAGGGGAAAAGCGCAATTTGCTTTTAGACAGACACATACATATAGGACATAAACAACGTGAACATTAAAAAAGAACTTGGCGAAAACATTAAAAGAATGAGAAAAAAAAGAAGGCTTACACAAGAACAACTCGCTGAAAAAGTAGATATCTCGCCAAGAAATCTTTCGGGAATTGAAGTCGGGGCAAATTTCGTAAAAGCAGAAACATTGGAAAAGATTGTAACCGCGCTTGATACTACACTGGAAGAAATATGTTGCACAGAACATCTTGAAAGGAATGAGGTTTTAGTTAACAAAATCAGTGGTTATGTTCATAACCTTCGAGAAGACAGAAAGAAACTTGAATTTCTGTACAGAGTTGTAAAATTTTTAAATATCGATTAAGTGCTTGCCTTTTAATTGATTAATTTGCATACTTGGAGAAGTAATCCTGCTGATGCACTTACAACAAAAAGTATCGCAACAATTAAAAGGCTTTTTTTAATGTTTGAATTCCTTTTAAATAATAACAGCACACCAAGCCCGCCTCCCGCACATAAGCCTGCTATGGCTGATGCAAAGCTTAAAATACCTTTTATATACATCATTGTGATTAAAACCGATATCGCGCAATTTGGAATTAGACCGACAATTGCGGCTAATATTGGCTGCAGATAAGAGCCGGCAAGGGTGATATTTTCAATATTGTTGACTCCAAATTTTGCAATCAAATAATTAAAAAGAACGCAGATTATAAAAATGAAGCAAAAAATGTTAAACGTATGTTTAATAGGGTGCAATATCAGATTTTTTCCCTCATCTGCCGTCAAATGGTGATGACAGCACCCTTCTTCTTTGATTTTTGGACTCTCTTTTTTAATTTCAAACTTTGTCTTGAATATTAAATCGCAGATATATCCCGCGATAATAGCTATAAAAAACTTTATGGTTATAATTTTAACCATAGGAATAAACATGCCCGGCTGCGAAATCAAAATAGGGATTGCCTCGTCCGATGTTGCGATATAAATTGCAATCAATGTACCTGTTGATAAAAAACCTTCAATGTAAAGCGCTGTTGCAATTACCGAAAAGCCGCACTGCGGAATAACGGCAACACAAGCGCCTATTAGCGGTCCCCACTTTTTTGAAAAATTTAGTAAATTTGATATTTTTTGTGTGAAAAAAGACTCAAATATCTCAATGCCGACAAATATAATGAAAAGCGGTAATATTAACCCGATACTATCTTTAAATGCATCTGAAATAAAATTCGGTATGACAAACATTTTGTGTATATCCTCTGATAGCACAAATTATATTATAAATTTTTAATTCTGTCTTTTAAAAATTAAAATTCCAAGATAACGCCCGATAAATTGAACTTTTGTGCTTCAATAAATTTGCTTCGCAAAACTCTTACACTGCTGTCTTAGACGTCTTGAGCTTTCCGAGATTGCTCAAAGCGGAAATAATATTCTCTCACATCACTTGGCTTTTCTTTTTCGCCCTCTCCTTTAATTACGGTTCAAGCTTCAAAAGCATGGAGACGGCGAGAATCGAACTCGCGTCCAAAACGATGTCAAGCGAGCATCTACAAGCTTAGAAATCACTTTATCTCGATAAACCAAGGCGGATTATCATACCCGGAAGTTTATCAAAGTCTATTTTTAAAGGATAAACAACCTTTTGAAGCTAAATCCTAATGTTAAGCGCTTCAATTAACATCGAACTTGCTAAACTGACCTTATAGCCCCGCAAGTTAGAACTACAAAGTGGCTGCACCTATCGTTAGGCTGCTAAAGCGGCTCTGCGGCCGAAAGCATTTTCAGCATTTACAACGTTGTTAGCGTTTATTTTTTTTCTTGTTTTTTACGTGGAACAGACCACGACCTGCAACCCGTTTACCATAAACGTCCTGTCAAATCCAAAACGTCCCCATATTAAGCTTTCAATGTTCTGACAATATTATTATAATCCGATTTATATATTTTTACTAGCGTATGAACCGAGTATCTTGCAGAATTCGCACAAATCGGATATTTTGTTTAAAGCATTCATTATGCTTTTTATACCTTTATCGATATCTGCAAAGAATACGTAATTTCCGATAATTTCTTTGCTTGGTCTTGATTCCAGATAAACAAGGTTTAAATCATGTTCTTTAAATATTTCAAGAACCTTAAGCAAAGCCCCCGGTTCATTTTTAGTTGTAAAGGCAATAGATGTCCTGTCTGCTTTATCGTTATAGCCCAGTTTTCCTATAAGAATAAATCTTGTTCTGTTATCTTTGACATCATTTATCCCTCTGTCTACAACATCAATCCCGTACAAATTAGCGCAGAATTCGTTGCCTATGGAAGCGTATGTATCATCCAGATTTTTTAAGGACATTGTTGCGTATGATGTAGAGTTAACAGTCATTATATTAATATCTTTTCCAAAATTTTCCGCAATATATCCCTGACATTGGTTAAGTGCTTGAGGGTGAGAGAGAATGGTTTTTATATTTTCTTTTTTCCCTTTTGATATAAGACAGTGCGAAATATTAATCGATAATTGAGCGTATATTTTAACTAAATCATCCACATTTAAAAGCGCATCAACCGTTTCTCTCACAATTCCCTCAATTGAATTTTCAATGGGAATTACCGCAAGATAATCGTTATCGTTTACTTCCTGGATTATTTTTTTAATGGTCGAAATCGGTTCTTGAATGCAGTTTAAATCGTAATGCTTAATAAACTTAGATGCTGCAATTTCCGTGTATGAGCCTTTTGGTCCCAGATATAATATTTTGTTTTTCTCTTTTAGATTATTCATTTTCTTCTTTGTTTAATGCGTTTTTTATCTTTTTCACTATGTTAAATCTGTCTTTTCTGCGTTGTGCCTCAGCTTGTTCCTGCTGGATTTGAATTACGTTTTTCAAGAACTGTTCAGCTTTTTCCATATCTTCGTTGCTTGCAAGCCACTTAAATGATTTTATGAGTTTTAAGGGCTTGTTTACGTCGCCTCTTAAAACTATTTGGAAACTCGTTGCGTTTTCATCTGTATGATTTGAAGCAAATGAGGGCAATTTGTCAATTTCTTCTTTTGTCACGGTTACGGTAAATAAGCTGAATGCTTTTGCAAATACAATATTCACGCCCGGAGTTTGCTTAATCAAATTAACAGGGTTTAAAACCGCAATTGGTCCAAGCATATCAGATATATTGGATGCCATTTTTCCTCTGAATTTGACATCAAGTTCGTTTTTCAATATATCCATATCGCCAAAAATTAAGAAGGATAAAACATTGCCTGTTGATTTAATTTCTGTGATATTTGCGGCGCCGTCTTTTAAGTTTATCAATCCTTCAAGAGTTTCAAAGCGTGCAGTATCTATTGTTGCGAGTGAATTAATAACTCCGCCGAGTGCAGTTTGGAAGAACTCTGATTCTCTGATATTTTCTGCAAGAATTAAGTTTTCGAGCTTACCAAAGGGACCAAAACTTCCGTCTTTAATATTAAATATAATAGCACCGTCTAAGCTTTTCATCTGTTCTTCGTAAGTTGCACCGGCAAGACTTAAAAGCGCTTTGAATGAAGCGGTTCCCGAAAGTGCATCTTTAACGTTTGCGGCATCGGCAAGTGCTTTTGCAACATCAATTTTGCTGCCTGCCATATCGATTGAAATTTTTCCGTTTATAAGATTTACATCCACACCGCCATGCACTCTGCCTTTAAACACCTGTGCGGCAATGTTTTTAACGGATAATATATTATTTTTAAGGAAAAGTCTTGCTCTTGTATTATCAACTATAATTGAACCGGTTTTAATTCTTTTAAGCGCTATATTTCCCGAACTTATAACCGCGGGAATATCGCCTGCTTTCTCGGGATTTTGAGCTGTTGTCGTATTTTTAGGGGTTATGTAGCCGTTTAATAATTCCACGACCCCCGTAAGTTTATCTAAATCAATATAATTTGATATTATGACGACATCCTGCAAATGGAAAATCGGTAATGCGTGAAAATTCCATTTAGCGTTAAGTTCAATATCAGAATTATCAAGCAGTAATTTATTTACATCAAATAATGCAATTGTTTTTTCTAAATTTATTGAGCCTTCCTCGAGAG
The DNA here is from genome assembly GCA_947594025.1 of Candidatus Gastranaerophilales bacterium. Lineage (GTDB taxonomy): Bacteria > Cyanobacteriota > Vampirovibrionia > Gastranaerophilales > Gastranaerophilaceae > SIG30. The sequence goes on from CANQDZ010000012.1 coordinate 29,191, forward strand.
TTGTTTTTATTTCAGGAATTATAAGTTTTGAAATTTTTATTTTTCCGCTTGTTTTTATGTTTTCAAATGCTCCGTAGACAAATGCTTTTAATGAAAGAATTGCGCTTGATTGTTTAAATACCGCAAGATTTATATGTAAATCTTTAGGAGCTTGGATTTTCAATATATTTATTGAAGGGTAAGGAGTATTTAAACCTATGATTGTACCGCGTGCTTCTATTACGGGTTGTGCATTTTCTGCGTTAAGTTCGTAATCGGAAGTTAATCTTTCGTTATTTCCCTTAATGTAAATGCCTGAATTTTTGATATTCAATGTTCCGTTTTGCATGCGGATATTTGCCTGAGTAAGAGTGGTTTTACCCATAAGTTCTTTTATGTTTAAAGGGGTATAATAATTTCCTCCGTTAGATATCATCTGGAAGATTATATTCTGCAGCTTTTCATTTCCTCTGAGGAATACTCTGAAAGGCAGCGCGCCATTTGATGCCATAAATATTGAACCTTGCGGACCAAGAAGTTTATTTAAATCTTTTGTATTTAGCGCACCAAACACGTCAAAATTAATGTCAGGTCTTTTTCTGTAGTTGGTAATTTCACCCATAAAGCCAACAAGAGAACTGCTGTTCAGCTTTAAATTTGACGGTTCAAATATAATGTGTTCGCTTCCTATATCGATTGTTATTTTTTCGCTTTTAATTTTAGAATCGGTTGACGGAATATCTATTGCAAAATCAGTGTTTATAACTTTTCCGTCAACATTTTCAAAATCTGTATAAATTGTAATTGTGTTATTTTTATTTGAATAAATAATATTGTTTTTAATATCTTTTAAAACAAGATTATCAAGCTCTGTTTTTAAACTGCACACGGGGTGCGAAAGTTTTCCTTCGAATTTGGCATTAATGTTTAACAGACCGTCTTGAATACGATAAACGTCTTTGATTTCCCTCGGTGCGAATTTTAACAATGAACCCTTAAGAGGCATTTTATTTAAAACTATATTTAAATTTAGATTTGATTTTTCATCAATATCCCCTTCAAGCTTAAAGTTGCTGTCGTTTACAACGGCCCTTGTTTCACCTATGGTCATTTCGTTTTTATTAAAGGTTGCCGTACCGTTTATATCCGCAACAAGACTGCCGAAGTTTTTGTTTGAAATGTTTCCCTCCGCAGCCTTTATGTATCCTTGAGAATTAAGCTTTTTGAAATTTGTTTTTAATTTTAAATTGGTTTCAAGATATCCTGAACCTGCGAGCTCATCAATATTATTTTTTACACCATAGGTATCCATAACGGCTTTTGTCACCTTCAACATATCATTAAAATATAGCTTATCCGTTAAAAATGACATATTTATCCAAGGTCCGTTACCGTAATTTAAATCACCGTTTAACTTAATTCTTTGATTTTCGGCATATGCCATATCCGTATCAAGATTTAAAGTATAACCTCTAAGTTTTGCGTGAATATATGACTTTGGAAGTTCATAACCTGAAAATTCAGCACTTAAACCGTCAATATTTACATATCCTCGAGCGCTTATTTTATTTTCTCTTTGACGGGCTTTTAATTTTACGTCAAGAACTGCTTTCGGATTAAGTTTTTCAAACTCTTTTACGGGATTAATATACGGAAGGGCAAGAGCTGCGGCAGGGTCATCATCTTCATAAACTTCTTTTTTCTTAGGAAGAATAGACATAAAATCTACATTTGCCGTAATGTTTTGGTTACCGTTATTTGTGATGGAAGAATCTGCTTTAATTTTTATCTTTTTACCATCGTAATACGCAAAGAGTTTATCCCCTTTTAGAGTTACATCATGACCTGTTGAATTATCTTTTATAACAATTGAATAGTTATTAATTAAAATTTTTGACAATTTAACCTTTATCCAACTCGGGTCAAAAAATGATTCTTCCTCTTGTTTTTCTTCTTCGACAGCAACATTTCTGTTTGCCATTTCTTCTATTGCATTTAATATTTTAAGACGTCTGCCGTCAGGTACATCTAAATATATTGAGGGCGAATTAACAACTATGCTTGGGGATTTAGCCGTAAGCAGAAATATACTTAAAGGGGCAACTCTTACATCTGCATTTGCAATACTTATAAGCTCGCTGCCGTCACTGTATGAGATTTTAACATTTTCTGCCCTGACACCAATACTTAAAAGCGGGTTTGTATATAACTTTAAGTTGTCCACGTCTATATTAAAATCGCTGTTTTCATTCGCAATTGTTTTAATGTCGGGAACAAAAGTATTCAAATCAAGTTTGTTTGGCAGTACAAACAAAAAACAAACGTAAGAAATAACGATAAATGCTAGTAACACATATCCAAATATTTTTAGAGCAAGTTTCATAATTGAAATTCCTTTTCAGTAAGTATCCGAGTAAATTATACCTTAAAAAACAAAAAAAACGGCTTTTTTTTCAAAAAGCCTTGATGGATAGAATTAGTATTACGGAGTTTATAGAGGAGTTTACGACTTTATAAGTCGCATGAATATTTTATTTTGCGCTTAAAATAAAAAAAAGTCAATATATTTAACAAAATATTACAATTTTTTTCAACACAAAACCTGCCAACCCTTACGGATTAAGCATTTCGAAATTGTAAAGATTTGTAAATATTTTTAAGATTATTCAAACATGTCTAATCTTAGTTTGTGACGTCCGCCCTCAAAACCTGTTTTCAACCAAATATCAACAATGTCAAGTGCTAAGTAATCACCTATAACTCGTCCTCCCAAACACAAGATATTTGCATTGTTGTGAGCTCTTGAAACTCTTGCACTATAAGTATTTTCAACGCAAACGGCTCTGATTCCTTTAATTTTATTCGCCGCAATGCTCATGCCAAGCCCTGTACCGCAAACAAGAATTCCTCTGTCAAATTCATGAGATACAATAGCTTTAGATACGGCTTTTGCAATTACGGGATAATCAGTTGATTCTTTAGTATAAGTACCAAAATCTTTATATTCAACACCGACGGCATCTAAATATTGGATAATTTTTTCTTTTAATAAATATCCGCCGTGGTCACAACCGATAGCAATTTTCAGTTTTTCCATTTAGTAGCTCCTTTTGAAATCTTTTCCATTATATTTTCTTGGCTCATGCTTGTAAAGTGCTTAGGACTTTTTTATTAATATAACTTTATGAGAATTTTTTTCTCCCTTTAAGATAACAATATCGCCCCTCCTTTTGTTGAAGATTTTGCTTAAATATTCAATGATTTCTTTGTTGGCTTTTCCCTCAACGGGAACTGTGGAAATTCTAAGCTTTATTAATCCGTCTTCCAAAAATTCTATTGAGTTTTGTTTTGCGTTAGTAATTACTTTAATATCCAAAGTAATGTCGCTATCTGAATTTTTTATTTTTTCTATATTTAGTTCGCTTGACATATGGCAAAAACTCCAAAAAAGTAGTATTATATGCATATGGTATCATACATAGTAAATTATGACGAGTTTCATGAATCATTAATGGCGCAAAACCGCCCGACGGATGAGGTGGAAGAAATAGAGCGTGCTTATACCTTTGCGTATGAACTTCACAAAGGACAATACAGAATTTCAGAGGAGCCATACATTGTTCACCCCGTTGAAGTTGCAAAAATTTTGCTTGATTTAAAACTTGATAAGAGCACAATTATTGCCGCTTTTTTGCATGATATTCTGGAAGATACCGACACTCAGCCTGAAGAAATACTTAATCTTTTTGGAGAAGATGTACTTAAACTTGTTCAAGGTGTTACAAAACTCGGCAAACTGCATTTTCAATCAAAAGAAGAAAGACAGGCGGAAAATTTCAGAAGACTGCTTGTTGCAATGGCGCAAGATATAAGAATAATCTTTTTAAAACTTGCAGACAGACTCCACAATATGCGCACATTGAATTTTATGGCGCAAGCAAAGCAGAAAAAGATTGCTCAAGAAACTCTTGATATCTTTGCACCTCTTGCAAACAGATTAGGTATCGGTAAAATCAAGGCAGAGCTTGAAGATTTGGCGTTAAGATACATAAATCCGGAAAAATATTATGAAATTGCAAAAAAAATTGCTCAAACAAAAGCTCAAAGAGACCAGGCAATTTCATCTCTGATTGACGAAGTTTCGGTTATATTAAATCAAAACAACATCAAAGCAAAAATATACGGACGTGCAAAACATTATTACAGCATATACAACAAAATGAAAAAGTTGAATATCACTTTTGAACAGCTGTATGATATGAGCGCGATAAGAGTTATTGTAGATGAAGAAAAAGACTGTTACGGGGTTTTAGGTCTAATCCACGCCAAATTTAAACCAATCCCCGGCCGTTTTAAGGACTATATCGCAATGCCAAAGAGCAACGGATACCGTTCACTTCACACAACGGTTATAGGACCCAAGAATAAACCGTTTGAAATTCAAATAAGAACGTTAAAAATGCATGAAATTGCAGAATACGGTATCGCGGCACATTGGAAATACAAAGAAATGGGCTCCGTTAAATCAGATACAAAAACGGATGCGCAATTTTCTTGGATGAAAAAGCTTGTCGAATTTGACAAAGATTCGATTGACTCAAAGGAATTTTTAGAAAACGTTAAACTTGATATCTTTTCAGACCAAGTTTTTGCATTCAGCCCCAGAGGGGATGTTATTGACCTTCCTGCAGGTTCAACCCCCGTTGACTTTGCCTACCGTATCCATACGGAAATCGGACATAAAACAGTGGGCGCACTTGTAAACGGAAGAATTGTCACACTAAATACAGTCCTTAAAAACGGCGATATTGTTGAAATTTTAACTTCAAAGCAGCCGATGCCAAAAATTGACTGGCTAAACTTTGTAAAAACAAAAAGTGCTGCATCTAAAATAAGACTTTGGTTCAAGAAAAATAAAAGAGAAGACAACCTTGATATCGGCAAAATGCAGCTTGAATCCGCACTTACTAAAACCGTGTTTGAAGAATATCTGCAAAGCGGAGAATTTGAGCGTGTAGCTCAAGATATGAACTATAAATCTGCCGATGATTTATTCGCGGCACTGGGCTACGGAGAAACAACCCTTCACAAGATTACAAATAAATTAAAGAAAACAGAGCCAAAACCGACAGAAATGGTTGATTCCTACCGTGAAAGCGAAGCTCTGAGACACAAAAAACCATCTAAAAAAGATGATATCATCGGGCTTGAAGGAATGCTTTGGAGCCTTGCAAAATGTTGCTGTCCTTTGCCCGGAGAACCAATCGTCGGTGTTATAACCCGCTCAAAAGGTGTTACCGTTCACAGATTAAATTGTAAAAGCTTATTTGATATTGAACCTGAAAGAATGATGGATGTAAAATGGTCCGATACAATATCATCAAGCATCTATAGCGCACATTTGAGAATTGAATGTCATGACAGAGTCGGACTTTTAAAAGACATTATAAGCAAAATTTCAGATATGGATACAAACATTCTTTACACTTCAACCTATGTAAAGAATAAGAAATTCGGTATTATTGATGTTGGTATTGAGCTTAACAGCGTTGATGTTTTGCAAAAAGTTATTTTAAATCTGCAATCATTGCCTGATGTATACAGCGTAAGAAGACTGGAACAAAAAAGCCACGACAACAGAAGCACGTACAAAAAACAACACAAGCCGACTGACAAAAAAACGAATAAAAAACATGAAAATAATTAAAAATCTAGAACATAATCCAAATTTAGTACTTGCTTTGGGATTTTTTGACGGCATACACTCGGCACACCAAAAACTCATTGAAGAAGCCGTTAAAACAGCGGGAGAAAACACTTTAAAAAGTGCCGTTATAACCTTTAAAAATCATCCTTTAGTTGACCTTAAGGGAATAAATGTCGAATATCTTTACGACAATAATGATAAATATAAATTTATAGAGGAGCTTAACGTGGATTATATCTATGAGCTTAATTTTAATGAGCTTAAAGATATGAGTGCGGACGAATATATCAAAAATGTGCTTTACAAATATTTTGAGCCCAAGTACATAATAACGGGTTTTAACCACACTTTTGGTAAATATCATTCGGGCGACCGTGATTTTTTGGAGAAAAATCAAAACGCATATAACTATATTTATAAAATGATTGAACCCGTTTATCTTAAAGGCGAGCTTGTATCTACAACAAATATTAAAGACAAGCTGAGCAAAGGACAAATAGAACTTGCAAATAAAATGCTAAATAAAAATTTTAAAATAACAAACGAGGTTAAAAAGGGCAATCAGATAGGAAGAACTTTGGGTTTTCCGACAATCAATTTGAACTGGCCTGAAGGAATTTTTAAGCTTCCTTACGGAGTTTACGGCGGATATGTCTTGGGGCATAAAGCGCTCATAAACTGGGGCGTACGCCCTACTGTAGACGGCAAAAAGGAAATACTTGAAGCCCATATTTTGGACTTTAATGCCGATTTATACGGACAAAAGGCGGATGTTTTTTTTGAAAAGAAAATAAGAGATGAGAAAAAATTCAAATCCGTTTCCGATTTAAAACATCAAATTTCCGTCGACTTAAGCTCTATTTAGTATTGAGTATTATAGATTTTATCGCCCGCATCGCCAAGACCCGGCACGATATAGCCTTTTTCGTTTAAGTCTTCGTCAACATTTGCAGTCATAATTTTAAGACCCTTAAAGTTATCTGTTAATTTTTTGATGCCTTGAGGAGCCGCAATTAAACATATGAATATAATGTTTTCCATCGGAATGTCGTATTTTCTGTAGCATGAAATTGCATCAAATGCACTGTTCCCCGTGGCTAACATCGGGTCAAGAATAAATACATGAGTCTTTTTAGGGTCTCTGATTTTTAAAGTTTTGTTGTAATACCAAATTGGAGTGAGAGTTTTTTCATCTCTGTACATTCCGAGATGTTGAACGCGTGCAAGGGGCAAAAGTTCTTGTGCAACATCGCAAAATACCATTCCTGCCCTTAAAATAGGAGCCAATATGATATCAATGGACGGGTCTAATACTTTAACGGTTGTTTCGCAAATTGGAGTTTGTATTTTCTTTTCAACCGTCGGCAAGAATTTAGTTCCTTCGAAAAACAAAAGATTGGAAATCCTTTTTAAAGCCATCATAAAACTTTCAGGATTATAATTTATGTTTCTTAATTCTGCCAAGTTATGTTCAATAATGGGGTGGTCTAAAACAATAATATCATTGGGTAATTCTTTTATCATATCAGCATTCCTTCTCTTTTTCAGATATTTTACAACACACAAAAAAGACGAGCAAGAAAAAATAATATTTATGATAAAATATTTTTAATGAAAAGGAGAAATTATGATTAAAAAAATTAAAAGCTGGGCAGACGAATTTAAAACGTTTGCGGTAAAAGGTAACGTTATTGACATGGCCGTAGGTATAATTATCGGTGCTGCATTTGGCAAAATTGTTGATTCAATGGTAAAAGATATTATTATGCCTCCCATGGGGTGGTTAATGGGAAGGGTTGATTTCGCAAACTTATATTTCACTCTCCCGAATTCAGACGGAGAAATAATTAAATATCCTTCACTTGAAACAGCTCAAGCAGCAGGTGCCGTTACAATAAATTACGGTTTATTTATTAACACGTTAATCAGTTTTGTATTTGTTGCATTTGCAGTGTTTTTATTAATCAAATTCATTAATAAATTGAGGAAAAACCCTGTTGAAGAAACTGTATCTGAACCAACAACAAAGATTTGCCCTAAATGCTGCAGCGAAATTAATATCAATGCAACTAAGTGCCCCCACTGCACATCAGATATATAATTATAAAACGCATAATGAAAATGCCGACCTCTTAAAGTCGGCATTTTTTTATTTTATTTTCAAGGCATTTAATTCTTTTTATTTCGCAAGGCAGAGGGTTTTTAATACTTTTAAGCCAAATAATTTCAAATTCAAGCGCACGATTAATCCCTTCTGTTGCTTTATTATTCTCAAGAATTGAAGAAGGAAATATGATTTTCCTTGTTTCAAAATAGTCTAACCCTATTTTATTTAATTCCTGAAGAAAACTCACGGACTCTTCAAAAATTCCTCCTCCTACGGCAAACTTTTTGCCGCATTTCTTAGCCTGCACTGCCACATCTTTTGCAATATCAAGCATATAATTTTCGTTAATCTCTGATTTCTCAATATTTAAAGAACAAGCCGTATCGGACCTGCCCAAAATTATACCTTCAATGTAGTTTGCATCTTCCAAGCTCAAAATTTCACCAAGAGAATTTATTCCGGTTTTTGTTTCAATATTTATAAAAAGGTGCAATTTTTGAATTTCATCTTTATCGTATACAGCCTTAATCGATTTAATGTATTTTCTGAGAGCATACGAAGATTCAACCATAGGACAAATAATGGTTTTAACGCCCATGATTTTTAAATTTTTTATGTCGTTTAGCGCTCCGCAGCCGCCAATTTTGACCGATAAATCAAGAAGAACAGAGTTTGCAGCTTCCTTGTGTTTTAAAACTTCATCAAAAGAAAGGCCTTCTTCTTCAAATTCAGCCTTAATTCCCGTTGCACCATAATTATTTTTTAAATCTGCCAGTATGTCAATTATCATATAACGCATTAATTATACTGCAAGTTTTAATAAAAGAAAATAGAAGCCAAATATAAGCTTACCTTCGGGCTCCAAAATTTTCTTCGCCCTTAAGTTGTCTGTTCATCAAGTTTAAAAAGATTTCTTTAGAATTTTCCCTTGAATAAACCGCTTCATAAATAGCACTGGATAAAGGAGCATCTATATTCAATTTCTCTGCGAGTTCGCATATTGCACGAGAAGTTTTAACGCCTTCTGCGACAGAACCAAGTTCGTTTAAGATATCATCGATTTTTTTACCTTGTGCAAGCATTGCACCGACTCTGTGATTTCTGCTCAACGGGCTTGAACAAGTAGCAATAAGGTCGCCCATGCCTGACAACCCCCATAGAGTTGAAGGATTGGCGCCAAGTATAACGCTTACACGCACAATCTCCGCCATACCGCGCGTAAGCAAGGCTCCTCTTGCATTATCTCCCATATTAAGCTCGTCAATGAAGCCTGCCGCAATCGCAATAACGTTTTTTAAGGCTCCGCCAAGTTCAACGCCTATAACATCATCATTTGTATATAATCTGAAACGTCCTTTCACATTCAATAATTTTTGCGCAATTTTGCTTGTTTCAGAATCTTCCGATGCAACACATGCAGCCGTCGGACATTTATTTAACACTTCTTCCGCAAGGGTCGGACCTGATAAAATTACAAGCCTTTGCTCGGGTAAAACATCGCGTATAACTTCGCTCATACGTTTTAGAGAAGGAAGTTCAATACCCTTTGAAGCATTTACAAGAATTTGTTCTTTTTTAATTCCTGCAGCTTTTAGCTGTTCGCATACAATTCTGGTAGCGCTTGTGGCAACAACAAGAAGTATAACATCGGCACCCGATATAGCCTGTTTCATATCGGTTGTAATTTGAACCTTGTCTTTTAATTGAATTTCATAAGGTTTTGATGTTTTTTTATATAATTTCAATTCTTCTGACAAATCTTCAGGACGAGACCAGCCCGTAACTTCATCAAAGTTATCGGTCAACATTTCCGTTAATACTAATCCCCAACATCCTAAACCAATTACCGCCAATTTCATATATTTAAACTCATTTATATTAAATTCATGCTTTTTAATTCGCGTTCAATTTTGCTATCTCTTGTACTTGCAATTGCAAGACGGACAAAAGCGTCATTTTGATTTTGATAATTTAAAAGAGTGTTGCGTGAAAAATTATTGTTCAATTGTCCTTTGTTAGACAAGATGTTTTTATTAAAGATAACGGGACAAATTTTCATGTACGCTCCTTCTCTACACTCAACTTTATCACAGTTGAATTCTTTTGGCAATAGCCCGATTGTAGCTATTTATGACATTTTTTGGGATTAATTTATAAATATTTTTATTTTCAGGCATGCCAAAGTACGGAAGTTATCTTTGATAAATTTACCAAACACTGAAAGCGACGACCCCTGTCTTTTTAACTTCATCGAAGTCCAAAAATTGAATTAAAAAACGACTCTCAAAAATATTATTTTCAAAGGCCGTTTTAATATTACGTTAATTCTAAAGTGCGTAAGCACTTTTCTTAATTAATTTAAAGAGTTATCTGATTTTAAGATAAATCTATCAAATGTTATGGGCGAAGCCTTCTGGTTTTGTGAGGTCAATGACCTCACAAAACTAATTATGTTATAGACTCAGCTCACTATATTAATATCGAGAGTTATTTATGATAAATTTGTCAAGTGTTAGGGGCTCAGCCCCCCTAACTTTTGGACTTTTTCGAAGTCCAAAAGTTAAGCTAAAAAATATAACTCCCGAAAATTAAATTTTCGAGAGTTATCTGAATTTAGGATAGATTTATCAAGTGTTAAAGGCGAAGCCCCTGGTGATATCGGAGGTTATCTAAATTTGGGATAGATTTATCAAGTGTTAAAGGCGCAGCCTTCTAACTTTTGGACTTTTTCGAAGTTCAAAAGTTAAGCTCTAATACTTCATCTCCCAGCCTTCTTCCATTATACGTCCTGCACAGCCTTGACCTTCAGAACTTTTAGTGCATGAATCCTCACCGCCTTCGTTTTTCCAATAGCCACTGCAAGATTCAAGATTGTCGTATTCGCAACCGCTGTAAACGGCATAATCGGCACCGCCAAAAGGATATAATGCACCGTCATTACCCAGAATGAACGCGAATAAATCACGACCAACGATGTTGGGTCCCTTTGGTCCGTTTACATCAAGC
>CANQDZ010000013.1 GCA_947594025.1 Candidatus Gastranaerophilales bacterium
CCAACCGTTATCACAAATTATCAGAAAAAGATGTACGTAACCCAGCTTAAAAAAACGTACAACAACCTATCAAACGGTTTTAGAACCATAATGGCAAATGACGGTGTTACAAAGCTATCCGATACCACTCTCTGGTCAAAATTGCCGTCAGAGCATTTTTATTCAGAGGATATTTTACAGAGTAAAAGTGCAGATTTTAAAAATGAATTTTTTAAAACCTTTAAGGTGGCTGCAGTATATGGCAAGGAAAACCTTCCCAAGGAATATGACTTTCAATATAAGGGTTTAAACGGCGATGCCCCAGGGTCGTTTGGTTCTGCAGTTTATTTAGCGGACGGCACTTTTTTATTTTTTGAATTATACAAAACTCCGGAAGCAGTGAATTGTAATGGCAGCAAAGAGTGTTCTTCTTTAAAAGAATTTCAGGAAACAAGAAACACTAAAACCAAACTTTGGCAACATTTAGGTTATATAGTTATTGATGTAAACGGACCAAAGGGTCCTAATATCGTTGGTCGTGATTTATTTGGATTTTTTATAGGCAATGACGGCGCATTATACCCTTATGGCGGTGCCGATTATGCTGTTGCCGCAGATTGCGAATACGACAATCTTGACTCTTGTGAGTACTATTGGAAAAATGAAAGCGGTGAAATAGCATGCACTAAAAGTTCCGATGGTTTAGGCTGTCCAGGACGTATCATGGAAGAAGGGTGGGAGATGAGGTACTAGAAACTTAATTTTTGAACTTCGATGAAGTTCAAAAATTAGGCGGGCTTCGCCCATAACATTTGATAGATTTATCTTAAAATTAGATAGTTCTTGATATTGATTTAGGGGGCTGAGCCCATAATACTCGAAAAATCTACCTTAAATTCAGATAACTCTCGAGGATTTAATTTTCGGGAGTTATATTTTTTAGCTTAACTTTTGGACTTTTTCGAAGTCCAAAAGTTAGAAGGCTGCGCCTTTAACACTTGATAAATCTATCCCAAATTTAGATAACATCCGATATCACTAGGGGCTTCGCCCTTAACATTTGACGGATTTACTAAAATGACTCTTAAAAATAATTTTTTGAGAGTCATTTTAGTTTAAATTTAAGCTTCTTTGAAGTTTAAAAGTTGAGGAGGGTGTTCCCCTCACTTTTATATAGCATAAAATTATGTGTTCATAGCTGTCGGTGCAGCCGTAAGCCCCATCATTCTTGCTAAATCGTCAGGGTGTTGTGATTTTGCAAGTGCATCTGCCTGATCAATTAATCCTGCTTTAAATAAATCCCTTAATGCCATATCCAATGTCTGCATACCCAATCCTGCACCGGTTTGTATTGTAGAATAAATTTGTGCCGTTTTGTGTTCTCTGATTAGGTTTGAAATTGCGCTGTTTACAATCATGATTTCTTGCGCCATTACACGCCCTTGCTTATTTATGCCGTCCGGAGCAAGTTTCGGCAGCAATGTTTGTGAGAATACCGCAACAAGTGTCGTAGATAATTGTAAACGGATTTGTTGTTGTTGGCCTTCCGGAAAAGCGTCTACAAGACGGTCAATTGTTTGGGAAGCAGATGAGGTGTGAAGTGTTGCAAACACTAAGTGACCTGTTTCTGCGGCAGTTATTGCAAGCGACATACTTTCAAGGTCACGCATCTCACCGATTAGAATAACGTCAGGGTCTTCACGAAGTGCTGATCTTAATGCGTTTGAAGTTGAATGTGTGTCTTGTCCTAATTCCCTTTGATGAACTATACTTTTTTTAGAGCTGTGAATAAATTCTATAGGGTCTTCAATTGTTAAGATATGCTCTGCACGAGTACTGTTGATGTAGTCTATCATGGCTGCAAGTGTTGTAGATTTACCTGAACCCGTAGGTCCCGTAACAAGAACAAGTCCTCTCGGTCTGTCTGAAACTTTTTTTACAATTGAAGGTAAACCCAACTGTTCAAATGTCGGAGGATTTGTATTAATACTACGAAATGCTGCCGCATAACAGCCTTTATCTCTGTACATGTTAACCCTGAAACGACCTACGCCATGAAGTCCGTATCCAAAGTCTAACTCCCAGTCTTGTTCCAATATACGTCTTTGTTCGTTTGTTAAAATTGGGAACAATACGGTTTCAACATCTTCTGCTGATAAAACAGGCATGTTTGTTCTCATAAGTTTGCCGTCAATTCTTATAACAGGCGGCAAGTTTGCTGATATATGTAAGTCACTTGCGCCTTTTTGCATAACAAGTTCAAGCATTTCTTCAATTATCATAGAGTCTCCGTTTCTTTTATGAATATATTCTACAATTTGTTTTACTAAAAGTAAAGAATATTAAGAAATATGGCTCATAAAGTGTAGAATGTGGCAAAATGTAAAAATGTTGCCTCGAGAAAGAGCGATAATTATAATATAAGAGGGAAGTAGTATCCGAAAATGAACGTTTTAGATAAACAAAGAAATAATCAGAAAAAAAATATATTTTCTCAAACCGATTGGATTGAGAAAGCGCTGGTTTATCCTATTGAAGCTGCTTGCCAGGAATTTTGGGAAGATAGGTATGAATTTATATTTCAATCTTTAACGGAAAGTTCATCCGTCAAAAATGATTTGGCAACAAGAAGGGAATTATTTTTTGCTAAAAAATTTGATGTAGGGCAAAGCAGAACGGTTGTTGTGAGATTTTCTTCAAATTTTGTGAGAGTTTTTCTTCATGCTTATTTAGCTTCCTCAAGCCCTCAATTCGATTTGTCTAAGTTAAGCGAACTTGAAGCAAAAGTGTTTAATTCTTTTGCGCAATTTATTTTTGATAAAATCAAAACACATTTCATTGATTACAATGCGCTTTCAAGTGCGGATAAAACTGTTAAAGGCAATTTAAATTTAACCTTATGTGTCAGAAAAGGTGTTTTCCCGAGCGGAAAAATATCTTTAACATTGCCGAAAAATCTTATTTCTTTAAAAGAATTAAACATAAAGGAAAACTTTACTCTTGATGATTTTCTGCAAAGTTCAACCATGGTGAAGTTAAAAGCAGGTACGACAAGAATTACTCTTAATGAGCTCAAAAGTTTATCTAAAGATGACATTTTACTTTTAGAAAACAGCAGTATAAATGCTATGAAAATAAAAACTAAAAACGTTGAATCAACTTTTAAAGTAAGTCCTGACCCGACTTTAATTCTTGATTTAGACGAAAACGAACTCAAAAATTTTGAAGGAGATAATATGGTTAAAAACGTTTGGGATGATATACAAATTGAAGTTAGCGCGGAATTTAATAAAGTAAAAATGACCCTTGGAGAATTAAAGCAATTGACTTCAGGAATGGTTATTGACCTCGGCGATATTTTCGATAATAAAATTTCTCTGGTTGTTGAAGATAAAGTAGTTGCCAAAGGGAATTTAATTATTATAAATGATAAATACGGTGTAAAAATAGACGAAATAATTTCCGATAACGATGAAATTAAGAATGATGTCGTAAAAACAAACATTAATAACAGTAATGCACAGGCACGCACCCCTAAACCTCAGACGCAGCCCGCAGCAAAACCGATTGAGTCTGTTGAGGCGGCTGACATAGAAACTGACGAAGATTTTGATTACTCAAATGTTGAAGAAGGAGAATAGGTAAAATTGGGACACTATCTTATTAATTTTACGGTTTATCTTCTTGCAATGACGGGTGTTGTATTCCTTGCATTTATAGTGTGGAAGAATGTGACAACCATAAAAAACGGAATGTCAAAAAGCTCTATGAAAATAGAGGATTCGCTCAATCTCGCACCAAGAAAAAACCTATACATCATAAGAATAGAAAACGAAAGATTTCTAATTGCATCCGATGCCGATAAAACAACCTTCTTATCAAAGCTTGAAGATAACGAGGGAAATGCTTTCGTGGAAATTCAAGATGCGGTTAATAAGCAGGATGTTGAAGATGAAATTACCTCAAAAATTAAATTAAAAGAGGTTAGCGAATTGGAAGATTTAAAAGATGAAAATATCGGAATAACAAAAGAAAAAAGCAAAAAGCCCGTGAATATTTTGCAGGAATTGGTACATCAAAGAGGTAAAAACTAAATGGATATATTGCTTAAAGATTTAAACCCTGTTATACAACTGCTTGTCATTATGACAACTTTTTCTCTTTTGCCGTTTGTTTTTACCTGCATGACATCTTTTTTAAGATTTTCAATCGTTTTTGGTTTACTAAAAACAGCTCTCGGTACTCAACAGGTTCCGCCCGCAATGGTGCTTGTAGGACTTGCAATGGTGCTTACAATATACACAATGGCTCCGACGTTCGATGCAATGTATAAAGCAGGTGAGGTTCCTTACAAACAAACAGGGGACTTGGTTCTGGCAATAAAAAAGGGGTCTGAGCCTTTAAAAGAATTTATGCTAAAACAAACACGCCAAGAGGATTTAGCCTTTTTTGTCGAAAAAACAAGAGCAGCATTGCCTGAGACTCCGGAAGAAATATCAATTTGGGAAGTTGCGCCCGCTTATATAATATCAGAACTTAAAACGGCATTTGAAATAGGCTTTATAATATTTGTTCCGTTTATCGTGTTAGATATCGTTGTTGCGAACATTTTGCTGGCGCTTGGTATGTTCATGTTATCTCCGACTATTATTTCTCTCCCCTTTAAGCTTCTTATTTTTATTGCGGTTGACGGTTGGAGTTTAATTGTTAAAGGATTAGTAGGGAGTTATAACTAATGGAAATATTGATGGAATATTTATCAAAAGGTTTTGTAATAATGCTCATGGTGTCATTGCCCTGTGTACTCGTTGCGGCGGGAATTGGCTTAATTGTAGGTATCTTGCAGGCAGTAACTCAAGTTCAAGAACAAACAATTGCTGCGGCGCCTAAAATTTTGCTTGTATTTTTGACCATTATTATTCTCGGTGCCTGGTATGTAAAAATAATTTCAGATTATATTTATCAAGGGGCAAATCTTGCCTTTGAAGTTATTCCGCAGACGGAAAGCTTTGTCTTGCCCTCAAACTATTATAAACACACAAGACCCTTTATGTATGAGATGTCAGATGCGGTAAAGCCAAACGGCACCGTTGATGAAATTATGAAAAATCCGGGTAAAATTCCTTGGGCTGATAATCTTGAAAAAGAAAGATATGACGGCAGACGCGGAGATAAGCCTTCACCTAACTTGATTGAACGCAACAAGATAATGGGAAGATAATATGAACAGTTTTGTTGCGGAATTTGCAAAAATTTTTCCTGAATTAAATATAGCACTCGGTGCGGGGATTATGGTGTTTACAAGAATGCTCGGTCTTTTTTGTATGGCGCCTGTATTCGGGAGAAAAGAAATCCCTTCAATGGTTAGAATTGCGCTTGTTCTTGTCTTGACCGTTATTGCAACAATGGTGATTAAGCCGTCTCCTGCGCCAAACGGAACATCTTTGTTCTTGGCTATGTTCTTAAATTTTCTATTCGGTTTGCTCATCGGTTTTATTGCAAATTGCATTCTTCAGGCGGTTATGGCAGGGGGCGACATTATAAATATGCAAATGGGTATGTCATCCGCAACCGTTTTGGACCCTTCGACAAAGCAAAATACATCTGTTTTGGGCAACTATTTTACATTTTTAGGGCTTCTTATTTTTATTTCAATGGGCGGTGTTTACTGGCTTTTTGAAGCTTTTTTGAGAAGTTTTGAAATATTCCCTATGTATAGCGTTAATTTTGATGTGACAGCGGTTGCAAATCTTGAATATGTAACTATGGTGACCGCAAATATTTTATACATGGGAATGCAAATAGCGGCTCCCGTTTTGCTTGCAACTTTAGGACAAGATATTATCCTCGGTATTATTTCAAAAACCGCACCTCAGGTAAACGTTTTCCAGTTGTCATTTCTTTTTAAACCCTGTCTGGGTGCCGTAATTCTTGTTTGGATTTTACCTAATATTGTAGAGGCAATTTCTCAGTATATTACTCAGTACGCCAATATTTTTTAAGTGATGACAACTATTTGCGCAACAAAGCAAAATGTTTTAAAATATTGATTATGAGCAGGATTTTTAAAAATCTATACAATAATTGGACAGAGCCGGTTTTAGTGCATGATTTAAAAAATGATGTTTTGTATCAAAATAAATCCTTTGAAAAAACATTTGGCAAAATCGATTTAAAAAACTATAAGCATGACTTAAAAAAAATAGATTACAAATTTTATTTTGATGTTTGCGTCCTTCAAAGCGACAACATAACAACTTATACCCCTATATATAATGCGCTAAAAAGTGAATATAACTTTGGCTGCTATTGTATTTATCAAAAGGATGACAGCGAATATCTGAATTTTGTAATAAAAACCATTAATCTTAAAAATTGGAAAATAGTTACTTTTTATAATGTGACAAGAGAAATGCGCGCCCAAACCTTGGAAGAAGAAAATAAAAGATTAAAAATCCAAAATCAGCAATTTGCGCTAACCAACTCAAAAGCACAAAATCAAGCGGTTAAAATGGCGCTTCTAAACAGAATTATAAATACAATAAGAAAAACAATCGATATTAAAAATCTTATTGAGACAACATTCAGCGAATTAAGCATTATGTTTAATGCCAACAAGATTTTATTTTTAGATAAAGACTTCAAAACGGAATATGCTTTTTCACCTAAAGAAAATCATAAAAAAGGAGAAAGCTTTAAATTTCATGAAGGCAGTGTTGAAAGGCTCTATAAGGGCGAAATCATTGTAAGTAAGGAATTGAATGAAAGCAGGGTTCCCGCGACAAAAATCCTAATGCCGATTTTAAACAGAGATGTTCTGCTTGGTGTTTTTGTGATTTATACTCCCAATAAAGAAATTCAAGACGAAGAAAAAGAGTTCTTAACAAGCATTTCTATCAATATTTCAAACGCTATTTTGCAGGCAGAGCTTTTTAAAGAGATTAATGTAAAAAACAAAGAGCTGGAACGCGCCTTTAAAGAGTTGAAAGAAACGCAGCTTCAGCTTATAAATTCGGAAAAAATGGCGTCTTTGGGTCAGCTTATTGCGTCCGTTGCACATGAAATAAACACGCCTTTGGCTTCAATTTCAGCAAATAATGAGATTATGAAAAAGATTTTTGACTCATACAAAAATGAAATGCTTGATGAGATAAATGATATTGATAAAGAGGCAATAAAAAGAATTACAAATATTGTTAGGTCTTTAAAAAGATTTGTAAGGCTCGATGAAGAAGAAAGACAAATGGCAAATATAAACCAAGAGCTGGATTTAACGCTGACCCTTTTAAAACAAAAAACAAAAAACAATATAACGGTCGTAAAAAATTATGGCGACATTCCAAATATAAATTGTTTCCCAAATATGCTAAATCAGGTATTTTTAAACATCTTGATGAACGGCATTCAAGCAATTGAGCAAAATAAAAAAGAGGGCACAATTACAATTTCAACAAAATCCGATAATAAAAATCTTGTAATTGAAATATCCGATAACGGTGCAGGAATTGACGAAAAATATAAGGATAGAATTTTCCAAGCAGGATTTACGACAAAAAAAGTGGGCGAAGGAACAGGACTCGGACTTGCAATATGCAAAAAAATTGTCGACGAACACAAGGGCACAATTGATTTTTCAAGCAAAAAAACCAAAGGCACCACTTTTAAAATAGTTCTTCCCGTTGCCTAATTTTTCGGAAAATAACTTTTATCGTGTTCGGTGTAGAACTTTCCAAGCAATGAGTATTTGTTTCCCGTGTGGATTTTTTGCCAATCTTCAAATTTATCCTGATAATTTGAGAAGTTTTTATTTTTAACAATCACAAACACGGGCGATTTTGTTTTTTCTGCGTTTAATACGACTTCATCCAGTTTTTCATAATCCTGCAAAGGAATAAATTCAACCTTTTTCTCAAACGAATTCATGACGCTGTATTTTCTCGGGAAATCGAAAGTTACAAGTTTTGAATTATATAAAAGATTTGCATCGCGCGCATAATCTTCCAATTCTTTTTGTCCAAAATATGTGATGTAGCTGAATATGTATGTTGTTGAAAGTAAAATTATTCCAAACATAAATACAAGCTTTGTGGTGAATAATAAAACTTTGTTCTTGTTTTTTAAACAAATTAGAGAAATCACAGGCATGAGGATAACCCACATTATAAGCTGAGATGAGAAGTTTTGTGCAAGTGATATTTCTCCCGTTATGCCTGCTGCATCAGGAAAATTCACAAGAAAATATCCGACAATACCTGTTAAAATAAATAAAACGGAGTCTATAATTGTTGAAATCCCGATACCTTTTTCATTTTCTTCTTTTGTTAAATATCCCAGCCAGTAATATCCGGTTATAAGAGCAAGTGCAGGGAATAAGGTCAAAATATAGCTCGGAAGTTTTGTGCTTGATGCACTAAAGAATAAAAATACGGATACAAAATAAATTGATGCAAAAACCATAATGCGTCTTTCATCATTTTTCATATCAAATAAAGATAAAATGTTTTTAGAGATTTTGAACTCTTTTACCATTTTTATAATTCCGTTTATGAATGCAGCCATAAAGCTGAATATCCAAGGGATAAAACCTAATAAAATAATCGGAATATAGAACCAGAAAGCTTGTTTTCTGCCAAGTCCCTCAGAATTTATAAATCTTGCAAAATGATGTTTAATAATGTATTCGTTTACCCATTCCATATTGTAAAGGTTAAATATCGAATAGTGCCAAGGTGCAACGGCAAATATAAGAATTAAAATCCCCGGCAGAAAATTTACCGGTTTAAAAAGGTCTTTTACTCTTTTTGATGCAAGATAATATAAAAATACAACCATTGCAGGCACAATGATACCTATTAAACCTTTCATTAAAACCGCAAGCCCCATAAAGAGCCAGCCAAAATACCAGCAATATTTTTCATTGGATTTATTTTTGCAAAAGGTTCCAAGCACTGCACTGTATATAGCAGACATCGTAAATACCATATATCCCATATCAAGAATTGCAATATGAGAAAATAACAAAAACCATAAATTGGATAATAAAATAAATGCTGATATTAAACCAAATTTCGGACTTATTGTTTTTTTGCCAAAAAAGTAAGTAAATAAAACGGCAAAAAGTGCCAAAACGGCTGTCATAAAACGACCGCTATAAGGATTTATAACTCCCGTTACATTAAAGAATAAAGCGTTTAACCAAAAATACAACGGCGGTTTTTCGAGAAAAGGGTCTCCGTTTAAAATCAATGTAATCCAGTCGCTTTGTTTTAAAAGGTCTGCGGAAATCCCCACATATCTTGTTTCGTCAACGTCGATTAACGGGTAAAAACCAAGCCTTAAAAAAAGAAGTAAATAACAAAATATTAAAAGTGCTAAAAAACCAAGGCAATCTTTGTGGTCTGATATATATTGCTGAATTCTTTTTCCCATACTGTTTTCCTTATATTGCATCGTGTATTTTGGTTCTTATTTCAAAAAAATCGCCAAAAAGACTATATTCTATGTTTAATTCTTTATATTGCGCATCGTCTGCAAGCGCAGGCACGCTTATGTGCATAATGTTATCTTCCGTAATTTCATTTTCTATGTGATAATGTCCTGAAACTATCGCTCTTACATTATTGTATTTTGAAAGAACTTCTTTGTATTCATCCTCGTTTACGGTTTTTTTGTAATCAGAATTTTTGGGTTCTACGATTGGAAAATGCTGGAAAATAACTACGTGCTTATTTTTATATTTATTTAATTTTTTATCAAGAAAATGAAGATTATCTTCGGTATAATATCCTTTTGCGCCGGGTATAAACTGGTTTACGCCGTCCATAAATATGAAAACCAGCTTATTATCTACAACCTTAACCGAGGGGAGCTTTTTTATCCTGTTTTTTGAAAACCTGTTTATAAGATGATAAAATTTCTTTTTATCAATTCCTGCAACCTGCATAACATCATGGTTGCCGTTTAAAACGTAATATGGTCGGTGAAGCGAATTTATAATTTTTGCAAACATTGCGAGGGCTTCTTTTGTCGGGGAATTAACACAATCGCCTGCAAAAATAACGTAATCCGCATTTGTTCGATTTATATCTCTGACCGCATTTTTTAAATTTCGAATTGAAGGTGTCATCACATAAACTCCCTTTTCATCTTGAGAAAGAGAAATGTGAGTATCTGCAATTACATCCACCGTTAACAGTTTTGCATCCGCAATTTGAATAAACGGTATAAACAGAAATAAAAAAGCAAATATGTTAAATAACTTTTTCATAACAAGAATTATATAACAAAGTTACTCTTTAATACATATTAAAATTTCTTCAACTCGCTTGTTGAAACATCAATTTGCTTTAAACCGTGTTTTATAAATTCAACGTTATAAATAGGGTACATTCCGTCTTGTTCAACATTTTTAATATGCCCTATTCCAAAATAAGAATGGAAAACCCTTGTTCCTTCGGGATATGTGCCAAATTGAGTTTGTTTTTTTGTGCTTGATGAATTGCCGGTTGCTTTTTCTTTCGCTCTTGCAATCATTTCTTTTATGCTTTGAGTCGTGTTTATTCGAGGTTTTTTCTCCTCATCTTTGTTTTTCTTAACGACAATATTTTTAAGGCTTGAAGAAAGATTATTTGAGGTAATTCCTTTTGATTTTATATTTTTAAGACTTGATGCCAAATTGTTTCCATAAGATGTTGTTTTTTTGAAATCTTCATCATTTTTTCTCGTTTCTCTCATTTTATGAACCGCCTGCTTGAAGCCGGATTCTCTTTTAATCGGTGTCCAAGAGTCGTTATCGCTGCCTTCAAAATCAATAAGAGAGCTTGGAATTTCATCTATAAATCTGCTTTTTGGGTATGATTTTAAATCGCCCCAGAACATTCTTTGTTTTGCATAAGAAATAAAAAGTTCTTCTTGCGCTCTTGTGATACCCACATACATAAGGCGCCTTTCTTCTTCTAAATCATTCATATTTGACTGATAAGAAATTGCTCTTTGATGGGGGAAAAGACCTTCTTCAAGACCTGCTAAAAATACAATCGGAAATTCAAGCCCTTTTGCTGCATGAAGCGTCATTAAGGTTACTGATTTTTCATCTTCCTTTAATTCGTCAACATCGGATACAAGGGCAATTTGTGTTAGGAATGTGCCTAAGGGAGTGAGATTTTCATCATCTTCCGTTGAAAAATCGTCTTCTTCAAATTCTCTTACAACGTTTATTAATTCCTGAAGGTTTTCAAGCCTTGATTGATTTTCAATTTTATCATCATTTTGAAGCTCTTTTATATATCCTGAATATTCTAAAACATATCCTGCAAATTCACTTAAAGTAAAAATTTCTTTTTTGGATATAAAATCTTCAATTAACGCACAAAAAGAAGTTAAAAGCCCCTTTGTTCTTTGAGTAAAATCTCCATAATTTTCTATATTTTTAATAACTTCAAACGCACTTATATCATCATTTTCCGCTATTTCGAATATTTTTTTAACCGTAGTGTCTCCTATTCCTCTTTTAGGAGCGTTAATTATTCTTCTGAGTGAGGCGCCGTCCGAGGTATTATATATAAGTTTTAAATAAGCAAGAGCATCTTTAATTTCCGCTCTGTCATAGAATTTAAGTCCGCCTACAATTTTATAGGGGATAGAATTTGCCATAAGAGCTTCTTCTATGTTTCTTGATTGAGCATTTGTTCTATATAAAATTGCGATATCTTCAGGATTTTTGCCCTCTGATTTTAATTCTTTTATTTGTCTTGCTATAAATTGTGATTCGTTTGTATCGCTTTGTGCTTCATAAACTTTTATCTTATTCCCTTCGCCTTTTGTTGAGTAAAGATTTTTTTCTAATCTTTGTTCGTTATTTGCAATCAAAGAGTTTGCGGCATTTAAGATATTATTTGTGGAGCGGTAATTCTGTTCAAGCTTTATAAGCTTTGATTTTTTATAATCTTTTTGAAATCCTAAAATAATTTTAAAATCAGCTCCGCGCCAAGAATATATTGATTGGTCAACATCACCCACTGCAAGAAGACTTGTGTCGTCTTCCTTTGCTTTGTTATCATCGAAAAGCATTCTTATAAGCTTGTATTGAGCTTTGTTTGTATCTTGGAACTCATCAATCAATATATGTTTAAAGCGTTTTGAATATTTTTCTCTGATTTGCGGATTTGACTCTATTATTTTACAGGTAAGCAGAAGCATATCGTCAAAATCTATTGCGTTATTTTGAGAAAGCTGTTTTTCATATTCAAGATAAACTTCTGAAATTTTTTCTGTTTTATAGTCTTTAGCACCTGTTGCGAAAACATTTGCGCTTTGCATTTTGTTTTTTGCGTTTGAAATTATTGTTTGAATGTATTTTGCTTCATATATCTTTTCATCAAGGTTTAATTTTTTGATGATATTTTTGATTAAAGTTTTTGTATCAGACTCGTCATAAATAACGTAATTGTTATTCCATGTTCTACCGTCTTCAGACTTATATTCTTCGAGATGTTTTCTTAATATTCTTCCGCATATATTGTGAAAAGTGCCCACCCACATTCTTTTAACGGTGTCTTCGCCAAGTTCTTCGGATAATCTTTCCTGCATTTCTTTTGCAGCTTTATTTGTAAATGTGAGTGCAAGAATTGAATAAGGGCTTGTTCCTTTTTCTGTTAAATAAATTATTCTTGAGGTTAAGACTCTTGTTTTTCCGCTTCCTGCTCCCGCAAGCACCAGTATAGCACCGTTTTTTTCAAGAACCGCCTCTTTTTGTTTTTCGTTAAGTTTATTAAAATAGCTTGGTACAGCTGAATTTTCCAACGCTTCTCCCCTATAAATTACATAAAAATTTGCAAATATGCTATAACTTATGCTATAATTATAACGCAAAAATTTAACAGGAAGGATAAATGAACGAAAATAAAGATG
This sequence comes from Candidatus Gastranaerophilales bacterium, assembly GCA_947594025.1. Lineage (GTDB taxonomy): Bacteria > Cyanobacteriota > Vampirovibrionia > Gastranaerophilales > Gastranaerophilaceae > SIG30. Next base: position 12,889 of record CANQDZ010000013.1, read on the forward strand.
AACAACCGTCGATAGTTGTGCCCCTTGATGATTTAGACAAGGTAAGCGAAGATGATATCGACAAAATTGACACATTAGCACAGGAGTTGGCAACAATAAGACAAAGCGCGAAGAAAATTGCAATTATAGGTTCAAGAAACCTTGCAATTACTCACCAGCAAATTATTGAAACTTTGACAACCTCTCTTGTTATGCAGGGTAATACAATAATCACTTCAGGCGGTTCATCAGGTACGAATGCTGCCGCAATCAGGGGAGCACTTAAAGCAAATCCTGAAAAATTAATTATCATTTTGCCTCAAACCATAGGTCAACAACCGTCAGACGTTCAAGACCAATTAATTGGTGTTTTAAATATTACGGAACATCCTGACAGAGCAATGATGACATTATCAGACGCTTCAAGAATTTGTAACAGAGAAATCATTGATGAGTGCCAACAATTGATTTGTTTCTTATCACATACTTCAAACACTTTGCATAAAGCTGTTGAATATGCTGAAGAAAAGCATAAAGTTGTAACGGTATTCTATTTAGATTAATCCTTCAAAAATTCACAAAGAATATTGTTTGAAACAAGCAAACCTTTAGTTGTGAGCTTGTAACCTTGGTTTGTTTTTTCAAAGAAATCGGAATATTTTTGAAGAATATTCTTATACTCTTTTTCAAAATCTAAATTGTACTTGTTTTTAAACTCGGCTAAATCAATCCCGTCTTCCATTCTTAATCCCAGAAATATAAATTCCTCAAGAGTGTTTGTTTTTTCAAATTCCTTATTTTTGCATGGATTTTTGATGTATTCTTCTATTTTTCTTGTATTTGTGTATCTGCCTTCATTTAAAAATCCTGATGCCGATGTCCCAAAACCGTAATATTTTCCGCATTTCCAATAATTTATATTGTGTTTGCTTTTATATTCTCCGTTTTTTGAAAAATTTGAAATTTCATATCTCTTAAATTCAGGTTCAAGCGTTTCAAGCGCATTCAGATACATATATGCCTGAATATCATCATTTGCAATATTTTTAGGCTTATTTTTATAGAAATAACAGCCTTTATCAATTTTAAGCCCGTAGAGTGAAAGGTGTTCTATATCCAGTTTTTTGGCAGTTTGAATATCCTTTTTAAAATCTCTAATCCCTTGGTTTGGAAGCCCGTACATCAAGTCTATGCTTACATTTTCAAATCCTGCAATTTTTGCGTTTTTAATAACCTCAAAGGCTTCGTCCGACGAGTGAATTCTGCCGGCCTGCTTCAAAATATCATCACAAAAACTTTGAACCCCTATGCTTAACCTGTTGACACCAAGCTTCCTTAATTCCTTAAGATATTCTTTTTTCGCACTTTCAGGGTTAACTTCAACCGTTATTTCAGGATTTTCCTCAAAATTAAAATCGGATAAAATATCTTCAAAATCGCCAATACCTAAGATTGAAGGAGTTCCGCCCCCGATATACAAAGTTTCTTGGGGGGTTTTATCATAAAACATCTTTATTTCTTTTAAAAGAGCATCCATATAAATTGTTTTAAGCTCAATTCTTTCGAATGAAGTAAAAGAACAATAATTGCATTTTTTCTTACAAAAAGGAATATGTATATATGTACTTTTTATCATTCATATATTATAATACGGATATGCAGACTTTGATGGAACAAGAAATCTTAGAACAGCCTTCAATTTTCGGAGATATTGTTAAAAGATACGTAAAAGAAGGCAGTGTCTTAATTGATTTTCCAAATAAATATAAGAAAATCAATTTTATAGCATCAGGTTCGTCATATAATTGCGCAAGAATGGCAAAAAAATTCTTTAGAGATATGGCAGGGCTGGATACTTCCTGCGATTTTTCAAGTGAATTTTTGGCAAATAAAACAAATAAAGTAGATAAAAACGCTCTTTACTTTTTTATCTCTCAATCAGGTGAAACCTCAGATACCATCGCTGTTATGGAGAAAGTAAAACAAGGGGGAGCTAAAACATTTGCGCTTGTAAATGTTGAAAACTCAAAGATGTATAAAAATGCGGATTATAAACTGTGTGTAAATGCAGGGGTTGAAAGAGCTATTGCTGCAACAAAATCTTACAGCGCATGTTTATTGTGTTGTTATCTTATTGCTTCAAAGTTATCCGAAAAACCCTCTGAACATCTTAAATATATAACGGGAATTGGAAAAATCACAAAAGAATTTTTGCAGGAAAATAAGCAAATAGATGAATGCGCCAAGTTTTTGAGCAAACAAAAAAGATTTCCCTTAATAGGCTATAACTATTACTATATCCTTGCAAAAGAGGGTTCATTAAAAATAAAAGAAACTTCATATATCGATGTAAATGCTTATTCGCTCGGCGAATTTGTCCACGGACATATTGCAATTCTAAACGAAATAAAAGCCATACTTGAAATCTTCACTCATGATATGGGCGAATTTGAGATGAAAAATCTTAAAAAAATAAAAGATGATTATAATCCCCAAGCCGTTGTCATTACCGATTTAAAAAGCGATGACAAGAAACACATGAGTATAGTTATTCCAAAATGCAAAAACCCCGTCTTAAAATACATATTAATTACACTCACTCTCCAAATGCTTGCACTTAAAATTGCACAAAAACTTAAAAAGAATATTGATAAGCCGACGGGTCTTAAGAAGGTTATTGTTTAGTTTAATTCGCCCAATACCGCCTCAAGGCTTTGAAGGTCTGAAATATTGTATGTCTTAAGCTCGGGACACATTTTTTTATTTAATCCTGAGAGCACTCTGCCCGGTCCCATTTCAATAAATGTGTCAACACCGTTTTCAACCATTTTATTTATTGTTTGAACCCAATAAACGCTGTTTGAAATTTGTTCGGGCATTTTATTTATGAAATCTTCTTTTTTAGTGGTTTCTTTTCCGTCGCAGTTTGTAATTACTGGAATTTTAGAGTCTTTTATTTCAATTGTTGAAACAAATTTTTTAAATTCATCCGTTGCAATTTTCATTAAAGGACTGTGAAATGCACCGCTTACGGCAAGGGGAACAACTTTTCTTGCGCCTTTTTCTTTCAAAACTTCTGATAACTTAGAAACGGACTCAACATCGCCCGTTATAACCGTTTGGTTAGGTTCATTATAATTTGCAACATATACATTTGGAATTAAATTTTCCCTTATAATGTCTGCGTTTAATCCTAAAACTGCAGCCATACCGCCCTTACCATTCTGGCATGCCAAATCCATAAGCTCGGCTCTTTTTTGTATTGCCTTAAAAATATTTTCTAAATCAATTGCACCTGACTCGTAAAGTGCGGCATATTCACCCAGAGAGTGACCTGCAACATAGGATGCCCTGATACTTGTTTTGCTTTTAAACGCTTCTAAAATCGCAATTTCTACTGCAAGAATTGCACTTTGGGTATTTATTGTTTTTTTAAGGTCTTCATCGCTTCCCTCAAAACAAATTTTGCTTACATCTTTATTTAAAACCTTATTTGCCGTTTCAAAAACTTGCTTTGAGCATTCAAAATTATTATAAAACTCAAGACCCATGCCTGAATACTGTGCACCTTGTCCCGGAAAAATAAAAGCGTACTTAGCCATTTAATATCTCCTATTCGTAAACTGCAGCAATCTTTTTAAGGACATCTGTTTCAATGGCTTCTTTTGCGACGCGGATAGCATTTTTAATAGCGTATGCTGAACTTCTGCCATGAGAAATAATTGTGATACCCTTAACGCCTAATAATAAAGCTCCGCCATATTCTTCATAATTTATTCTTGTGTACATTTTTTTCATAAACGGTTTTGCAAGAAGACCGATTATGATTGAAATTAAATCGTGTTTAAATTCTTGTGAAATCATTTTGAATAACATTGAAGAACAGCCTTCAATAGTTTTAAGTACAACGTTTCCCGAGAAGCCGTCGCAAATTAAAATATCGCAATTGCCGTAGAAAATTTCTTTACTTTCAACGTTTCCGATAAAGTTAAGACCGTCTTTATTTTCTTCAAGCATTTTGTATGTGGTTTGTACAAGGTCGTTGCCTTTTCCTGCTTCTTCACCGATGTTCAAGATACCGATTTTAGGATTTTCTCTGCCGTAAACATTTTTAGCAAATACGGAACCCATAATTGCGAATTGATAAAGCATTTCAGGCGTACAAGAACTGTTTGCCCCTGCATCCAACATAATGAAAGGTTTTTTCATGGTAGGAAGCGTAACCGCAATTGCGGGACGTTCAATCCCCGGAAGTCTTCCAAGTCCAAATAATGAACTTGCCATTGCGGCTCCCGTTGAACCGGCTGCAACGACAGCTTGTGAACTATCGGCTGCAACTGCATTTACCGCAAGCACAATTGATGAATTTCTTTTCTTTCTTATTGCTTGACCGGGGGCTTCGCCCATTTCTATTACTTCATTTGCATTTGTGATTTTAATATCCAATGTGCTGAAATCGACTTTTATTCTTTTGCTGTGAAAGCCGGCTTTAACTTTAAGACCCTTTTTTTGTATCTTTTCAAGTTCTTCTTTTATAACGTCTTCTTTACCAACAAGCTCTATCGGAACGTTATAATCTATTGCAGCCCAAACAGCACCCTCAATAGTGACCTTCGGGGCAAAATCTCCTCCCATTGCGTCGATTGCAATTCTTGTCATTTATATTTCCTCAACTAATAACTTATTCCTCGGTTCCTTCAGTTTTAGCTTCTTCAGCTTCAGCCTTTAATTCTTCAACTTCTTCAGCTTTTACTTCTTCAACCTTTACTTCTTCTTTTTTAGTAGCTCTTTTCTTTGTAGCCTTTTTAGCAGGTGCTTTTTTGACTTCAACTTCTTCAGCTTTATAATTTTCGTTTTTAATGCTTACCGCAACTTGTTTGTAGTAGCCGCATTTTGGACAAATTGTATGAGTCGGGATTATTTCACCGCAATTTTTACAAGTTGTTGTAGCGGGAATTGTTGCTTTCCAGTTTGATCTTCTATGTCCTTGTGCTGATGCACCTGTTCTTTTCTTAGGGACTGCCATATTTTATTCCTCTTTTTTACTGTATTTCGTTTTTTTATATTATCACAAACAAAAAAAATAATACAAGTTGTATGTAATATCACTTTACAAACAAAAAGCCCTGAGAAATTCTCAAGGCTTTTATGGTTTTTTTAAATTGTCTATCTAAGGCGAACTTTTGTTCTTGCACCTTTTCCTGAAAATTCAAGTTTATCTTCACGAGCTAACCAGCCTAAGCCCATAGCCGCAAAGTTGTCGTCTAAACTTAAATCTTTTTTCATTTTTGATGTTGTTGCTTCACCGCGTTCATTCAGGTAGTTCCAAATTTGACCTGCTGATTCGATAATTTCTTGTTGCATTGTATGCCCCTTTCTTTTATATAATTTATATTTGTATTATAATATAAACAAAAAATTTTTGTAAATGGAGTAAATGTATGACAAATTTAGAAAAAGGAAAAGCATGGGTTTATAAAGATGACGTGGATACCGACGTTATTATTCCCGCAAGATATTTAAATACTTCAGATGAAAATGAACTTGCAAAACACTGCATGGAAGATATAGATGAAAGTTTTGCGTCAAATGTAAAAAAGGGCGACTTTATTGTTGCGGGCGATAACTTTGGATGCGGTTCTTCAAGAGAACATGCTCCGATTTCCATTAAAGCATGCGGAGTTAAAGCCGTTATTGCAAAGTCATTTGCAAGAATATTTTACAGAAACTCTATTAATATAGGTCTTGTAATTATTGAAAATGATAAATTGTCCGATGAATGTTCAAAAGGGGATGAACTCGAACTTGATACGGAAAACGGTATTATTAAAAATCTTACAACGGGAAAAGAATACGCTTGCCCTCCATTTAGCCCTGAAATACAAGAGTTGATTGATGTCGGCGGACTTGTTAACTACACAAAGAAAAAATTAGGAGTATAAATTTTATGAAAACATATAATATTGCGGTTTTATCAGGTGACGGCACAGGTCCGGAGGTTATGACCGAAGCTGTAAAGGTTTTAAATGCTGTCGGCAAAAAATTCGATATAGAATTTAATTTTGAAGAAGCATTAATCGGCGGTATTGCATACGATAAATTTGGCGTACCTTTGCCTGAGTCAACTTTGGAGCTTGCAAAGAAATCCGATGCCGTTATGCTTGGTGCAGTCGGAGATTGGAAATATGATACTCTTCCGCCCGAGGTCCGTCCGGAAAAAGCACTTTTAGGTATCAGAAAAGGGTTAAATCTTTTTGCAAATCTTCGCCCTGCAATCGTTTTTGAAGAACTTGTATCTTCAAGCCCCCTAAAGGCTGAAAATGTATCAGGCGTTGATATCATGATTATAAGAGAGTTAACGGGCGATGTATATTTTGGAACTCCGAAAGGGGTAGAAACACGTGACGGCAAAAGAGTCGGCTTTAATAATATGATATATTATGAAGATGAAGTAAGACGTATTGCTCATGTTGCCTTTCAAACCGCAATGGCAAGAGGCAAGAAGCTTTGTTCCGTTGATAAAGCAAATGTTCTTGACGTTTCAAGATTGTGGAGAGAAATTGTTGTTGAAGTTTCAAAAGAATATCCGGAAGTTGAACTTTCTCACATGTATGTTGATAACGCAGCCATGCAGATAATAAGAGCACCGAAGCAATTTGATACAATTGTAACGGGTAACATTTTTGGAGACATCTTATCCGATGAAGCTTCAATGCTTTCAGGTTCATTAGGACTTTTACCAAGTGCAAGCTTGGGAGAAGAAGGCAAAGTTTCATTGTATGAGCCGATTCATGGTTCAGCACCGGATCTTAAGGGTAAAAACGCGGTTAACCCGATTGCGACAATACTTTCTGCTGCAATGATGATGAAATACAGTTTTAAAAATAATGAAGCTTATGATTTAATTGAAAAATCAGTTAAGGCGGTGCTTAAGGCAGGATACAGAACACAAGATATCATGTCCGAGGGTAAAAAACTTACGGGAACTACCCAAATGGGTGATTTGATAGTTAGTGAAATTAATAAGTAAATAAAACAAATTATTATTGTAAAAAACTGGATTTATAATAAAATGTAGTTAATAATATAAATATCGGTTTACAAGGAGAATTTATTTTATCTTATGAAAAATTTTATGAAAAGACTATCAATTATAATTCTAAGCATTTTATTTATATATGTAGGGGCAAACTTTAATCCCTCAATGGCTCAAACGCCGCAGCAGCTATATGACAGAGCTTGGAAACTCATTAACACAAAGTATGTTGACCAAACAAATAACGAGCAAGACTGGAACAGGTGGCGCCATAAATATGACGAACAAATAAAAACTGATGAAGATGCCTATGTTGCAATCGGCACCATGGTCGCAAGCTTGAATGATGTTTATACAAAATTCTTAAATCCAAAAGAATTTAAAGAAGAAAATGAATCCATTCAAGGTTCTCTTAAAGGTATCGGAGTTCAAATCGGAAACAGGGACGGTAAACTTTTAATCATTGCTCCTATTGAAGATACCCCCGGCGAACGTGCGGGTCTTCTTGCGGAAGATGAAATTTTAGAGATAAACGGAGAGAGTACGAAAGGTTTATCCGTGGATAAAGCCGCAGAAAAAATAAGAGGCGAAGAGGGAACGGAAGTTACTCTTTTAATCAAAAGGAAAGGGGTTCCCAATAAATCATATACAATTAAAAGGGCAAAAATCGAGATTAAGTCGGTTTCTGTAAAAACACCAAAATACGCAGTGATTGACGACAGACTCGGTTATATAAGATTAAGCTCATTTATTTCAAGAAACGCTGCTGAAGAATTTGAAAGAGCACTCCTTGACTATGCCGATAAAGAAGGTATTATTATAGACTTGCGTTCAAATCCGGGCGGTCTTTTAACCAACGCAATTCTTATAGGCGACATGCTTTTGGACTCAAAAGTTATAGTATCAACCGTAGACAGGGACGGTTATAAAGAAACTCAAAGAGCAACGCCTAACATTTTATCAAAACAGCCGTTAGTTGTTCTTGTAGATAGCGGTTCCGCTTCCGCAAGCGAAATTTTATCAGGTGCTCTGAAAGATAATAAAAGAGCAACAATTATTGGTAAAAAGACATTTGGCAAAGGATTGGTGCAGGAAATCAACCGTATGCCAAACGGCAGCGCTATGCATATTACAATTCAAAAATATTTAACCCCAAACGGCACCGATATCAATAAAAAAGGTATTGAACCTGATATTACCGTTGAAATAACACAAAAAGACGTAGATGATAAACGCGACCCTCAGCTTCAAAAAGCTAACGATTATTTAGTTGAAACTTTGGGATTAACACCTGTTGCTGCCCAAGAAAAAGCAGAAGCGGAAAATAAGTAACAATCTTGACCCTCAATTTGACTTTTGATATAATTGTCATGCAAGGGGAGAAGGATTGAATGTCAACCGAAAATTCAATTAGCACAAGAAATTTTCAAATATGTTCTGAAAATATTCCGCTTTTGAGCTTGGAAACTCTTATTGCAAGAAGCGAAATTCCTTATCAGCACAAGCTTCTTGCGCAGAATTATATGATTATCAAGAGAATATACGGTGCATCTTCCGTTCCTCAGCCAATCACAAATCAAGAAGAAGCATATTTAAGAGAAAATGACCTTGATACAATTCAAAACGTTACCGCAGAACAAATGCAGTCTGAACTCAATATGCTGAGAAATCTTGCTATGAGTGATATTGAAGAAGTTCGTCTTAAATCCGATAAAATTTTTGCAATAAGAGTTAAAGAATTAAAATATTTGTATGCAAGCAATTATTTTCCCCCTATGGGCGAAATCTATAACGGCTGGCAGTTTTTAGAAAAATATATTGAATACATTGCAAAATAGTTAATTGTCTTCTAAAAGCCTTTCAACCCATTCCGTAAGGGTTTTAATGTCGTATGGTTTTGGCAGATAAAGGTCTGCACCTGCGCTTAATATTTCTTTTTTAGCGTAAAGAGAAGACGAGAATATAACTTTCGTATTCTTTTCCATGTATTTAATTTTTTTGCAAATTTCTATACCTTCTTTTGTGCCTTCTTCTCCGTAATCAATTATTGCAAGATGAGGTCTAAAATTTTTATACAGTTCATTTATGTCTTCATTATCGTCTAAAATATGCGTTTCATATCCTTTAATCTCGCAGGTTGTTTTTAAAAGACAGGATAATGCCTCATCTTTTTCCGTAATCAAAATTTTTATTTTTTCTTTTTCCTGTTTTTCCCCCTGCAATTTTAATCGGTCAATATAACAGGATGAGTTTTCATTTCTCTTGCACATTTTAATTGTGTTATAAAGTGCCTGCATAACATCTTTGTAGTTTTTGTATCTTTCATTTACGTTTTCAACAATGCCGACCCCTAATTTCATTAAAGGGATTTTATTTTCTATTTTTTCATCAGCCGAATAAACAATAAATTTATTTGTGAAATCTTCTTTGCTGTAAAACCTTTCAATCACATTATCAAATGCAAAAATCAAAAATTGCGCTATTTTTTCAGCTTTTTCCACACTTGTTACTATTAGAAATTCAGAATCTAAATGATGTCCCGCAAAATCGACGCTGTTTAAAGTTGAATTTATAATGGATGTAAGAGTTTGAAGCACCTTTTCATAGGCAAATTCGCTGTATATTTCTCTATACATATTAAGTCCGAATACATCGACCATAATAAAGGCGAAGTCTTCTTTGCTTTCAACCGCCCTTTTTAGATATTTAAGGGTAAAATTCTTTTGCGGAAAATAAGTTATGCGGTTCATAGAATTTTCCATATATCTTCTGAGGTGAGCTTTAATTCTTGCCTGAAATTCCTGAGAAGGAATTGACTCGCTTAAAAAGTCATCGGCTCCTTTTTCAAGTGCGTTTAATCTGTCTGACGTTTCAGATGATTTTGAAATTGCTATAATAATCGGTCTAAAATTAAACGTCATAATTCTGAGTTTTTCGCAAAAATCTTCAAGTTTTTCATCAATAGTATCAGATACCATTATAATCTCAGGTTCTTTTGCAGGTATTTCTCTAAATGCTTCACTTAAGGATGAAATTACATAAACCTTCTGGTTCAAGGCCTCAAGCAATTTTTTATATTTATAAGACAGTTCTTTTCTTTTGCTTATGATAAAAACGGTTGTTTGATACAAAGTTAAACCCCTCCATTTTCAACTGCTCTTTTTGCAATTTTATTTATATCAAAAACGGGGATTTCTATTATAAATTTGGTGTAATGATTTTTTTTATCCGTTGAGCTTTCAACGTCTATTTTTGCATCAATTTTATCCGCTAAATTTTTTGCAATATAAAGCCCGAGACCGCTTCCTTGATTTTTGTTGGTAAGGACATTTCCTATTCTGTAAAATTTATCAAAAAGCTTTGAAATATATTTTTCCTCAATTCCGCCGCCCTCATCTTCAATTTCTATAATGTTTTTGTCTTTTACTTCTTTTATGTTTATTTTAACGGGAGTGTTTGAGGGGGAATATTTGCAGGCATTTTCTATGATATTTACCAGAATTTGCTGTAATTTATCAAAATCGCTTAAAGATGTTTGAAGATTTTTTGAAGTTGTGATGATAAAGTTTCTTTCTTTATATTTAACTTTGATAATTTCAACCGTATCTTCAACTATTTTTTTAAGGTTTATCTCTTTTAAAACCGTGTCAGGCGTTGCGGATTCAAGTTTTGCAACACTTAATACGTTTTCAACAAGGTTTATAAGTCTTTGCGATTGTTCTTGAATTATTGTCAAAAATCTCTTTTTTTGTTCGTCAGATAAATTATCGTAATTATCATTTATCGTTTGCGCAAACCCTTTAATTGAAGTTAAGGGAGTTCTTATCTCATGTGATAAGGTGGATATAAAATCGTCGATAATTTTTTTGTCGTCACTCATAAGATAATTATACCTTTTTTCGTCTCAAAAATTAAGTGGTTAAGTTTTTTTTAATAATTTCATAAAACTCATTCAAACGTTTTTTGTTGTTTAAATACCAATAACCGACTAAAACTTCAAGTGAGGTTGCACCCCTGTGGATTTGAGGATTACACCTTTTATTTATTGTAATGGGAAGATTTCTTCCTCTCCTTGAGATGTCTTTTTCTTCATCGTTTAAAAATTCATCAATGATTTCAATCACATGTGCTTGAAAATTTGCATTGACATATTTAACGGTCGCCTCATGCATAGCCTTTTGGCTTTGAGCAGTTTTTATCACCAGTTCTCTTACAAACAATTCCCAAACGGCGTCTCCTATGTGTGCATATTGTTTTAAATTATATTCCATTAATCTACCGAGAATATATCCTTAATATCTTCGTAAGTCAACGTTTTTGCAATATTTCTGTCGACTGAAATTACGGAGTCTACCAAAGAGCGTTTTTTAGATTTAAGTTTTTGAATTTTTTCTTCGACGGTATTTTTTGTAATCAATCTGTACACGCAAACTTTCTTGGTTTGTCCTATACGATATGCTCTGTCTGTTGCCTGATCTTCAACTGCGGGGTTCCACCATGGGTCATAGTGGATAACATAATCCGCACCTGTTAAGTTTAGACCCGTACCGCCCGCCTTTAACGAAATCAAGAACACAGGTATTGTAGGGTCACTGTTGAAGTTTTCAACAACTTCTTGTCTGTTCTTGGTTTTACCTGACAGATATTCATGCTTAATGCCTTTTGATTGCAGCCAATCACTTATAATATCGAGCATTGAAACAAACTGGCTGAATAATAGAATTCTATGTCCTTCCGAAATAATTTCTTCAAGCATATTTTGAAGATGTTCAAACTTACCGCTTTCATTAATTCCAAGTCGGTTTTCCTTATCGTACAATCTCGGGTGGCAGCAGATTTGACGCAGGCGAAGAAGGGCAGAGAAGATGGACATTCTTGATTTTTCAAGCCCAACGGTTTCAATTGATTTAAACAATTCTTCTTTAGTTGAATCAAATACCTGCATGTATAAATCTTTTTGGTCCGGAGTAAGTTCACAGTATGCAACTGATTCAATTTTATCAGGCAAGTCTTTTGCAACGTCTCTTTTCATACGGCGCAATATGAACGGGAAAATTTGAGATTTAAGCCTTTTTTCAACGACGCTGTCTTGCCTTTCAACAATCGGATTAACATATCTTGAATTAAATTCCTTTGCATCAAACAAAAATCCCGGCATAAGAAAATCAAATATACTCCAAAGTTCTTCAAGTCTGTTTTCAATAGGTGTACCTGAAAGCGCAAGTTTGTGATTTCCGGATAATTCCTTAACTGCTTTGCTTGTTAAACTTGTTGAATTTTTAATGTTTTGAGATTCATCCAATATAATATATCTGAATTCAAATTTTTTGAGTTCTTCAATATCACGTCTTATAAGTGCATAGCTTGTAATTACGATGTCGTATTTGTCGATTTTTTTGAAGTTTTGTTTTCTCTCGGAGCCTTCTAAAACCATAATGCTCAAGTTAGGCGCAAATTTTTCAATTTCTTTTTCCCAGTTAAACACAACGCTTGTAGGACAAACTACAATAGATGTCTTTTTGCCGTCTTTTTCTTTTGCCTTTTGAAGAAGGGTTAAAGCTTGAAGTGTTTTACCTAAACCCATATCATCGGCTAATATTCCGTTTAGGCCGTATTTGTATAAGAACCAAAGCCAGCTGTAACCTTTCAATTGATATTCACGCAGAGTTGCAATGGTATTTTTTGGAAGGGGAGTACTTTCCATATTTGAGAAAGTCGAAATTTCTTTCCAGAATTTTGAAAATTTTCCGGACATATTGAGCTTGACCTTCATGTTTTCCATTTCGCTTATAACGCCTGCCCTGTATGTTTTTACGATAAATTTGTTTTCATCATTTTTATAAACGTCATAAGTGTTAAATGATTTCATCAATGTATAAATGTTATCAGAAGGAATGAGGGCCTGCCCTTTTTCTCTTGAATTATAGTATTTTGTTCCCTCGTAAACCAAATCCTGAATTTTATCAAACTCTATTTTTTCTCCGCCGACCTCGCCGTAAAGCTCAATTTCAAACTTATCCGTCGTGTTTTCCGCAAAGTCAATATCCGCTGAAATTTGAAGTTCCGTTTGGGCAATTTTATAGAAGCTTAAATCGTCTTTTTCTATAAATTCCCAGCCGTCTCCGGCATGGGACATGTAATAGTTATAAAAATCAATTGCGTTTTCTTTTTCAAGAGCTAAATTGTTTGTTTGAGTCGGGGCAAATCTGCAAGCTAAAAGCATTGCATAAGCTTTTTGTTCGAATTCCAAATCTCTTTTCACCCAGTATAATAAATCTTTTGCAGGGTCCTTAACGGTTACATAAGGGTTCTTTGGATTTTTTGAGTATTGAACCCGTACTCCGTCATATTCAAAATCAAGAGAAGCCTTTAAAGATTGGTCATAGTCAATACTTAACTCTACAATACATTTTGGCGGTCTTTTTTCAAAGCTCAATTTTTCCATTTGCTCAGACATATTAACTTCCATCATTTTTCTGAGTTTTGGAAGTTCTTCATATACAAACTTTCCGCCTTCCGCATCTTTAATATCGGTGAAAGATGATTTAATTAAATATTGAGGCAGGATTGAAACTTGTACATCGGTTGGAAAAATTATGTCTTTATATCTTCCCCATTTTAATTGTCTTGAAAAATATCTTATTTCTTCAAACGGATAAATTTCTTCGTAATCGCCCCTTTTCCAATATAAAGAAAGGAGAACGTTTCCTATGTAAGAAACATTAACGGAAAGGCACAAATTCCATATTTTATCCGTAAACTTTATTTTCTTATGAGTTTTTGCGTCAACCACATCTTCCATTTTAGAAAGCATTACAAAAAATTCATCAAATTTGTTAATGTGAACATCATACCAGCCTGATTTTTTATCCAGCCTCGACTGTTTTAAAAGAAGGTGAAACATCTTTGCTTCAAGCTTTTCTGCATTATTCAGCTCAAATCCCTCTTCTGTTTTTTGTTTCTCCAAAAATTTTTTAAAGATACCCTCTAAGTCTCTTATAATTCTTTTTGTTTCTCTATCTTGAACAAGAATTGAAAAAAAGTTTTGTCTTCTTTTTGGGTTAAAGTGAAAAATATAATGCCCTTGCGGATTTTCATACATCGGGATGTCTTCATCATAAAAAACGGGCTCTATATTTTCTTTTTCATATAAATATTCATCGTAATAATGATTTTTTAGAGCAGTTAAACCGAGGGCAACAGCGTGTTTGCACCATTTTTCTTCCAAAGGGCAGGTACAGGTTGGTTCTACTCCTTTTTTTGTAAATTTGATAGTCGTTTCATAAAAAGATTTATAATTACCCTTGATTTTTCCCGTTACGATATCATCATTAAAGGTTATTTCTTCAACCTGACTCTGTTGAAAATATTCATAACCGCGTCTCCAACTGCCTGCAGTTGCATGGTCTTTTATGTACTTGTTGTTAAAATTGTATTTCACAAAAACCTTTAAGCTCTAAGAGCAACTTATCTAAAATATAATTAACTGCCATCTACTAGAGATAATATATCATCTTATAATTTAAAAAGCAAGATATTTTTAAAGACGGTCCGGAGAGAAATCTTTCTACACCGTTTATTTGATTAAGTTTGCATTAAAGATGATTTGATAGTACAATTAAAGTGACTTATAAGATACTAAAGTGACACCAAAATTGCAATCAAAAATACAAGATTACTTAGATATAATTCAAAAAGTTGCGCGTGTTGAATACAGGCGTATCCCTTCTCACATGATTGATTGTGAGGAGTTAGTTTCAATCGGTATTATTGCAATTCAAACATTAATTAAAGATAAAACCCCCGAACAGCTTGAAAAATATAATTCCTCATACATTGCAACCGCCGTCAGATGGGCAATAAGAAATGAACTCAGAAACCGTTATAAATGGTATACATTGAAGCATAAGGCGGAAGATAGCGACGAGGCGGAAAGTGCTAATAGCTCAGGCGAAATGTATGCCTTAGATATTACGCCCACAAAAGTCAGAGAAGCTGTTTATGAAACAATCTTATCTATTGATTCCATAGCTTCTGCCTCATCCGATAATGATTCTCCGTTTGATTTTATCAAAGACCCCTCAGCTTTGCCCGATGAAAAAGCTGAAATTTCCGAGCTTGGAAAAATTATCAGAGAGGCAATCGCAAAGCTTCCTCAAAAAGACAGAACAATTGTTGAATACAGATTTTACAGAAATATGCAAGTTAAGCAAATCGCCGCTCAAGTCGGGCTTTCATCATCCCGTATTACAAGAATTGTTCAAAGCTCTCTGAACACCGTAAAAGAATATTTACACAAAAGAGGAATAAAAGAATATTAGTGTTGTAGTTTGTCAGGAAAGGTTATTTAGATGCTGTTAGAAAAAGATAAAGAAAAGACAACCGAGTATGAATTGGCTGTTCAAGAAGCCTTAAAAGTTTTGGGAAAGAAAAATTTAGCACTTATTTTGCACGGGGTCAGCTTCCCGTCACCTAAAGGACAAAATACAGGCTTTGGCACATATAACGGTGAAGGGGGAAAGCAAATTATTGACTTTGCATCAGGCATTTTTAATGCAATTCAATTGGGTCCTAACGGAAAAACAAAAACAAGCGATGCAAGTCCGTATACAGGCACAATTTTTTCACAAAATCCGTTGTTTATTGACTTAAAGGAGTTAACGACAGATAAATGGAAAAATATTTTAAGCGAAGCAACATATAAAAAAATAGTTGACTCCAATCCTCAAAAAGACGAATCAAGAGCGGCTTATCAATACGCTTGTTACGCGTACGAAACAGCACTTAGCGAAGCTTATAAAAATTTTGAAAAAAATGCTTCATGGAGTATGAAACATAAATTTTCAAAATTTAAAAAAGAAAATAGTTTCTGGCTGGATAATGATGCATTATATGAGGCACTTTCAATTGAAAATAAATCGGATTTTTGGCCTCAATGGGAATATGAGCTCGACAGAAATTTATTTAAAAATGCGGACAAAAAAGCAAGAGATAAAAGAATAAAAGAAATTACAAAAAAATACACCGACGTTATTGAAAAATATAAATTAGAGCAGTTTATTGCTTCATCTCAATCCGATGAAACAAGAAAATATGCAAAAGAGCATAATATAAAAATGATTGCAGACAGACAAGTGGCATTTTCCGACAGAGATTGTTGGGCATATCAATCATTATTTTTAGAAGGCTGGGCGCTTGGCTGTCCCCCTGATTATTTTTCACAAGACGGTCAGGCATGGGGTTTCCCCGTTGTTGACCCTGAAAAGTTATTTAATAAAGACGGCTCTTTAGGTCCTGCGGGTATTCTTCTTAAGAAATTGTATCTGAAAATGTTTAAAGAAAACCCCGGCGGTGTCAGAATTGACCACACGGTAGGTCTTATCGACCCTTGGGTATACAAAAAAGACGCCCTTCCAAAGGTTGAAGAAGGAGCAGGAAGGCTTTATTCTTCTCCAAACCATATTTTCTTGAGCAAATTTTCAATTGCAACAATGGACGATGTAAATCTGGAAGTTAAGCCCGATAAAGAAAAATGGGTTAAAAAATTAAACGATGCCCAGATTGAAAAATACGGTCTAATGCTTGAAAAAATCGTTATTGCAGCCGCAAATGAAAGCGGTCTTGATAAAAACGCAATTGTTGCGGAAGACCTTGGAACTTTAACATATCCCGTAGTAAAGGTCATGGAAAAATATGAACTTCAAGGTATGAAGCTTGTTCAATTTGTTGTTGCGGAAGAAGAAGACCATCCTTACAGATGCAAAAATATTACTCCGCACAGCTGGGCAATGGTTGGCACACATGATAATGAACCAATCAGAAAATGGGCTGATAGCGTTGTAAACACTAAAGAAGTTGACCCCCATGTTAAAAATTTAATGGAAGATATGTTTAATCATTTTGAAAACAGCGAAGAAATTAAACATAAGCTATATACGGACGGTCAGGCTCTTGCGTTTGCAAAACTTGTTGAAATTTTTGCTTCAACGGCTGAAAATATCCAAATTTTCTTCACTGATTTCTTCGGAATTAATGAGGTTTACAATAAACCGGGTACATCAGGTGATGAAAACTGGTCATTAAGACTTCCATCCGATTTTAAAGAAATATATGCGGAAAATTTAAAAAACGGCAATGCTCTAAATCTTCCAAAGGCTCTTATTTGTGCAATTCAAGCCAGAGGACCTGAATTTGCGGAAGCCCATAAAGACTCAATAGAAAGGTTAAGCAAACTTATATAAGATGAAAAAAAACAATATAAAATACTTATTAATTGCATTTCTGGCGTTTTTGACGGTTACATCAAGCGCAATTGCGTTTTCTTTCAGAGATATTACTCTAAAGTTTGTACAAATATCCGACAGCCATATTTCGGAAAGACAAAACACAAGTTATAAAATGCTTGCAAGTTCTAAATTGCTGCTGACCGACGCAATTAAACAGATAAACACAATGCATGATATTGATTTTATTGTTTTTACCGGTGATATGGTTGATGAACCCATTGCTCAATATTGGCAGGATTATTTTGAAATCTTGGCAAAATCTCATTATCCGATTTTAATGGCTTTCGGTAACCACGACATGGCAAAAGGAAAAACCGAATATTTAAACGGGGATGAAGTCTTAGACCTTATTAAAAAATACAACAAAAACTACCCCTTTGATAAAACATATTATGCAATAACTCCAAAACCTGATTACAGAATGATTGTGCTTGACTTAACGCAATCAGAAACAGGAACTTCAAACGGAAAAATTTCTCAGGAACAGCTTCAATTTTTAGATGAAGAACTTGAGAGTAATCAAGATAAAATTATTTTGATTTTCCAGCATTTTCCCGTTGTTGAACCATTTGAATCTCAAAACCATAAGATTTTAAACGCAGATGAGTATATGGAAATTTTGAAAAAATATAATATGCCAATTGCAATATTTTCCGGTCACTATCACACAACAAAAATTATTCAGGAAGATAATATAATTCATGTTTCAACCCCCTCTCTTGTTACCTATCCTAACGCATTTAGGACGGTTAATATTACAAACTATAAAGACAGAGTTATATTCGATTTTTATTTCTATCAAACAACGCTTGAAAATGTTAAAAATGAAAGTAAAGCAACCACGATTGCGTACTCAACATTTTTAGGAACCCCAAAAGACCAATCACGAACTATAACCATAATGAAAAAGAAACTCAAAAGGAAAAGTAAAAATGGAGAATAGTTTTAAGGTTAAATTTAGAGGAACAAGAGGCTCTTATCCTACACCATACGGTGATTTTCTGCACTACGGAGGCAACACCTCCTGCGTTGAGGTGAATGTTGGCGGAAATTTAATCATTTTAGATGCGGGAGGCGGAATTATAAGCCTCGGGGAAGAACTTGCAAGAGAACATATTTTAAGCAGCAATAATCCTGAAGAAAGAACGCCCGTCAAAGCGTATATCTTCTTGACTCATCTTCATCAGGACCACATTCAGGGGCTTCCTTTCTTCAAGCCTCTTTACAACAAATATACCGATATTGAAATATTTGGTCTCCCTTTAAATAAAGAAGATTTAAAGACAACTTTATCGCAGGTATTGTTTGATAAAGTTTTCCCTCTCGGACTTGAAGATGTAAGCTGTCAGATGAGTGTGAATAATTTGACGGAAAGAGAAGCCGTCATTATAAATAAAAATAAGAAAACGGTTATTGAAAACATAAAAAATCTGTCCAAGATTAAACTTGACAAAGATGACGTTTTAATCACCGTTGATAAGACTTTTGCGCACCCAAAAAACGGATGTCTGTCAGTAAAAATACAATACGGGGGTAAAACTCTTGTTTATGCAACTGACAAAGAAAGCTACGAGGGCGGCGACAAAAAATTTATCGAATTTGCGTACAATGCTGACGTTTTAATCCATGATGCGCAATATACAACGGAAGAATACACATCCTTGATTGAATCAAAACAGGGTTTTGGTCATTCAACATACGAGATGGCGCTTGAAAATGCAAGGTTGTCACATGCAAAGAAACTTGTATTTTTCCACTATGATCCAAATTATAATGATTTATTTTTAAACAATTTAGAAAAAACATATGAAAAAACTTCTCCACAATGTATTTTTTCAAAGGAGAACATGGAAATTGTTATTTAAAAGAATATTAATTGTATTTTTTATAGTGTTTTTAAATCTGTCTTATCTGAGTGCAAAAACTTATCCTATTGACGCAGAGAAAAATGCTCAAAAAAGAAATAATTCAGGCATTTTATATTTGAAAGACAGAGATTATTTTGCTGCAATTGCGGAATTTAAGATTGCAATCGCAATAAACCCAAATCACCAGACAAGCGCCATTTATTATAATAATTTGGGAACTGCGTATTTAGGGCTTGCAAAAATACAAAAGGAACACAATTTGCCTAAAGACGGCGCTGATTTTGCGCATTTTGCACAAATCTCTTTTGAAAGTGCAATAAAACAAGATTGTATGCAGTTATCTTTCTATAAAAATTTGGTTACAAGTTTTGAGCTTCAAAACATTTTAAAATCCAAAAGAAGCGAATATATTCAAAATAATGAAAATCCCTTAAATACAATTGTTGTAGCACTTATTGATGAAAGATTGGGTAATATTGAAAACATGAAAATTGCCCTTGATGATTTTATAGTTGCTCATCCCAACTTGATTATAGTAACATCTTTAAAAGATTATTTAAGAATGAAGGAAGAAAAAAAATAAAATGAAAAATAGGTATAACGTGATAAATATGAAAAAACTTAGGGCTTTTACATTGGCAGAGGTGTTGATTACGCTTGCAATAATAGGGGTTGTTGCAGCATTAACAATTCCTACCGTTGTAACAAATTATCGAAAAAAGATGTATGTAACACAGTTAAAGAAATCTTATTCATCCTTTAATAGCGCATTTAAAACTATGATGGCAAAAGAAGGTGTTACAAGAATGACAGATACAACCCTTTGGTCTAAATTCCCAAGCGGTTACACTTATGTTTTTGCGCAAAATATGAACGGGGATTTTTTCCAAGAATTTAAGAAACACTTTAATATCTATAAGGCATATGATGCAGGGCAGCTGCCTGAACCATACGCAACAAAATTTCTAAACGGAGAAAGCGCAAGCGGCATATCTAACGGCATTTTATTATCAGATGGAACTTGGCTCTGGTACATGTTTAACAAAAATGCTCACACAGTGGACTGTCCTACGGCATCAAATACTTGCAGAACCTTAAAAGAGTTCCAGCAATATAAAAACACACTAACAAAACTTTGGGACTACGTGGGAGTAATGTTAATTGATGTAAACGGATTAAAAGAGCCTAACACTTACGGTCGTGACGTTTTTTGGTTTTTCCTCGGAAATGACGGAATGTTATATCCATATGGCGGTGCTGACCATGCCGTTCTTGGCGCGTCTTGCGATTATCATGATTTGGCAAATTGCGCAAGCTATTGGGCAAATGATTCTTCAAGTATGGCTTGTAACGCAAGCGGCAAGGGTCAAGGTTGTGCCGGTCGTGTTATGGAAGCAGGTTGGAAAATGGACTATTAACGTATAGCACTTTTTTATATTACCTTTAATCAGGGTTTTATTTGCCAACTTTCAAATAATTTAATATAATTTTTATATGAAAAATAAGTATTTGGCAGTTTCCATACCAACGGGGATAGGGCTTGAAATTGGCGGTTATGCGGGTGATTTCGGTTACATTGCAAGGGAATTTTCTAAATATTTTAAACTTATTATCAATCCAAATGCCGTAAACGGCGGAATTTTAAGCGCTGTTAACGAAAATATGCTCTATACCGAAGGATATGCTCTCGATGAATTTTTGGCAGGAAAGATAAATTTAAAGGAAGTGACGGTTCAAAACAAAATAGGCGTTATTTTCGATAAATCAATTCCAAACGATATTTTAAATGTTCATATAAACACCTTGAATGCGCTTCAAATTGTGGAAGGATATGACATTTTACCTTACGATATAACGGATGAAGAAGTGGGAATTGAGTTTTCAATAGATAAGACTTCAAATATTTCATCAGGAAATATAAAAAATCCAAAAACACTTTTGAAATCCGCAGAACGTTTGATTAAATCGGGCGCAGATGTCATTGCGGCAGTTTGTTTTTTCCAAAATTATAAAGAAGCCGACGACATAAATTATACAAACGGTAACGGTACTGACCCTATAGGCGGTGTAGAGGCTGTTATTTCTCACCTTCTGGTTAAAGAATTTAATATTATGTGCGCTCATTCGCCTGCTTTTGATACGCTTGATATTTCGTTTAAAAGAGAAAATAAAAAAGTTGCCTCCGAAGTTATTTCCTCTACTTATCTTCCCTGTGTTATCAAGGGGCTTAGTTTTGCGCCCAAAATAACAAAAGAAAACGGTATCTCATATAAAGATATAAAAGGTTTTGTTGTTCCAAGGTCAGCACTTGGTTCTAAAGGGGTTTTGGCATGTGTCAGAAATAATATTCCTGTTTATACCGTTCAAAATAAAACACCATTAAATATAGATAGCCAAAAAATGAAAATTAATGTTAAAATGGATTTTGAGGATTACATCTCTTGTTTAGAACATTTAAAGGAGACCATATGACTCACGCAAAAAAAGCCATGACTATTGTCGAAATTATTCTTGCACTTGCTATAATAGGAATTGTGCTGGTTAGTCTTGTAGGGGTTATACGTCCAAAAATTCTTAATAAAGATTATTATAAGATAAGGGCAACAATATACAATTTACAAAAAGTTGATGAGCTTCTCTTGGCGGAACAGCGCTCAAAAGGCTCTTGGAGTTATGGCGACAGCGTTAACGATGTTTGCATGCTATTTATTGATACAATTAACCTTAAAAAAGAAATAGGCTGCAACACTAAAGATAAAAATTTTGTCATGGCAAACGGAGTTTCCGTATCAGGTTTTACGGGCGCTTGGCAGACGCCTTCCGATAATATAAAACACCCGTATATTGATTTTACCTTTGATGTTAACGATGAAAAAGGCGAAAATAAATCGGGAGTTGATATTTTTACGGTCAGAATATTTAAAGATGAAGCCGTTATCGTGCCTGTCACCCCCGCTCTTTTAACCTCAACGGATATTACAAAATTCAGGGTTATTACAAAAAGGGAAAAACAAAACAGTACCTATGTTGAAACATATAAAATAGTCGATGAGGCAAAAGATGGCGTAAGTTACGGCGAAGCAGCCTGTATTACGGGTATTGCGGATGAATTCTTAACCGAGAGCGAAAAACAAAGCATTACTAACTGTTCGCGCAATACAAGCGCATGCGACAGATATTTTGATTGCAGTATTCAAATTATGGATATTCCAAGCTCAATTGTTACATTTAAAGGAGAAATGAATTAATTTTTCATGCCCGAGCTTTTAAATTTCGGCAGTTTTTCTTGTTAAAAAATAAGATAATTATTTTTTAAAATTTTGGTAAAATTAAACATATGCTTGCTTTTTTGCCTCTTTATACATAACGTTAAGAAATATTTATGTAAAAATAGCTTTACATATGGAAACCCCCGTAAAAAGGGCATATATAGAGGTTCTACATGTGTAATATGTAAATATATCTTTGAATTATGTTAAGAAATTGCCAAGAGCGGGTAATTTGTTCTATCATGTAATTACTGAATTAAAACTCAGTAGTGTTGAGAACAAAAATAAGCTAATTAAAAGTTTAATGGGGAAACGGGAGGTTTAAAACTCCCTTTTTTTTGCGATTTTTGAACTCCCTCTTGCAAAAAATCGGTTTATGTTTTAATATGTGAATATATGTAAAAAATACACTTAATTTTAGCAACATGTTTTGACCCCGTGTTTTTTATATATGTATAAGGAAGGTATTGTGAAACATATCGTAACAAAACAACGCCATACACGACGTAACGTTCAAGTTCAACGCTTGATGAACTTGATATGGGGATTGTAGTTTTTTAATCGTGTAAGGAGAAAAAATGGCGATAAGTTTAACAACAAAATTAATATCAGAATTAGGGAACAGTACAGGTTCAGTTTTACCGATTTGGGTAAAAGATGTCACACAAGATACGGCAACCACATTAGTTTACAGCAAAAATGGCGGAAAACACGACGGCAAAGAGAAAGCAATAGAAGAATACGGCACGGGTATTGTTTGGGTTTGCGGTATTCCTTTTATGAAAAAAATTATAGATAAGACCGTTTATAAGGCGGCTAAAATTAATCCAGATTTTGACATCAAAAAATTAAAAGAAGGTGCATCGGACAGCCTTGAATACTCTCTGGAAAAGGCTAAGGTTTATGCGAAAGACCAGCTGCCCGAACTTGAAAAAGTATTAAAAAATAAAAATCTTGCAAAAGGCTTATTTATAGGAAAATTTATTGCCTCAACCGCTATTTCTATGGCGGCACTTTCAGGGCTTATTCACTTAAAGCAAAAAACAACCGAAAATAAAATAAAAGAAAAACTTCTATCCGACGAGGTTGTCCAAAAAAATCTTCAAGAGAAAGCTGATTTTAATTATTTTATGGGCGCTAATAAAAAAGAAAACCTAAGTTTTAAAGGGGCGGCTTCCGTTTTAGCTAACTTTATGTATAATCCGGTTTGGAATATGTCTATTCTGGATGGCGCAATTTCAGGTACCAGACTTGTAAAAGCAAGAAAGGGCGAAAGAGGGGAAGTCTTATTTAAAGAAGCTTCAGTAATTTCATTCTTCTACATTTTGGCGGGTCCAATTCAAAAAGGTCTTGAAAAATTATCCGAAAAACTGTTTAAAAAACCAATCAACCTTGATTATAAGGTTCTTGCAGATGATGAATTTGTTAAAACGGTTAAAGACGGCTCTTTAAAAAATGCGATTAAAGACTTTAAGACAACAAATAAACAAGGTGTTGAAGTTCTTGATTATATTTGGGAAAACCAGGGAAATGCACTTGTTGAAACGCTTAAAAAATCAGGTGTCGTGCCGACAAGAGAAAACCCATCTTTCTTTAAAAAGCTTATAAACGGTAAGAATTTAAAAAATGCGGCAGAAAGTAAAATTGATGCTCTAAAATACATGGATCCGGAAGAAATCTTGAGCCAGATTGACATTATCGAAAATTTTGTAAATAAAATGCCCGTTCAAGATATTAAAAAGCACATGAAAACGACAAAAGCGCTTAAAATTGCTTCAATATTTGGAAATATAGCAATTTCTGTTTTATTTTTGGGTATTATCCAACCAATGCTTGCAATTAAAAGGAGAGAATTGAAGGGCGGCGACAAAGAAAACCCTGCAATTAAAGAAGCTGAACAAAAGGCGAAAATTGAACTTAAATTAAAATAATTATCTGCCTGTTATTTCTTCGTACACTTTTTTGTATTCATGTGCGGAATTTTCCCAGGTAAACTTAGATTTAAGGGCATTTTTGGTTAATTTTTTCCAGTCGTCTTTTCTGTCGTAATACGTCCAGATAGCATTTTTTATTTCATTTACCATTGATTGAGCGTCATATCCTAAGAATTTAAATCCGTTTGCGTTTTCACCGGGGTAAGAAATAATTGTATCGTCAAGTCCGCCTACCGCTCTTACAATAGGAATTGAAGCGTATTTTAAAGCTATCATTTGTGAAATTCCGCAAGGTTCAAATAAACTTGGCATTAAAAACATATCTGAAGCCTTGTACATCTTTTCCGATAAATCCGCCTTAAAGTCAATCCAAGCCCTTATATTTGGCGAATTATTGGATGTCCAGATAAGCATTCTTTCATATCCGTATTCGCCCGTTCCTAAAAATATAAAATCTGCGGGCTGCTCCATCATTGCCCATTTTGCAACATCTATTAGGTCAAGCCCTTTTTGGTAAACAAGTCTTGAAATCATCGCAATAAGGGGTCTGTTTGGATTTTGAGGCAAACCGAATAACTTTTGAATTTCTTCTTTATATTTTGCTTTTTCTTTTACATTAAACGTTTTCTTATCGTAGCTTGTACCGTTCAGGATGCCTTTAATTTTGTATGTTAACCCTCTTAACGTATAATCCATGCCTTCGCCAAATTCACCGCCTAAAATCTCCTGCGCATATCTGGGCGAAACGGTTAAAATCTTATCTGTCTTATATAATG
>CANQDZ010000014.1 GCA_947594025.1 Candidatus Gastranaerophilales bacterium
GTTCACCCTGGTGCCTGCCTGCTTGCCCTGTACGCGATTGCGGCTAAAAATCAGGATAATTATTGGGGTATGGCAAATTTAATTTATGATAACAGACCTTCAAACGAAGAGGAAATTTGGAAGCTTGCAAAAGACAAGGGTTTTGATGTCGAAAAACTGAAAAAAGATGCATATTCGAAAGAAACATACGACGAACTGCTTTTGCAAATTGAATATGCAATCAATAATAAAATTGACGCTACGCCTTCATTTATAATAGATGATATTTTATATAAAGGTGCTATGCCCTATGATGAACTGTTGAAAAAAACAAAACAAGCTTACAACAGGCATTTGCGTGATGACGAAAAATAAAGTTTTACTTCATACATGTTGTGCGGTATGTTTTTCTTATCCTTTCAATAAGTTGTCTTTGGAAGGATATGAAGTTATTCCGTATTTTTACAATCCAAACATTTATCCTATTGCAGAACAACAAAGACGCCTTGATGAATTAATCAAGGTGGCACCCGATACTATTTTTGAAAAGAGTTCTCTTGACGATTTTTATAAAATTTCTAAAGGGCTTGAAAATGAACCCGAAAGGGGTAAAAGATGTCTGAAATGCTTTAAATTAAGGCTTCAAAAAACAGCTCAAAAGGCCGTTGAACTTGGGATTTCAAATATCGCAACAACGCTTACAGTAAGTCCTCATAAAATTTCATCCGACATATTTATGGCAGGCGAAGAAGCTGCCTTGGAATATGGGCTTACCTTTTTAAAGTATGATTTTAAAAAAGAAAACGGCTTTAAAATCACACAACAAATTGCACGTGAAAAAAATCTTTACAGACAACAATATTGCGGTTGTGAATATTCAATAAGAAAATTATAAAACACTTGTTGCTGAAGCTTCAGCTTCATCTGCTTTTATTAAGGCTCTGTCAATATTTGCTTTTTGCTCCGCAGTAATTTCAGATGCACTAACTTGAGCGGGCTTTGAAGAAGGCACATATTTTCTTTTAGGCTCGGCAGCAGGTTGGCTGTTTGAGTGTTTCTGGAGCGCAGGTGCGCTTTGAGGCGCATTATTATTTAGCGGATAATTAAATACGTTGTAATTTTGAACATTGTTTGTATAATTTGGAATTTGTGCGCTTTGAGGCGCCATATTCATTCTTTGTCTTAGCGCAGGGCTGACTGTATTATTTGCATTATTTGGAATTTGCGCCTGCTGTTGAGCTTGAGCGTTTTGAGCAAGCATATCCATTAACATTTGAGGATTATTTGAAACTTGTTGTAATAACTCGGGGTCATTTTGTAATTTTTGTAAAACCTCAGGGTTTTCCATAAGCTTTTGAGTAAGCTCCTGTTCGCTCATTGGAATTGTGGCTTGCGGATTTTGTTTTTGGACTTTTTTAAGTTCTTTTTGTTGTTCCTTTTCAGCTTTTTTAGCTTTTGCTTCTTCTTTTTCTTTCTTGTATTCCGTTGTTTCGCCAAACACTTTTGAAGCAGCAGCTCTTATGGGCTTAATTAGCATAGGAGATAAAACAAATAACATTGTGATAAGTCTTAATGCACCACCTGCAAAGCCTCTGATTTTTGTTTGTCCCGGTCCTTTTTCAAGACCGAATGCCATTATTTGCCCCGGAATTCTGGCTAATTTTTGCCATATAGGAGATTTTCCGTAAGTATTTCTCTTTAGCTCTTTAAATTCCTTTATAATTGCTTGTTTATCGATATTGCTTGTTGCTTCCGCGAATTTTTGATTTAAATTTTTTAATTGTGTTCTGTAACCTTTAACGTCATTAACTCCGAGGTTTTTAAGAGAAGCCAAACCATACATTAAACTTGCGTTAACCGGCAGCATCATATATGCACCAATATCCGTTGTGATTTCGTCGCCTGCAGTTGCAATCTTTTCACCTTTTGGAGCTTTTTGAATTTTGTTCATGATACCGACATAAATAGTAAGGGCCATTATAAGACCCATTTTTGAACGGCTTATAACACCGTTTGTAGGAGCCTCAACCGCCTTAAGCAAGAATTTTTGAAGACCCCTTCCTAAAGGAGTTTTAGCACCTTGTCCGTCAAGTATCATCATGTTTTTAACGGCAGTAAGCATATCAACTTCATGTGTAAGTCCCAGATTAACCCTTTGCATAAAGTCTTTGTTTCTTGCGCCGTTCATAATTTCAGATATTTTTCCTTCTTTGTTAATACCAAAGAAGTCTTTAAATATGGGCATAAATTTATCTTTAACCATAAATTTAAGCTCCATATCTTTTGGATTATCGTTATAGTTTTTAAGAAGCTTAATTAAATCGTCGGCTTCGCCTTCATGACCTGCCTGTTTAATTAAATCTCTAAGACCTTCTTCACCTTTAAAGCGTGTTCCGCCTTTTTTTACATAGCCGATTTTAGGGGCTATTTTATCCAAAAAGAAATTTTTAAGGGATAAAATGGGCTTTTTCAAAATATTTGCTGTTTTGCCAATAATTTCTTTAGACTCATTTGCTGCTTCGCCGTCTTTTAACATTTGTTGAAGGGCATCGGTAATCTCATCGCATGCCTCAAATTTGCTTCCCCTTAGCTGAGATTTAGCCACAGTCAGCTCGGCTGTCATAAGATTTGGTCTCATGCCTGAAGAATCTTTTGCGAAAAGTTTACCCAAAGATGATTTTTTAAATTTTTCACCAACATTTTTTTTGAAAAAGTCAGACACCTTTGATAAAGCTTTAGCACCTTTTGTATCTTTTAGGGCATTATATAAGTCATCTAATTTTTCACCCATTTTAAAGATTTGGTTATTTTTTACGGAACGTCTTAAAAGTGCGCTAAGACCAAATACAAGACCTATGGAGCCGAGAACGCTAAGAGCAATCTGCCATGGTTTCATACCGTCTGTTTCAAGAATACCGCTTGAAATACTGCCAACCATGCTGTCTTGAACTTGTTCTTTCGGGTCATAGTTTTGAACATCGGGGGGTAATTTGGCATTAACATTTTGCGGTACAACATCTTTTACCGCACCATATGATAATCTTTTGTTTGGATCCACTGAATTAATCATAATATTCCTTATATAAATTAAGTTTTTCATTGCAAAAAAATTGCCCGATACGAACAATTCAATCGATTTTTTTTAATATTTTTTAAAAAACTTAATATGATTTTTCAGGAAAAAATTCCCCAATCCGATTGCACTGGCAGGTTTACAAAAATTGCGGTTTTAAGAATTTAAAAATTATTCTAAATATCTAATACCTTTGGACTATATTTTTGTTATGTTTATGATATAAGTAATATAGATTATTATAAGCTTTGGAGGCAATATGACTAACTCAGTCGGACAATTTGTATTTATGTTACACTCACACCTGCCGTTTTATCGTAAAGCCGGCATGTGGCCGTTCGGTGAAGAATGTTTATACGAATGTATGGCAGAAACATATGTTCCGCTACTAAATATGATATCCGAATTATATGACGAAGGAATTAAGGCAAAATTAACAGTCGGTATCACGCCTATTCTTGCTGAACAACTTAATGATGAGCACTTAAAACAAGGATTTATTGATTATTTAGACAGACAAATTAAAGCTGTTTCAGAAGATTTGGAAAGGTACCCTGACCCTGAAGTAGCACACAGTCAACACTTAAAGTATTTGGCAAAATACTATTTTGATTGGTTTAACCACATTAAAAACCTTTTTGTCAACAAATTTGGAAAAGACCTTATTGCAGGTTTTAAAAAATACCAAGAATTAGGATGTATTGAAATTACAACATCAGGTGCAACACACGGTTTTTCACCCCTTCTTGCAACTGATAACAACTTAAATGCTCAATTTAAAGTTGGTTCGGATACAACTAAAAGACTTTTTGGCAAAAAAGCAAAGGGATGCTGGCTTCCTGAATGCGCTTACCGTCAAGGTTATGAATTCATCGGAAAAGACGGAAAGAAAAAATGGCGTCCCGCAATTGAAGTAACTCTGCAAAACAATGACATTGAATACTTCTTTACGGAATCACATGTTATTGAAGGCGGCAATTCAATTGGAAACAGAAGGAGCATCGGTGTTTACGGAAACATTGAATATATTCCTCTGCCTGAAAGAAAAGCAACAGGATATGACACATATTCAGCATATTGGTTGCCGGATGCGCAGGTTGCAGTTATGGGAAGAAACGACAGAGCAGGTTTTCAGGTTTGGTCAGCTGCCGACGGATACCCCGGAGACGGTTGTTACAGAGAATTTCACAGAAAAGATTGCAACTCAGGCATGCATTATTGGAGAATTACTTCTTCAACAACCGATTTAGGCGACAAGATGTTGTATGACCCCGTTCTTGCAATGAGTCAGGTTAACTCAAATTCAGACCACTATACAACTTTAATTTATCACTTGTTAAATGATTATAAAATGGCGCATAACGGAAAAGAAGGTCTTGTTATGGTTTCGTTTGATACGGAATTATACGGACACTGGTGGTTTGAAGGTGTTGAATTTATTAAACAGGTTATTAAAAAATTCCACCAATATTTACCTGAAGTGCAGATGATGACGGCAGGTGAATACCTAAAAGAACATCCCCCGGTAGAAGCTATTCAAATTCCTGAATCTTCTTGGGGACAAGGCGGACACTTCTGGGTATGGCAAAACCACTTAACAGAGTGGATGTGGCCGATTATCCATGCGGCAGAAAAACGAATTACAAATGTTGTTGCAAAATACGAAAAACAACCTGACAATAAGTTGTTACTAAGAGCTTTAAATCAATTGGCACGTGAAAACTTATTGCTTCAAAGTTCAGATTGGCCGTTCTTGATTACAACATGGCAAGCAAAAGATTATGCAACGGACAGATTTAGAGAACACGTTGCCCGCTTTGAAAAAATCGCTGATATGATTGAAGCAAATTCAATTGATGAAAAGGCACTTCAAGAAATTGAGTCAATTGATAATTGTTTCAGCGAAATTGATTACAGAATTTATTTACCTATTGAAGAAGGCAAAATTCCTCAGCAAGAAAGCAAACTTGCTCCGCTTTACAAGTAGATATAAAAAACATAACAAAAAGGCTCCTTAATAAGGGGCCTTTTTAAATCAAACTCTTAACTAAATTTTTATTATATCCCTTAATTTCGAATAAAATATTTGAGATATCTTTATTTGTAAGTTTAAGCTTTTTTAGCTTTTCAATATCTTCCCTAATTTGGGCTTCGTCCGTTTTTTCTTTATTTGCCCTTACAAGAACGACAAACTCGCCCTTGATTTTATCTTTTGAAGAATAATATTTTAAAATTTCATCAACTCTGCCTGAATTTATTTCTTCAAACTTTTTGGTAAGTTCACGTCCGACGGCAATATCTAAAGAGGGATTAACCTCTGAAATTGCCTTAAGTGTTTTTAAAATTCTGTTTGGACTTTCGTAAAAGACAAAATTCTCGCATTTATTTTTTGATACAATTTCTTTTATTTGAGTGTCATTTTTTGGCAAGAAACCTATAAATTTAAAGTCTTCACCTTCCCTTTCAATCGCGCTTAATAACCCTATAACCGCACAGGCACCGACAATCGGAGTGACCTTGAAGCCTTGTTTTTTAACTTCCTTAACTAATATGTTTCCGGGGTCAGAAATTAAAGGAGTTCCCGCATCTGATACAAGAGCTACATTTTTGCCTTGTTTTAAGTATTCTAAAAACAAGTCGACTCTACGGTTTTCACTGTACTTGTGATAGGAAATAAGGCGGGTTTTAATATCGTATTTTTCGCACAAAGTGCTTGTGTTTCTCGTATCTTCGCAGGCGATTACATCAACGTTTTTTAAAATTTCAACCGCCCTAAAAGTTATATCGGACAAATTGCCTATCGGGGTTGCGACAACAAATAGTTCTGCCATTACTTAACTTCCCAGCTTGTACCTTCTTTTGTATCTTTCAATATAACGTTTGACTCGTTTAAGATATCTCTTATTTCATCGGATAGAGCCCAGTTTTTTTCATCTCTTGCTTGTTTTCTTATTTTAATAACTTGAGCCATAATCTCATCAGGAAGTGCATTCTCATCCAATTCAAACCTTTTTGCAATTTTTGTCACGCAATCTTTTGTAAGCTCTTTTTTTGCAAGAGTTAAATCAAAGCCCAAGATGTCTGCAAGATAACTTAAGGTATCGTTGTCCCCTGTTTTAATCAGTGAAAATAAAACGGCAAGCGCTTTTGATGTATTTAAATCGTCATCCATTGCAGCTTTAAATTCTTCAACTGCCTTTTGGTTTATATTTCCGTCTTTACTGCCTTTTGACGCGGCATTGATAAGCCTTGTAACACCTGCTTTTGCTGCGTTAAGCGCTTCATCGTTAAATTCAACGGGCATTCTGTAATGATTTGTTATAATAAAAAATCTTATGGTGTTACTGTCATAAGCAGATGTTAAATCATCAATTGTTTTAAAATTATGCAAAGATTTTGACATCTTTTCTTTGTTAACCGTTACAAATCCGTTGTGCAAAAAGTATTTTACAAATTTACAACCGTTTGCGCATTCGCTTTGTGCAATTTCATTTTCATGGTGAGGAAAAATTAAATCCGCGCCGCCTGCGTGAATATCAATGGTATCGCCTAAGTGTTTTTTGCTCATTGCGGAGCATTCAATGTGCCAGCCGGGGCGACCCTTTCCCCATGGCGAATTATAGCCGTGCACTTCATCTTTTTTCCATAGGGCAAAATCCAAAGGACATTTTTTCTTGTCGTTTTCTTCAACACGGGCGCCTGACATAAGTTCGTCAATAGGCTGCCAAGAAAGTTTTCCGTATTCTTTGTATTTTTTTACATCAAAATATACATCACCGTCAAGCTCATACGCATAGCCTTTTTCTATCAACACCTTGACCATTTTAATCATTTCGCCCAGTGTTTTTGTTGCTCTTGGCTCAACATCGGGAGTTAAAACGTTCAAACTTTTCATGGAATTTGAAAAAGATTTATAATACCTTTCAGCTATTTCGTCAGGGCTGGCACCTTCCGTATCGGCTTTTTTCAAGATTTTATCATCAACGTCCGTAACGTTTCTGCAATACGTAACGTCATATCCTAAAAATTTAAGGTATCTGTATAAAATATCCCAGGTAATATAACATCTTGCATGACCCAGGTGCGCTTTATCATAAACGGTTGGTCCGCACACATACATTTTTACTTTGTTGCCTTCTAAGGGCGTAAATTCTTCAAGTTTTCTTGAAAGTGTATTGTAAAGTTTAAGCATAATTTGATTTTAGCATAAAAATTATAAAAGCATTAAAACTTCACGAATAAGAGTGCAGGCTGCGGCTGTTGAAACCTTGCCGGGGTCAATATCGGGAGCAAGCTCTACAATATCTGCGCCTATAATGTTAAAGTTTCTAAGTTCATATAACCAGAGCAAAAGTTCGTTGTACGTAAAACCGCCTGCTTCCGGAGTGCCTGTTCCTCTCATTAAAGATGAATCAAGAACATCCAAATCTATTGTTAAAAATATATTTTTATCTTTAAATCTGTTTAATTCTTCAGGTTTTTTTAAAAGTGTATTATATTTTTTCATCATATCAAATTCGCGCTTTTCACCTGAACGAATACCAATTTGAGCAATATTTTCAAAACCGATTATGTCGGCAATTTTCTTCATAACACCCGAGTGAGTCAAGCTTTCGCCTAAATATTCATCTCTAAGGTCTGTGTGTGCATCAAATTGAATAACTGCGAGATTTTCAAATTTATCACATACAGCCTCGATTTCGCCGTATGTAACAAGATGTTCTCCGCCTATTCCTAAAACTTTTTTGCCTTTTTTGTATATAAAATCAACGTTTTCTTTTATAATATCAAGTTGTCTTTTGGGATTTCCAAAAGGCAAATCCAAATCACCCGCATCATAAAACAGGGTATCTTCCATATCTTTTTCAAAAGTCGGAGAATATGTTTCAATGCCAATGCTTTCAAGCCTGATTGATTGAGGGGCAAACCTTGAACCGGGACGATTGCTAACGGTTGAATCCATCGGCATCCCAAGCATTACAATTTTGCTTTCATCAAAATTTTCAATTGAACCTATAAAATTTTTAGATAAGAACGGTCCCTTAAGCATAAAAAAATCATACCATGTTCATATTTTCAAAACAATAAAAATTTGTAGTATAATTTAATTAAGAGGGAAACAAAATGCTCGAAATGAAAGTAATGGGAATAGCACTTGATACAAGAACAGGTTCGCCTATTGTTGTATTAAATGACAAAGATAACAGAATTGCGCTGCCTATATGGATAGGCTCAGCGGAAGCAAGTTCAATAATCAGAAAAATTGAAAACATACCGCCTTCAAGACCGATGACGCATGATTTGTTTATAGATATATTTAATCAAACAGGCTATACATTGACTCACGTTGAGATAAATGATGTAACGGAAGAAACTTATTATTCTTCACTTATTCTCAAAAAAGGGGGGGGGACAATAAGAATTGATTCAAGACCATCTGATGCAATTGCAATTGCCATAAGGGCGGATGTTCCGATTTGTGTTTCACCTGAGGTTATATCAAAGGGCGGGATAACAACGAATTCTCAAAGAGATGAAGAAGAAATGCTTGAGTTTAAAAACTTTATTAAAGACGTTAAACCCTCAGATTTTGGAAAAATGATAAATAAAAATTTTGAATCCGACCAATAGCGTCTGATAAAAAGTTATCGTCTCGGCAGGAGAAACTGATTTTGCTTCTTAAATAGTCTTTGCGTATGGAATATAATCCGATATGTTCGTTGCATTTATTTTTATTTTTCATATATAATTTATTTAAGAAAAACAAACGGAAAGGCAAGAAATGGGAAAAGTAACTAAAGATATGGGTCTTTTGGAAATCGTTCAACAATACCCTGAAAGCTTAGAAGTATTTGCAAAATATGGTTTAGGTTGTATCGGTTGTGCAGCGGCGCGTTTTGAAAACCTTGAAGCAGGCGCAAAAGTTCACGGGGTTGACCCTGATGTTATGGTTGACGAAATCAACGCTCTTATAGAAGAAAATAACTAGACAAAAGTTATTTTTATATTACAATTGAATAAAAGATATTCCAAGACAGCATAAGATGTGCCTCTATGGCACAAATTATACTAATATGCTCCAGTGGCGGAATAGGTAGACGCGTTGGACTTAAAATCCAATTAGGCTCACCCCTAGTGCCAGTTCAAGTCTGGCCTGGAGCACCACTTAAAAAAGACCTGAAATTTTCAGGTCTTTTTTAAAGGAAAAACTTTTAATTATTCTTCGTTTGACTCTTCAAGTCTTTTTATTTCTTTTACGTATTTAGTTATAAGTTCTTCAAGCACGCTGATTTGTTTTTGAATATTCAGATAATAAATTTTTGTTTCAACAGCATTTTTGCTGCTTTTTACTTTCCTTAGTTTTTCAACCAAGTTTTGTTCAGTATCATCTTTTTCGTACTCTTGAAGCTCCGTTTGAAGTGTTTGAAGTCGTTTTTCTATATCTCCTATTTTAGACATTCTGAAGTTGCAATCTTCTTTTTTATCTTTCAATTTTTCCATTTGGTCTTCAAGGTATCTGCATTCTACAATCGGATTTTCAAGCATTTCATCAATTTGGCTTTGAATTGATTTCTTAGCTTCCCTAACAATAAAGTCGGGTTTTGTACCCTTTGGTAATTTTGCGGAAGAAACCAGCGTATCCGGTATTTGCAAGCCTTCCAAGTATGCCATTTTACCTGTTAACAAATCATATTTTGCAAGTATTCTTGATTCTTGTTTTTTATCTATGGACATATCTTCACGAGTATACATTATGCCGTATTGCAGCTGTTTAATTTGCGCTTGAATTTCATTTTTTTCTTTCTGAATTTCGTCTTTTTGTGCAACTTTTTCTTTTAATGCATAAATTTCTCTTTTAAGAGAATGAATATCTTGAAGTTTTTTTGTTATTTCACTAATTTCCGCATTGTAATCCTCGGGAAGGGTAATTCTTGCCTTTAGTTCCTCAAGAGCTTTTTTCTTTTCGTTATACACTTCCGTGATTTCGTTATATTCTTTTTCGGCTATTTCTCTTTGTTCTGCGGCATTACTATGTTTTTCAATTCTTTCTTCAACCTTTTTCAAATCTTCTTTTAGTTTCATTATTTTTTTTGGATGAAGTCCGCATGTTTCAAGAGATTTTCTGATTTCTTCAGCCTTTTTATATCTGTTTTCCTGAATACTTTGAGATTGTTTAGCCGCGCTTAATTTTTTAGATGCAGCTTGTCTTCGTTTTGCATAAGCTTCCACAACTGTATTAAGAGCAAAGTATTCTGAAAGATTAAGATATTCTTCGTCATTTGCATACTTGTCTGCAATTTTATAAAGCTCCGATAATTCCTCTTGTTTTTTCTCTATTCTTCTCTGCATTGCGCAAAGACGTTCTTCTTTTGTTAAAGTTTTAGGAATATCTTTAAACAAATCATCGGACGCTGAAAGTTCTCTAACTTCAAGCTCTATTTGCCCTTTTGATTCTTCTCTTATTACGTTTACAACAT
This sequence comes from Candidatus Gastranaerophilales bacterium, assembly GCA_947594025.1. GTDB lineage: Bacteria > Cyanobacteriota > Vampirovibrionia > Gastranaerophilales > Gastranaerophilaceae > SIG30. The sequence continues at coordinate 10,531 of CANQDZ010000014.1, forward strand.
CATCGGGATAATCGTCGTATCCGTTTATTGCTTTTTCTTTAATCCTTCTTGAGACTTCATCAAGATAGTTTTGTAAATTAACAGGCATATCGGGATGACCTTCAAGCCATTCGTCGTACGGAATGCTGCTTCTGCTTGAATTACATTTTGCACACATTGCTATGTAATTGCCTGTGTTATTTTCACCGCCTCTTGATTTTGGGATAACGTGTTCGGTTGTGGACAATGAAGGATTTAATAATCTTCTTGCGATTTCTTCTTGTCCTCTCCTTGCATATTTAATTAAAAACGCGCTTGCACTGTCAACAGAACTCGGCATTTTAAATGCCGCAGTCATGATTGTTTCATAGCCTTTTTCGTCAGTTGAATTTTTACAAATTTCATTCAAGTCTGACAAGAACGATTTTCTTTTAAAGAAGCTGTCATCCTTAAATTCGCGAACATTTTCAGCGCTTCTTTCAAGGTATTTTACATATATCTTACGAACGTCGTCATTATTAATTAAAGAGGACATCCCTTTTAATTCTTCAATAATTCCTGACTGTTCTTCTATAAGTTTTTCCCTGTGTTCAACACTTATTTTTCTTGTTAATTCAGAAATATTTAATTTTGGATATTGCTCGGCGTATTTTGAGATTTCAAAGGCAACTTCTTTTTCAACAGGTTTGTAATATTTTTCATACCTGTTTAAAGTGCCTGCTAAATCTCTACCTGTTCTGTTTTCAACTTCATTGATAAATTTTTCAAGCTGAGCGTTTGTTACCATATCAGTCCCGCAGCAAGGACAAGGGATATTGTATAGACCCTTAACCCTAAATGCGTCTGCCTTGCAGGGGTGACCCGCGAATGATGTTTCTTCGGATTTTTCAAAAACATCATTTTTTAGCGAATTAATCATGTAACCATGAGGTTTTGCCGTTAATGGTCGATAGTTAAGGTTTTTTATATTTTGAATAAGATTAATTCTCATTGGCTCCTACTGCATTAATGTCATATATGGGTGGTCTTGCGATTAAATCAATTGCATCGTATGATGTATCAATCAAATCTTTATAGTAGCTTGTGTCTTCAAAGTCGCCTGATTCAATTGCAAATTCGCAGATATTTATAATTTGTTTTAATACATCCACGCTTTTTGCAATTTTAGCATATACGGCGCCGTCTTCAAATCCTCTTTCAACGCTTGGAGAAATTCCGTTTTTCGCATTCTTCTTTCCGATAATTTCTCTTTGCAGCGTTTTAAAGTTTTGAATGCTTTTTTCATCATCTTCTAAGTTTGATTTTGCCCAAGCGTATGTAAGTGCCGCTTCAAAAACGCCTGTCGCTTCGGTTGTTCTGACTTTCGTTCTCATTAATTGTTCAAGCGATTCGGTTTCATCATCATATTCAAGCGCCGCATCAAGTACATCAATTAGTGCTGATTGTCTGTTCTCATCGGAAGTTGTTCTTTTTAAGTAGTTCAAGAACATCATATCTTCGATTTCTTTATTTTCGCTTTCTTTCTCGGCACCCATTGAAGCCGCAAATGCCGCAAGCTCGGGAGCATTTAATTTTTTTAGATTTTTAGAATAAATGGAGTCAATAAGAGTAAGCTCGTTATAGCCATGGGCTTTTGCAAGCATTTGTCCTTTTTGTGTGGGCTTGAAACCATATTGCGTTTCTGTTAGGAACCCTTTTTCTAAAAGCACGTCTCTGTATTTTATAAATTCATATTTAAGTCTTCTTGCTTCCTTCTCGGGGTTTTCTGATTGAAAAACCTTAAGAGTATTTTGTTCAAAGTATTCAAGAAGGTCATCGTTTTCTACCTTTTTGTAGTATGCCGGCAAAAATGAATAACTTGGACTAAACGCACTTTCTGCGTTGTCGGGTGATTTTAATATAAGGTCTTTTGCAATTTCGACATCTCTTTTTCCGATATCGTATAAAACAACGTTTCCGATTGTATCAATACCTCTTCGTCCCGCCCTCCCTGACATTTGGTGAAATTCATTTGAGGTTAAAGGTACATATTCTATAAAACCTTCTTTATTTTTTGTCGGTTTATCAATTGATGTGACAACAACCGTTTTTGCGGGCATATTAATACCGGCTGAAAGAGTAGATGTTGCAAAAACGGTCTTTACTAATTTTTTAGAGAACAATTCTTCAACAAGCTTTTTGTATGCGGGAAGTAAGCCTGCATGATGAGAAGCCACACCTTGAATTAATTCGTTTTCATTAAATTCTTTGCCGAGATAAACGCCATTTGCCTTGTATTCATCAATTATTTTCTTAATTTCTTCTTTTTCTTCTTTAGTTGTTAAATTTAATCCGCTATTTGCAAGAATTTCCGTTGCCTGATTGCACCCTCTTCTTGAGAAGATAAATACAAGAGCGGGCAGCTTGTCTTCTTTTTTAAGCGCACCAATAAGATTTCTGTAGTTATTTTTTTCACTTTTGCTGCGCTTAATACCGCAAAAATCCCTTATACTTCTTGTATCGGAATCAAGCAAAAGTTGAGCAAGTTCTTGTGATTGGAGAGGAGTCAATCTGAATTTTTTTTGCAATAATCCTGAGAATTTTTGATGAGATACCGCTTGATGATTAACCATATCAAGAAGCTCATCAATTACCATTTTTTGTTCTTCATAAGTTGCATGATAATCATCATCATGATTTGTTCTCTTTTGAACGAGCATATCTATTGCACGGATTTGTCTTTGTGAGAGATTGTCATTTTCGAAGTTATCTTTAATGCTTATAATATTTACATCGCCTCTTATAAGCTCCTCAAAGTGATTTTTGCTTTTTTCCACATAGTTATAATAAACAAGAGGAACATGCCTGTCCCTTGGAGCCGCTTCAACTAATGTCGCAGGCAAAGATGTAACGCTTTTAATCCATTCCGTAAATTCTTCACCGTTGCCGATTGTAGCGCTTAACGGCACAATTTGAACATCCGGAGGAGTAAGCATAACACTTTCTTCCCAAGTTTTACCCCTTTCACTCTCACTGATATAGTGAGCTTCATCAAATATAACTGATTTTACATTGTTAAATTTTTTGTAATCACCTTTAGAATAAGCATCAAGCGCCATGTTTCTGTAAATTTCGGTTGTCATAATAACAATTGGCGCCTCTCCGTTAAGCTTTATGTCGCCTGTTAAAAGACCTACGTTTTCGCTTCCGTACAGTTTGCTGAATTCTCTGTATTTATCGTTAGATAAAGCCTTCAATGGTGTTGTATATATGGTCTTTTTATTTTCGCTCATGTTTTTTGTTATTGCATAGTTTGCAATAGCGGTTTTACCTGTGCCTGTCGGCGCTATACATATTGTGTTGTTACCGTCGTATATGCTTTTTGCGCAAGCAAGCTGGGTTTTATCCGGAAGCGCCTGAATCATGTTGCCTTTTTTAGTTTTAATTACGGGCAATTTAAAATAGTTTCTATCAATAGTATCTTCAAACGTCGCTTTCTTTGGTGATATTTTCCCGTATAAAGGAAGGTCGCCTCCCGAGATTTTATCACCCCTGAATGAAAGTGATGTCATATTCATATAATTAAGTACGTCGCAAGCGCCAATTCCGTGCGAGGTTATTGGCGATGTTGCACAACTTGTTTTCTGTTCTCGGTGCTTACCTGGATTTAACTTAATTCCGATGCCGTTAATTTTCATGAACCATTTCGCCTTTTTTGGTCTTTTCCATTATGCTTCTGATTTCAGATTCAAGCTTTTTAAGCTCCTCTTGTTTTTCGGGAGTTTGTTTGCTTATCCATTCTTCAAGCTCTGCTTCAAACTGTTCGGAAGGAATTAAGCATTCTCCGGTGCCGACCTTATCTTTGTATTTGTTTGCAAATTCTTTGATGAATGATGAATAAGCCCATACAATTTTGTCTGAAATTACACTTGTGTTATTTGCAAACAATTCCATATCTTTATCAAATTTTTCTCTCATTTGAGGTGAAATATCCATTTCGCCTAACAGAGTATCCTGTATGGAAATTTTGCCCACATTTGGTCCGAGACACATATGTTGTATTGCCTCTTTAGACCTTTGTGTCATAGATTTCATATCGGCTGTGATGCCTCTGCTTCCGTCAAAACCGTATAACAGTTTTTCTGAAGAATTACCGCCAAAGTCTACTACCAACTCACCCAAAACGTCATATAATGTGTAAATAATAGACTCGGGTTCTTTAAAGTATACCGCACCGCCGTAAGTGCTTCTCGGATCAAGGGTGATAAAGTCAATTTTCAGGCTTTTCTGCCAGCTTTTACCTTCTTTGTTTAGAAGTTTATCCATAACATAGCCGGTAACGGCGTGACCGCCTTCATGTGCGCTTATTATTTCACTTGACGGGTCTTCCATTCTTTCGTAAGAAGGTCTTCCTGTTGTTATTTGAAGAAAAGCTTCAATGAAGTCTTCTTTTTGAATTTTTTCTTTACCTCTTTCGTTTGCAACATTCTGCGCTTTATCCAAAAACGCCAACAATTGAACAAGAGGGAAATATGATGTTGTTTCTGCTGCGCTTTGAATTACCTTGTCAATTTCTTCTTTAGTTTCACCGTCTATTTTAATTCCTTTTTTGTTAATGTAATATTCAAGGATTTCTTTTCTTGAATCGGTGTTAAAAGCAGGCGATTCAACTTCGATTTCGTCAATAAATTTGAATGATTTCATCATTGATTCGCCGACAACACTCGGGTCTGACATAGAACCCATAACCAGAATATTAAGTCCTTGTTTTTGGGCATTTGTCATTTCTCTTAAAAGCTGAGACATTGCTTTCTGGTGATATTCGCTGACTTGTTCGCCGACTGAAAAATATTCAAAGTTTTCTATGAATAAGACAGCCGCTTTTGATTCATTTGTTTCAGCTTGAGATTTGGCTAAGCTGAATAGTTTTTTCATTGAAGCTTCGGGGGTTAAATTACCTCCGCCAAACAAGTCAACATCTTTTGTACCAAAATCAAGTGCGTTTATTTCAATGTAAGGAATTTTTGCCTCCCCTGCGACAACTTGTGCCATGTGGCGTCTGCCTGCACCGGGATAACCGTCTTGAGAATATACAATATATCCTTTTGTTCCTATTGTTTTTTCTTTAATTTGTCTGATAATGGATTTTGCTTCTTCTTTAGTTCCCTTTGCGCCAACCATATCATCCAATTTTTTACCCGTATCAAATTGCATAACTATTGAGCTGTCAGCATCAACAGGTTTAAATATTTCTTTTGCTTCCTGAACGTAGTGCACAACATCATCTGCGGTTATTTTGTCTTTTTTATCAATGTAATAAGAAGCAACCAAGCCCATAACTTTTTGCGCTTTTTCCGGATAATTGCCCGCCAGTGTTGCTGCAACTTCAACGCATTTATCAATAGCCTCAGGTTCAAATTCTTTATTTATTTTTTTGGTTAAAACTTTTGCTTCGTCTCTAAATACTTGTTTGGCTTTATCCGTGTTTAAGATTGGAACCGTAACTTCACCATAATCTGCAAACGGTTCGTCTTCGCCTTGGTGGTCAACGGTTTGATAATACAAGTCTTTTTCACTTACAATTACAAATTTTGAATCTTTTGGCGGTTTTTTAAACGTTTCCTCCAAGCTTGGACTAAAGTTAAATTGGTCTTTGCCCGTAGGAACAATAAATACATGGCTTTTTGAAGTGTCAGCCGACGCACGTCTTATTTTGTGAGAAATATAATCATTTGTTGCATTGTTGTTAAATGAGATAATTTCAACATTTTCAGAATCCAGTTTGCCAAATTTTTCACCATCGTTAATAACGTGTTTAAAGCTGTCAATTAAATACTGCGGATTAACATTTTTATCGTGCAGGATAAACATATTGGTTCCGACAGCCAAATTTCTCCAAAGATTTCTGGCTTTGTCATCATAGAATTTTAAATGCGGTGAATCTTCCAGTTTTGTATGGTCTAACATAAGTGTTTCTTGAAGTTTTCTTCTGAAAGGAAGAGCAACTCGTTTGGTATATTCATCATCATCGGAATATAACGAAGCATTTAGTATATGGGTGTCTGAAAACGGTATATTGTCATCAAATTTATCTTGGTCCCAGATTGCATACATTGTGGTTAAGTGGTCAGGGTTCATTGAGGGTTTAGAGATTGTTTTCTTTTTACCTTCCGCTGCCATCATGTCATTTAAGATTTTTATCTCATCTTTAATGATTGGCTTAATTTTTTTTCTTTTTTCGACGGATTTGAACATTTTCGTATCAAATATGGATTCCATGAAATATCTCATATCTGAAGATTGTTCCGCACCGTAATAAGTTGCTCCGGAATCCAAGTCTTCAATATATTTATCCAGAACCTCTAAGCAAGCCAAAAGTGTATGTTCTTCTTTTATTTCTTTTGAGCCGTATTGCCTTGCTATCTCGGCGCTTCTGTCTAAAACTTTTGATGCACTGATTTTTGCAGAGTCTCCTATCTCTTTTAATTTTGTTTTGCTGGTTTTTCTTCCTTTAAAGCTTACCGTATCGCATCCCATTATAGGTGCAGTTACATTTGCTGAATTTGCCTGCGCAAAATTTATGCCTCTTTTTATAGAAACATTAGTTAAACTAACCGGTTTAATCACTTCTTCATTCCTTCACTAAAAACTAAAATCTATGTAGCTAAAATGCATGTAAAATATTTTTTTTGCGGAATTTGTTAAAAAGAAGTAATTAAATTTACAATTAGATACATTTAAAATAAATAGAATTCGGTAGAAAACTTTAACTTATCGCTTCTGGTTGAGTTTTTGTAATATTTTGAACCGCCTGAAACGCCGACTGACCCGTTTTTAAGAAATTTAGGTTTGTATTTTAAACCAAGCTCCTGTGTAAAATAGTCCCCTTTTGTATCTAAATAATTATTAAGCTCTACCGATAAGTGGTTGTTGTAATTATATTTCGGAGTAAAAAATAATTCTCTTGTCGCGTTTGAGGCATTCTGCTGAGTGTAAGAAGAATAAGTGCCTACGGAAAAACCAATGCCCTTTTTATCATAATTTAGTGAACTTCTCTGCTCTAAGCCTTCAAGCAGGTATTTGCTGTCCGTTGTTTGTGCCGATTTTGAGGTAAAAGAAAAATCTCCTTCTCTGAATTCGTTATTTTCAACAGGCTGAAATTGGCTGATGCCCGCCCTTTTTATTCTTTCACCGCCCTTCACGTTGTATTCTTGCACGTTAAAGTCGTTTAAATATTTATCAAGGCTTATTTCATCTAAACATGAGTTTTCCGCAAAACATACACCGTTTAGGATTAAAAACATAAATATTTTGAAAAACAAAACCTTTTTCATACTCAAAATTATACTATACATTTTAATTTTATAGAATGTAAAAAAATTTATCATCTCTTAATAAAAATATAAATTAGTTCTTCATGTTCATTCAAAAAAGGCATTTATTAAGAATGTAAATTTATTTTTTTCAAGATTATCAACGGGCATGCTTTGAATTTAAAAAATAGAAAAATTCAAGTCTTGAATTGGCTGTATTCAAACAGTTATAATCAGCTAAGTCAAGTGGTTAAGTTACGCATGTCTGAAGGGAGTGGTGGCTAAAACTTAAAGATAAGGAATGAAAAAGACTATTTTAAAGGTACGATGTTACCAAACTGGGAAGAAAAAGGTTTATAACCAAAACAATGAATTTACCACACGGATGTGTGGTTTTTTGTTTATTAATTTATCCATTTTTTAAAGAATTTAATACCGGCTTTTGAGCTTTTTTCCGGATGAAATTGAGTTGCAACCACGTTTTTATATTCAACGGAAGAACAAAAATCTATGTGGTAGTTAGCTGTTGAACTTATTATTTTATCGTCATCGGGCACAACATAATATGAGTTTACAAAATAAAAGTAATCGTCTTCCAAAAAGGAATTATTATCCGTTGTTTTGATTTCGTTCCAGCCGATTTGAGGAGTTTTCCCCGTTTGGAACTTTTTAACTTCTCCTTTAAATATTGAAAGTCCTTCTGCGTTAGGTGCTTCTTCACTTTTTTCAAAAAGAACTTGAAGCCCCAAGCAAATACCTAAAAATGGTATACCTTTTGAGATTGCGGATTTTATGGGCTCAATTACATTTTTTGATTTCAATTTTTGCATAGCTTGCTCAAAATGCCCCTGACCGGGGAAAATAAGCCTGTCTGCGGATAAGATTTTTTTTTCGTCTGAGGTTATTTCGTATTGAATGTCAAAGGAAGATAGCATATTTCCTATGCTTTTAATATTTCCTGCGCCATAATCTATAATAACAACCTTATTCAAATCTGTGGTTATCCTGTTTCATTCTTTCGATAACTTCTTCGAGACTTTTTTCATCAGTCGTGATTGAAAGTCTTATGTAACCTTCGCCAAGTGCGCCAAATGCGCTTCCGGGAACGGCAACTATACCTGATTGTTCAAGAAGTGCATCACAAAAATCCTTACTTGTTGCATATTTAGAAGGTATTTTAATCCACAAATAGAAGCCTGTTTTTGGCATATCGACACTCCAGCCAAGCTCTTTTAATCCGTCAACAAACTTGGAAATTTTCTTTTTAAATTTAGCATTTGCCTGTTTAATGTACTCGTCGCCTTCTTTTGAATTAATAAGTTCGGCACCCGCTTTTTGAAGCGCCTTAAATATGCCCGTATCAATTGTTGATTTTAACTTGCCAAGCATACCTACAATTTCGGAATTACCGCAAGCGTAACCCAAACGCCAGCCGGTCATGGCATAAGGCTTAGAAAAACTGTAAAATTCTATTGCAACATCTCTTGCACCTTCAATGTTAAATATGCTTAGGGGTTTATCTTTTTCGTCAAAATATATATCGCAATATGCATTATCGGAAATCAGAATAATTTCGTTTCTTGTACAAAAATCAACACAGTGTTCTAAATATTCTCTTGTACAAGTTTTGCCCAGCGGGTTATTCGGATAATTTATGATTAAAGCTTTAATTTTTTCTTTTTTGTAACCCTCTTTTACAAGCTTGTCTAAAAGTTCATCAAGGTTTGGCATATAGTTATTTTCTTCAGTTAGAGGAACACTTAAGCCCCTGCCGCCTGAAACTTTAATCATCTCTTTATAAGAAGCGTAACCCGGGTCGGGAATAAGAATTATATCTTTATCTTCTTCAATTACGGTAGGATTAATAAGCTCTCTTATAAGATTTGCAATACCTTCTTTTGAACCTATGAGAGAAAAAATTTCAGTTTTTGGGTTGAAGTCAACTCCAAATCTTGTCTTCATTCTTTTAGCAATCGCTTCCAAAAAATACGTCTCTCCCTTTGGAGTTGAATAGTTATGTATTGAAGGGTCGCTTAAACATTCCTTTAATTTGTTGATTACAAACTCGGGAACCATATCAATCGGAGCACCCATGGACATTGCTATAGGCTTTCTGTTTTTTGCGGTTAGTTCGGGAGTTAACTCAATCATTCTTGATTTAATTCGAAACATAATATAGGTTTCAAGTGATTGAACATAGTTGTTAAATTTTTTCTTAATATCCATATTGACCTCGGTCTTCAGCTATTAACACACAAGATTATACACAAAAAAATGAGGTTATTCAACAACCTCATTTTTTAACTTCCTAATCCTAATCCCTATCCCTGAGCCTGTTTAGTTATTGCTAACCAACATTCTGAAAGCAACAAGACCTCTTGCAGATATTCTTGCGCAAGTTTTCCTTTGCTCCTTGACTATATTAAAAATTCTTATGATACGCTCAATTTCTTGGCGTCCGTCTCTGTTTGATATATCGTAAACATTCTTAATCGGGTCTGTAGTAATATCAAAAATTGCTTTTATTTCTGCTTCGTTCATGTGTTCGTCTTCTCTCTGTAAACTGTTTATCCTCGTACATTAATAAAGTATTTTTCGCAAAAATAATTGCCTTTTGTTTACATATGTTAACATATTAATCAAATGCCTATAAACAGGCGTTTTTGGGCTTATACGAAAATTTATTTATAACCAAAAATAATCATCCGGAATATTCCATGGAATTTTAATGCTTATTCAGCATGGTTTTGAGGCTTCAAGACGTTAAATATTACATTTATCCCCTTGAAAAATATCTTTTTCCCACATGATTTTATCTATTAAGTTTTGAGTATGGAATTTGTGGTTTATCCACTTGGGTTCAACCGTAAGCGAACGAAGCCCGCTGCCTGCAACTCTGTGAATTGCGGTTTTTGGACTTAAGTATTCAAAGCTTTCGCACACCAAATTTGCATATTCTTCTTCGGTTAATAGTTTTATTTTATCTCTGTATGCTTCAAGCCTGCTTCCTTTTAAAAGAGTAAGACAGTGGAATTTAACCCCGTCAACTTCAAGCTCACCCAATCTTTTTGCGGTTTCCAGCATCATCGTTCTTGTTTCATACGGAAGACCCAAAATCAAATGAACGCACACTTCAATTCCTCTTTTTTTTGCTCTAAAGTATGCATCTTCAAATGTTTTATAGTCATGACCTCTGTTTATAAGCTTAAGAGTTTCATCATGAATTGTTTGAAGCCCGAATTCAAGCTGCGGATGAGGATAATCACTTATTAAATCGAGTTTTTCATCTTCCGTGCAATCGGGTCTTGTACCAATTGAAATACCAACAACCGACTCATCACAAAAGGCACTGTCATATATTTTTTTAAGTTCATTTAGAGGCTTATACGTATTTGTAAAAGCTTGAAAATATGCAAGAAACTTATTTGCCTTATGTCTTTCTTTAAGATATGAAATGCCTTTTTGAACCTGACTTTCAATATCGAGAGAGACATCGTGCCCCATAGAAAAACTGCCCGTCTCATCACAAAATATACAGCCTCCCGTTGAAATTGTTCCGTCTCTGTTAGGGCAAGAAAAACCGCCGTCAATCGTGATTTTAAATACACGCTCGCCAAAAGTTTCTTTTAAATAGTCGCTGTATGGATAATATCTTTTATCCCGCATTATACTTTTTCAATAATTTTATCTATAAGACCGTATTCCAGAGCTTGCTGAGCTGTCATAAAATTGTCGCGTTCGGTGTCTTTTCTGATTGTTTCAATTTTTTTGCCCGTATGAAGCGCTAAAAGTTCATTTAATTGTTGTCTCATACGCAAGATTTCTTTTGCTTCAATTTCGATATCCGTTGCCTGACCCTGCGCACCGCCTAAAGGCTGATGAATCATAATTCTTGAATTTGGAAGTGCCATTCTTTTGCCTTTTGTGCCGCCTGAAAGCAAAAATGCGCCCATAGACGCTGCATCGCCCAAACAGATTGTAGATACAGGAGCTTTTATGAGTTTCATCGTGTCATATATTGCCATGCCTGCCGTTATAACACCGCCGGGAGAATTAATATATAACATAATGTCTTTTTCGCTGTTTTCACTATCCAATAATAAAAGTTGTGCAACTATTGAGTTTGCAAGTTCGTCATCTATTTCCGAGCCCAGAAATATAATTCTTTCTCTTAAAAGTCTTGAAAATATATCAAAATGTCTTTCGCCTCTGCTTGAAGACTCAATTACCGTCGGCACATAATCTACAATTTTAAATTCATTCATATTTTGTTTCCTTTATTCCTTTTTTATTATACAATATAAAACGTTTTTGAGTAAAGGAATTATATATGTACAATGTAGCAATAATCGGGGCAGGCCCTGCGGGTATATTTACCGCTTTGGAATTAGTTAAAAAGAAGCCTGATTGGAAAATAATTTTATTTGAAAAGGGCGACAAAATAGAAAAAAGACAATGCTTCTTAAGAAACGGAAGCGAAAAGTGCATAAACTGTAAAACATGCGGTCTTTTATGCGGATGGGGCGGTGCAGGCGCATTTTCTGACGGAAAATTAACCCTGACTCCGGAAGTTGGCGGACACTTAACGGATTACATGCCTTATAAAGATGTTGAAGAATTAATTAAATATTGCGATGATATTTACTTAGAACATGGCGCAACTCAGGACGTTTTTGGTTTAAATAAAGAAACATTTGCAGACATTGCACACAAGGCAACCCTTGCGGAATTAAAGCTTGTATATTCGCCCGTTCGTCACTTGGGAACAGAGCGTTCTCTTGACGTTTTAAGGCACATGCAGGATTATCTTGCGGATAAAATAGAGATTGTAAATAATAAATCAGTTAAAAGTTTTATCATTGAAAACAAAACGATTAAAGGCGTTGAAGCAAGCGACGGACAAGCTTATTATGCCGATTACGTAGTTGTTGCACCGGGCAGAGAAGGTGCGGATTGGCTATCTCATGAATTTGCAAAACATAAAGTCGGAATGATAAATAATGCGGTGGATGTCGGGGTCAGGGTTGAACTTCCCGCGCCCGTTATGGAGCCTATAACTTCCAAGCTTTATGAATCAAAACTTATTTATCACTCACCCACATTTGGTGATGAAGTAAGAACATTCTGTATGAACCCGAATGGCGAAGTCGTATCTGAAAACTACAACGGAATTATGACGGTAAACGGGCACAGTTATGCGGATATTAAAACTCCAAACACAAACTTTGCACTTTTGGTAAGCAAAAAATTCACGGAGCCCTTTAAAGAGCCTATTGCATACGGACAGCATATTGCAAGTTTGGCAAATATGCTTGGGGGCGGAATTTTGGTTCAAAGGCTTGGTGATTTGCTTGAAGGAAGAAGGTCAACGGCGGAAAGAATAAAATCAAGCATAATCACCCCTTCTCTCCAAAGTGCAACTCCGGGTGATTTAAGTCTTGTTTTACCTTACAGACAATTAACAAGCATAGTTGAAATGTTATATGCTCTTGATAAAATCGCACCCGGCGTCGCTTCAAGATATACGCTGTTGTACGGCGTTGAAGTTAAATTCTACTCGGCGCGTGTAGACCTCGACAAACATTTTGAAACAAAAGATATCAAAAATCTGTTTACTATAGGCGACGGCGCAGGGGTCACAAGAGGTTTGATGCAAGCATCGGCATCAGGTGTACATTGCGCAAGATATATTTCAGCTAAATAGTCAATAAATAAAATAGAAAAAACCGCTTTTTTTAGAAGCGGTTTTAACTTACTTATTATTTGTATCTTACATTACTTCGTTGTACAAATCATCAATTTTATCTTGGTATCCGTTTGATAATTCTTTATCCATTTTTTCTTTTAATAAATGTTTGTCGGCATACGGACTATTGTCATAATATTCGATTACTTTTTTTCTGATTTCAGGATCAAGTTGCATAATCTCTAATAATTTTTGTTCATCCGTGCCTGCCTTGTACATTGCATCGTATAATTCGCCTGCTAATTCTTGAATAATTGCTGCTTTTTCTTCATCGCTTGCATAAGCATATTTTTCGCTTGTTTGATTGTTAGCATTTTCAAGTCTGGCTAAAAGTTGTTTTTGGGCACTGTATGAAAAGTCTCCTCTAATATCTTTTTCGAGCGCTTTGCCGTATTTTTCTTCGTACGCATCCATTACTTCAAGGATTTCAGCGTCGTTAAGAGTGTCATCGCCCTTTTGATAACCTAAGTATTTCATTACTGTTTCTTCATCAGTGCCTCCGCCTTTCATTGCTTCATGCAAAGATGTTGCAACCGCATAGGCATCAAATCCGTCTCTTACACCATATTTGTTTTGGATTTCCGCATTTTGGATTGTTGTATTTTGGCTTACTGTGTTTTCGCTGCTTGTTTCACCGGCGGTTCCTGCTGCATTATTTGTTTCTGTTGAGCTGTTGTATGTTGAGCTGTTGTATGTTGAGCTGTTGTATGTTGAGCTGTTAGATGTTGAACTGTTAGATGTTGAACCTGCAGAGTCCGCTGCTTGTGTTTCTGAATTTGATTCCGTATTTGATAATGAAATGTTAGCATCAGCCATAGCTTTGTCAAATGCGGCTTTATATTTTTCGTAAGCATCAAGGTTTAGTTCGTTTGCTGATGTAGTATCGTCATCTACGCTTTTAATTTCCGTTGCTTCTTCGTCTTCTGTCATGGCATCGGTATATATATCGTACTCGTTATTTAATTCTTCTTGAGATTTAATAACATATGTAGCATCTTGTTGAGCTACTTCAACAACTTCGGAATTATCAGAATCTAAAAAGATTGAAAAATCGTTAATTTTTTGGGGTGATACAACGTTAAACGTGTTTGTCGCGCCTTCTGCGTTTTTTGTAGTTACTCTGTAGGTTGTATAACCTAAGAAACTTTTTCTGACGATTTGACTGCTCATAAGACACCTCATTTTTAAGATTAGTAAGTAAATTTAAGTAAGTTTTTTGGAAGTAAGTTATATACATATTATATAAGTTTTATTTACTCGAAAAATTGCCATGTTTTTTGCGTTTAGTTTACATTTCTTAATAAATATTCTCTTTAGCCTTTAATATTGTTGTTTAGAAAGCATAACCATGGTAAAATCATGACATCATGAAGGATTTGAGTCCATTAAGTACAGACTATATGAAAGGCGTCAAAATTGACGAACTTATAAGAGAGGAAAGAGAAGCCAAGCTTTGCGACGCAAAAATAAAACTTGGGCAATATTTGTTATTATATAATTCTTTAATGGATGAATCTTTAGACGAAGAAACAAAAGAATTATTAATGAAGAAAAGAAATAAAAAACTTCAAATTTTAAGAGATGCCTACAGAAAATTATCAATATAGAATTAAGATAACGAAATTAAACGAATTAAAATTTATATCTAATTTGGATTTTCAAAATTTAGTATTAAAGTCGCTGAGGAGAGCTGAGTGTAAATTGGCGCTCACGGAAGGTTTTTCGCCAAGTCCGAAAATATGTTTTGCGCCCGCATTACCTCTTTTTATTGAGAGTGAAACCGAATTTGCAAATTTTGCCTGCACCGAACAAATAAGCAGCGATTTCAAAGAAAAATTTCAAAAAAGTACAAGCAAGAATTTAATTTTAAAGGATATATACTGTTATCCTTTAACCGACAGAAAACTTGAGTCCCTTGATATATTGCTGCAGTGGGCAGAATATGAGGCAGAAGTATTTGAGAGCAAAAAAAATATTTGCGATTTTCAGAAAATAAGATATAATGTAGAAAAGTGTTTATCTCAAAATGACTTGTTCATAAAAAAGATAAATAAAAAAGGTATTGAAAAAAATATTGATTTTAAGGCATCCGTCAAAGATATAAGATTGGATGAAAACAACAAAATCATATTCACTCTAAAAACAGGACAGGGTGATGTTCCTGCGCTTAGGGCAGATGAGTTTTTAAAAAACATTTTTGAAGATGATTATAAGTTCTTTAAAATCAAAAGAACAAAGTTTTTCGATAAAGATTTAAAAGTTTTATAAAGGAAAAGGTTATGACAAAGAAAATTGTTATTTCAGAAAAAGATAACATTGCAGCAGTGTTAGAAAATGACAGAGCCAGCGAATTTTTTATAAACAGAGGCGAAGTTTTAATAGGTGATGTTTACGTAGGAAAAGTGGATAACGTACTTCCCTCAATTGAGGCGGCATTTGTAGATGTCGGCTTAGATAAAATGGCATTTATTCACACTGATGACATTATGGGAAAAGGGGAGCTTAAAGACAGAGTTAAGCCAAAACAAAAACTTATTGTTCAGGTAATTAAAGAACCGACAGGACACAAAGGTCCCAGAATAACAACAGCTCTCAGCCTTCCGGGTCGTTTCTTGGTTTTACTTCCGGATGAAACGGGAATAAATGTCTCAAGAAAAATTACGTCATCAAAAGAAAGGGCGAGATTAAAATCAATAGTAAGTCTTTTAAAACCCGTTGGCGTTGGTGTTATTGTAAGAACTGAAGCGGAAGGTCAATCGGAAGGTGAAATTCAGGAAGACATAGAAATGCTTCTTGAAAAATGGCAAGGAATTATAAATTCTGCAGACACCATTGACCGACCCGCATTATTGTATAGAGATCAGGACTTACTATACAGAGTTGTAAGGGAAGCATGCGACACCGAAGTGGATGAAATCTTGGTTGATAGCACATACTCCTTGCACAGATGCCAACAACTTTTACAGCACTGGAATATGGCAAGCCAAATAAAGGTAAATTTACACAAAGATTCTGAACCAATTCTTGTTAAAACAAAAGTAAATAAAGAAATATATAATGCACTTCAAACAAAGGTTAATCTTCCTCTTGGCGGATACTTGTTTATTGAACAAACGGAAGCACTCACCGTTATTGACGTTAACAGCGGTAAGTTCGTGTCATCTTCAAGCCAAGCGGAAACAATATTGAAAACCAACTTGCAGGCGGCGGATGAAATTGCACGTCAGCTAAAATTAAGAAATATCGGCGGTATGGTTGTTGTGGACTTTATTGATATGACAAGCAGAGCCGATAAATTAGCGCTATTGGAACATTTTGAACTTGCCCTTGAAAAAGATAAAGCAAAACCGCAGATAGGACAATTATCCGACTTGGGCCTTGTTGAACTTACACGTCACAGACAAGGTCAAAGCTTAAGTGAAATATTTACTAAAAAATGCGACAAATGTGAAGGCAACGGCGTAATTATTGAAGATTTAAAATTTGCGTCATCAAACGCTCAAGGCGACCAAAGAGCAAAAATGAATAAAATCAAAGGTCAATTTGCTCCTCAATTCAATAATCAAAACAAAAAATTTAATAAAAATAATAAAAATAAAAATAAAAAATTCCAAAATGATGAACATAATCAACAAAAACTTAAAGAAACTGCCGTTGTTGAGGAAAATATAACTCCTGTTGCAGAACAGCCTAAAAATCTTCGAACGGATGAAGTCAAGTCAGAAAAAGTTGAACAAATGCAAAATAAAAAACCTGTAAGGAGAGGAAGGAAGAAGGCGTCTGCCTCTAAACAAGCTGAACAAGCTATTCAGGCTGAACAAGCTAAACAACAAGTTGAACAAGCTAAACAAGCTGAACAAGCTATTCAGGCTGAACAAAAAACAAAAGCCAAAACAAAGGGCAGAAAAGCAAAGTCTAAAGCTAATGTTGAAGAAAAAACAGAAACACCGACCCTAAAAGAAGAAAAACAGAATAAAAAACCCGTAAGGAGAGGCAGAAAAAGAAAGGCGGAAGAAGTTGCAAGCGTTTAAAAAGATTTTATTTTTGACAATTATGGCTTTTTGCTTGGCTCAAATTCCCGCTTTGTGCGAAGAAAACGCACCTCAGCTATTTCCTTCAGAGCAAGCGGAAATTGAACAAAATGCCGATAACGGTACGGATTTTGCGGAGGAATCAAGTGTTACAACAACACCTATGACGGGCGAGATTGACGCAATGGTTTCAAAATCACCATACGAAAACAACTTCCAAGAAAACACACCAAAACAAAATGAATTTACTCGAGCAGTTTTTATGTTTTTAAAAACAATGCTTGCGGTAGGAATTTGCTCCGTCATTATATTTTTACTTCTTCTTTTTGTACGTAAATTTTACGGAACAATGCCGAATAAAACACCTGATGAAACCAAAGTGGAAAACAATTTAAAGTCGACACAAAATGAAAATGAAGCACTTCAAATTTTCTTTAATAAGACGAAAAATCTGTAGGTTTTGGAATTCCGTGAATTTTAATTAAAGATTTAACAATTTTTGGCATCTGGCACACGAATGAATAATTTTCTAAAGAAATTGAACACTTTTCGCAATTGCATTTAACCGAGTAGCATTCATATGCCTGCTGCGTCCAATTCTGGGTTATGGATTCCGAAAGTTCTCCGTTAGTCTGTGGCGAAAATAAATTAATATCGGGATCTACGTTTGTGTAATCATACAAAGCCATAAAAAACCTCAATTTTATTTCACTGTAAATATAATATACCAATTTTCACCACAATTTAATCGGTCTTAAGATTGAATTTATTTGCCCTTCATTTTAGAAAAATCATATAAATATATCAGAGATTTTGTGAGTTTTAAGTTTATAATGTGAATATAATTAAGTAACTTGCTTTTTTTATGAAATTAGTTATAAAATAGACATGTAGGAGATTTCAATGAAAAGAATACTGGCTTTATTGATATTATTAATGACGGTAGCAATTGTACCGGCATACGCAACAGACAAAATAAAAGTTTCACCCGAGGTATATGCGGGTATCAAAAAATACAAGCAGGGAAATTATGCAAGCTGTATTCAACAGATGAGAGTCGCAATTGAAAAAATGAAAGATGACCCTTCGATACCTTATTATTACATGGGTAATTCTTTTGTTAAGCTTGGAAGGGTGGATGATGCAAAAGAAGCTTACCAAAAAGTTGTTGATACAAATAAAAGCACAGGACTTGTTAATTTATCAAAAAATGCAATTACATACTTAAACGAAATTGATTCTGTCACAAAATCCGACAATCTTGGTGAATTTATTGAATCAAAAAAATTCTTGCATAAAGAAGTTCTTAAAGACCTTGAGAGCAAAGATATTGAACGCGTACAGGGAGAAATCAACTCAAAACCCAATAAAGAAGATACTATTGACTTTAATAAATACAGATATTTAAATGATGCAAGTCAAAATATGCCGACAGATGAAGAAATAGCCGCTGCGGTTAAAGTTTTGGCTCGCGTCGGATATAACCCGTATGCGCAAAACTTCAACAATCCTAATTATATGGCAATGGCATCACTTATGAATGACCAAGATATTACAAATAACAGTTTTTCAAGCATGCTGCCCTATTTTATGGCACGGCAAAACGGCAGCATTGAAAACAATCAAGCACTAAACCAACAAATTTTACAAAATATGATGTTAAGAGGAATGACATCAGGACTATAAACTTTGGAAGATTTAATATTAAAAGCCAAAGAGTTATTTGATAAGAAAGAATATGAATCGGCTAAAGATATTTTTCTAAAAGAGAATAAACTGTACGAAGCCGGTTTATGTTTTTTGTTGTGTAACGATATAAAAAATGCAAGAGCCTGCTGGAAAAAAGATAAAGAAAATGTTTTTGCGTCAAGCTGGGGCTTAAATGTATTGGATTACATTCAGCGCAAAGTAAAAAGACTTCCGAGTTTTCTTCAAATAAGAGCGTTTTATGAGTTATATATAAACCTTCTTATTGAAAATAATCTTATAGAATACGCTCAAAATTTAATTAATGTATATTATGAGCTTACAAAATCCAACCCCGAAACTCTTAAGTTTGTAGCAAGAGTATTAAATGCGAAGGGTTATGATGATCTTTCTCTTGAATTTATAAAAAGAATTAAAGACTTTGGTTATATTGACCCTGAGGCTTTCTTTATATCTGCCGAGATAAATTATGAAAGAGAAAAATATTCAGACTCTCTTGATGATTTAAAAAGAATATTGGATTTTTTGCCTGGGTATTATCCTGCAGTAACCTTAAAGCAGAAGATTTTGGATTTCTATCGGTAAAGAGCTTCTTTTAATTTAATTATTCTGTTGTATGAAGCTTCAAGCTGTTCTTTTTTAATCTTCCCTTCTTTTACGGCATTTTTTATAATTTGGTGTATTTCATCGATTGAAACGGTATCGTTGAAATTAGAAAAAAGCAAAATATCAATATCTGCGTTAATCGCATTTATAACAATATCGTTCAAAGAATAATTATTTTTAATAGCTCCCATATCATAATCGTCTGAAATTACAACTCCGTCAAAATATTCTCTAAGCATACCAACTGTATTTTTAGAAAGTGATGCAGGGTATTTGGTATCGAAATTTTTATTAAACACATGAGATACCATAACGGTTTGCAAATCATTTTGAGTTGAAAGCTTTTTATATGGTATAAGTTCATCTTCATTCCAGGTGTCCGTCACATCAACAAAGCCAAGATGCGTGTCCCCTTTGGCACTTCCGTGCCCCGGGAAATGTTTTAAGGAGGTTACAATTTTACTTTCATAATAAGCCCTAAGTGCTTCTTTTGAGTATTGAACAACTATATCAGGGTCAGATGAATATGACCTTCCATTTTTATTTATAATTGAATTTTCGTCAATTATTAAATCAACGCAAGGCGCAAAATTCATATTAAACCCGTAAAATTTAAGTTCTTGCGCCATAATTTTATACTGTGCGTAAGCGCTTTGCACACTTTCGTTTGCAAGTTCTTTTGAGGTTTTATAATCCCTAAATCCGTTTTTAGAGCTCAATCTTTGAACATATCCGCCTTCCTGATCGACGGATATAAAAAGCGGAATACCTTTTATTGAGTTAAGTTTTCTCGTTTTATCAAGAAGGTCAAAGCCTCCCTCTATATCTCTTTGAAAGAATATAACACCGCCAATTTTACCCTTTTGGGCATATTTTATAATGCTTTTATATTCTTTTTTAGGTCCGAGTCCGACAAGAATTTTTTGTCCGATTATTTTATCCAATTCATCAGAATAAGCATTTTGGCAAAGCAAAAGCATAATAAATGATAAAATAATCTTTTTTATTTTCATATCTTTTCCTTTTATTAAAATTCTACAATAAAAATATTTTTGTACTATAATAAATGTGTATGCACCATATTGAGTACATGGAAAATCTATCATCAACAAATGCTTGGGCAAAAGAGCATTTAGACAAGCTTAATCACCTTCAGGTAATAAGCACCGATTTCCAGCCGAATGGGCATGGGCAATTTGAAAGAAAGTGGTATTCAAGCAATAAAAATGGAGGAAACTGCTATATTTCCATTGTATTGAAGCCCGATTCAACCCAAAACATTGACAAACTCACAAGATACACAAGCTTAAAAGTGGCGCAAACCCTTCAGGGTTACGGATTAAAACCAAAATTTAAATATCCTAATGACGTGCTTATAGGCGGCAAAAAAATTGCAGGAATTCTTGCAGAAAGCGTTCTTATAGGACAAACATTAAAGGGTATAGTTATAGGAGTCGGCGTTAATTTAAATCTTGAACCTTGCGAATTATCAAATATTGATATTCAAGCAACATCAATATTTGCGGAAACCGATAAAAATGTTGATAAAAAGGAATTTATAAATAAATTTATGGATAACTTTGAGTCAGACCTAAACAATTTAGAGAAATACGAAGGAGAAATTCTATGTTATTAGACACACAATCATTACAACAAGGTCTTGTAGTCACAATTGTTGGTATGGGCGTTGTATTATCATTCCTTACTATTTTGATTTTAACAATGCATATAATGAGCGCTTGCGTTCGTTATTTAAATAAAATTTTCCCTGAAGCGGCAGATATTGCACCGGTAAAGGCTAAGGCTTCATCCGTGTCAAATGATGATGTTGCGGTTGCAATAGCTGTTGCATGTATTAAGGATCGTTTTTAATAATTAAATAAAGGATAAAGAATATGGCAAAAAAACAAATCAAAGTAATGGACACATCTTTTAGGGATGGTTTTCAATCTATTTATGGGGCAAAAGTGCTTGTTGATGACTTTATTCCGGCACTCCAAGCAGCGGTTGATGCAGGTTTAAACCACTTTGAAACAGCAGGCGGCGCAAGATTTCAAGCTCCTATCTTCTTTTGCAACGAAAATGCATTTGAAACAATGGATAAAATAAGAGCGGCAGTCGGTCCCGATGTTAAATTACAATCATTGGCACGCGGCGTAAACGTTGTAGGTTTAAATTCTCAACCGCGCGACGTAATCGACCTTCACGCAAAAATGTTTGCAAAACACGGCGTAAATGTTATTAGAAACTTTGACGCTTTAAATGATGTAAACAACCTTATTGATTCTGCAAACTCAATTAAAAAACACGGGCTTCAACATGAAGTTACAATTACAATGATGGAGCTTCCTTACGGTTGTGAAGGTGCACATGATGTTCCGTTTTATGAAAGAGTTTTGAGAAACATCTTAAATTCAGGACTTCCTTTTGATTCTTTAGCATTTAAAGATGCATCAGGAACCTCAAATCCCAGAAAAGTATATGAAACGGTAAAAATGGCAAGAGAAATCTTAGGTGCCGATTTTCATATCAGATTTCACAGCCACGAAACTGCAGGAACAGGCTTAGCTGCCTACCTTGCAGCACTTGATGGGGGTGCGGACGGTATTGACCTTGCCATGAAACCTGTATCAGGCGGTACTGGTCAACCTGATATCATTTCTATGTGGCACGCATTAAAAGGTACCGATTACGATTTAGGACTTGATATTAAAAAGATTATGGATACGGAAGAAATCTTTAAAGAATGTATGAAGGATTATCCGATATCTCCTATTTCTTTAGCGGTTAACCCAATCTTAATTCAGGCACCGCTGCCGGGCGGAGCAACGGCTACGACGGTTAACCAATTAAAAGATATGGGTATGCTTGATAAATTCCCTAAAGTAATCGCAAACATGAAAGAAGTTGTTGAACGCGGCGGATTTGCAACATCAGTCACCCCCGTTTCACAATTCTATGCTCAACAATCTTTCTTAAATGCAATTACCGAAAAACCTTGGGATAAGGCAAATCCGGGTTATGCAAAAATGGTTTTGGGTTATTTTGGAAAAACTCCATGCGAACCTGACCCTGAAATTATTAAATGGGCAGAAGAAAAAATGAATATGACCCCAACGACGGAACATGTTGTTGACTTAAACGAAAAAGATTCTGAAAAAGGACTTAAAGCTGCGGAAGAAAGACTTAAAGCCGCAGGTTTACCCGTAACTGACGAAAATTTATTTATCGCAGCTGCCTGCAAAGACGGCAATGTTGATAAAGGTATTGACTTCTTGCTTGGCAAAGGCACAATATCAGTTAATAAAGTAAAAGCCGATAAACAAACGGCATCTGCTTCAGGAGATAAAGCTGACGGCTACACGGTTAGTGTTAACAATAAAAAATACAGTGTTAAGCTTGAAGGCAACAAAGCTATCGTTAACGGAAAACCGTACGATATTTCAATCAAAGAAGGTATTGAGGCTAAAGCAACGGAAACATCAGGCGATGCTACTCCAATTAAGGCGGCGCTGCCCGGAAACGTATTAAAATTAAACGTTTCCGAAGGCGATGTTATAAGTGAAGGTGATGTTCTTCTTGTTGTGGAAGCTATGAAAATGGAAACAGAAATTAAATCACCTAAATCGGGTAAAGTGGTATCTGTTGAAGTTGCGGTGGGCGATCAAATCAAAACCGGACAAGTAATGGTAACTTTGGGATAAGGAGGAGGAATGTTAAACGAAATTATTTCAGGACTTCAATCCCTTTGGGCATCAACAGGTATTGCAAACTTCATTGCAAGCCCTGATTACAGTTTAGTTAACGCGGTTATAGACGCAAAAGCCACAGGCGACATAGGTGCACAATATGGTGCAATGGCGCAACAAATATTACATCAGGAAGGTTCAATTATTATGATATTTGTTTGCTTATTCCTATTGTGGCTGGGCATTAAAAAGCAATTTGAACCGCTGCTTCTTGTTCCTATCGCATTTGGCGGACTTCTTGCAAATATTCCGGTTGCAGATATTGCGGGTCCAAACGGCTTTTTGGGTATTGTGTACGAAGCAGGTATCCACCAAGGATTGTTCCCGTTATTTATATTTATGGGTGTAGGCGCCATGACAGACTTTGGACCTTTGATTGCAAACCCGAAAATGGCTCTTTTGGGAGGTGCCGCTCAATTTGGTATATTTGGTGCATTACTTTTAGCGCTTTGCGTATTTCATTTTACGCTTCCGGAGGCAGGTTCAATAGGTATCATAGGTGGTGCAGACGGTCCCACATCAATATTCGTAACTACAAAACTTGCCCCGCATCTTTTAGGTGCAATCGCAGTTGCGGCGTATTCATA
>CANQDZ010000015.1 GCA_947594025.1 Candidatus Gastranaerophilales bacterium
CTTCCTACTACACAACAGAAAATGAAGAAGAAATCGCCACGACTCGGAGTCGGCAAGGTTTGTTCTTTAAATGTGCTTTACAAAAAAGTAAACGTGAAATTTGAAGATGGAAAGATTAAAGAATATCTAAATGATAAAGTTGAAATTATAGATAGAGATGTAAATATCCAAATCGGACAAACGGATGTATTAGGCTACACTGACGGCGATGAAAATGTTGATATTAAATCTCTTGAAGATGATAAAAACAGCTCAACAGGGAACATATAATGGATGTAACTTCAAAGAAACTTGCTTGCACGATTGCGAGGATTTTAGATGATAAACTGGCAAAAGATATTGAAATATTAAATATTTCAAATGTTAGTATTATGTCTGATTTTTTTGTTATTGCGACCTGCATTTCAACTCCTCAGGTTAGAGGTACAACTCAGGAAGTGCGTGACAAAGTAAAAGAATATTTTTCAATTCTACCCAAAGGAACTGAAACCGACAGTAAAAATCGTTGGAACCTTTTAGATTACGGCGATGTTGTTGTTCATATTATGCATGAAGAAGAAAGGCGAACCTATGCGATTGAAAAATTCTGGAATCATGCATTCAAAATTGAGCGCAATATCTGGGAAGAAGAATCAAAGGAATTTGCAAAATATCAGGTAAAATAAATATTATTCTACCGTTACCGATTTTGCTAAGTTTCTTGGCTGGTCTACGTCTTTTCCTAAATATCCTGCGATATAATACGCTAAAAGCTGTAAAACAACCGCATGAAGTGCAGGCGATACAAAATCGGAAATTTTAGGAATTATAATTAAATCGTTAAATATTTCTTTGTTTTTATCATCCATGCCTGACGCAACACCAATCAGCCTTGCTTGCCTTGCACGCGCCTCCTGACAGTTGGATAAAACTTTATCGTAAACAATTCCGTCGTTTAAAATTGCAAGGACGGGCATAGAATCGTCGAGCATCGCAATAGGTCCATGTTTCAATTCTCCTGCGGGATATCCCGTTGCGTTTATGTAGCTTATCTCTTTCAATTTAAGCGCACCCTCAAGCGCAGTCGGATAGTTTATCCCTCTTGCGATAAATATAAAATCTTTAAAACCTGAGTATTTTTTGGAAATCTCAATAATTTCATCTTTATTATTTAATATAATCTCGATTTTGCTTGGAAGCTGCAAAATATCGTGTTTGATTTCTTTTAATTTAGCTTTCATATCAACTCTCGGGTTATTTTGAGCTAAATATATTGCAAATAAGTATAAAGCAAGTAATTGCGCCATATACGATTTTGTTGCGGCAACAGATACTTCAATGCCTGCATCAATTGAAAATAAACTATCTCCAAGACGTGCCATTGTACTATCGGGACGATTTGTAATAATCAAAACTTTGGCGCCTTTTTCTTTTACCTGTTTGATTGCGGTTATTGTATCCGCTGTTTCGCCTGATTGTGATATTCCTATTACAAGCGTGTTTTTATTGGCTGTTTTATTCCTGTAAATATATTCGCTGGATGCCTCAACATCTGTCGGGATACCTGTCAAATCTTCAATAACGTATTTGCCGACAAGTCCTGCATGATATGATGTTCCGCATGCAATAATTTGAATTCTTGAAATATTTTTTAAATCTATTGTTATATTATCAAGCTTTACATCCTCCTCTGCGGATATTAGTCTGCCTGAAAGGATATTTCTTACAACGTCGCCTTGTTCGTGGATTTCTTTAAGCATATAGTGCTTATAACCCATTTTAGATAAAGAAATAGGCTCAAACGGCAAGTTTTCGACCTTATTGTTTCCTTGACTTTTATCGGAATTGTAGATTTCTACGGTATCTTTTGTAACTCTTGCAACTTGATTATCGTTTAAGTATATTGCCTTTTTGGTGTAGTCTATAATTGCGGGAATATCAGATGCAATAAAGTTTTCACCTTCGCCAATACCTATTAAAAGAGGTGCATTCCTTTTTGCAACAATAATTTCATCTTCTGCGTTTTTATGCATAACGCATAGTGCATAAGCCCCTTTTATTTCAAGCGTGCTTAACCTTACAGCTTCAAGTAAATCTTTGCATTTGGTATATTTATGAGCAATAAGGTGGGCTACAACTTCCGTATCCGTTTCCGATACAAAATTGCAGCCAAGCTTTAAAAGTTCTTCTTTTAATTCTTGGAAATTTTCAATTATTCCGTTGTGCACAATTGCAAGACTTTTACAATTACAAGTATGAGGATGTGCGTTAACGGTTGTGGGAAGCCCATGCGTTGCCCAGCGGATGTGTCCGATACCTTTTTTTGAGGTTTTGCAAATTTCTTTATCTTTTACAAGTTCTTTTAAGTTTATGAGCTTGCCTGAAGCCTTATAAATTTCAATATCGGAATTTTCATATAAAGCAACACCTGCTGAATCATAACCTCTGTACTCCAAATGAGAAAGCCCGTTTAAAAGAACATCTATTGCGGGTTTTTCGCCTATATAACCAACTATTCCACACATAATTTACACCTCATTTATAATATTATAATACATTTAAAAATAGTCAAATAAAGAATATATAAAGGCTTTTATAATATGTCAGTCGGGTCCGCGTCTACTATCATTTTTATATCTTTTGGCAGAATAACGGTTCTTAAGAACCTTAATACAATTTCGTGCCCCTTATCTTCAAGTGCATTTTTTATCAAAATATTATAACGGTATTCTCCTTTTATTTTTTCAAGTACACACGCGCTCGGGCCAAGCACGATAATTTTTTCGGGCAGACTTTGTTTTTCAATAAAATCCCTTAATCTCTCTGCAATCTCAACAGATGCATGTTCCACTCTGTATCCGGTTTTTGAGCTTAGTATTATCCTTATAATTTTCATAAACGGAGGATAATTAAATTCTTTTCTCATTTCTATTTCATTTTCGTAAAATGCGGCATAGTCTTGAGCTTGAGCATTCAAAAGAGCAATGTTTTGCGGATTATATGATTGAAAAATAACCTTCCCTTCATCTTCTCCTCTGCCTGACCTTCCTGCAACCTGAGTGAGTATTGAAAATCCGCGCTCAGAACTTCTGTAATCGGGAAGATTAAAACTCAAATCCGCATTAATAACGCCTACAAGTGTAACGTTTGGATTGTCCAGCCCTTTTGCTATCATTTGAGTTCCTATTAAAATATCAATTTCCCCTTTTTTAAAAGCATTTAAAATTTCTATATGCTCATTTTTCTTGTTCAAAGAATCACTGTCAAGACGGGCAATTCGAGCATCTTTAAATATTTTTTTAGCCATTTCTTCAACTCTTTGAACTCCGACACCAAAATTTTCAAGAGCCGTTTCTCCGCATTTAGGACAAACTGTAAGATTTTTTGCTTCAAAATTACACCAATGACATTTATGCACCCCTGTTTCTTTGTGATATACAAGAGGAACAGCACATTTTTCGCACTCTATAACTTCTCCGCAAGACATACATTGAGTGTATGTTGAAAAACCGCGTCTGTTTATAAGAAGAATAACTTGTTTATTTTCCGAGATTGTTCTTTCAATGTTTTGAATTAATGTCCTTGAAAATATGCCGTAATTTCCGTCTGCTCTTTCAGATTTCATATCAACAATAACAACTTTCGGCATAGTTTTACTGTTATATCTTTCTTTAAGCACGAATAATGAGTTTGAGTTTTTTGCCCTGTAATAGCTTGTAATATCAGGAGTTGCGCTTCCCATAACAACATGTGCGCCATATAATTCCGCAAGTTTTTTTGCAACAACAAGAGCATTATATCTTGGGTTTGGCATAGTTTGTTTGTAAGAAGAATCGTGTTCCTCATCTATTATGATAAGACCTATATTATTCATTGGTGCAAAAACACAAGAACGTGCGCCAAATAAGATTTTTATTTCATTGTGTCTTAATCTTTGCCAAACATCGTATTTTTCGGCTTCCGTTATTGAACTATGCCAAATTGCGCAAGAATTTTTTCCAAATCTTTCCATTGTTCTTATGGTTAGCTGAGAAACAAGGGCAATTTCAGGCGCCAAAAACATAACGTTTTTGCCTTCTTTAATTGTTTTTTCAATAAGCTTAAAATAAATCTCTGTTTTGCCTGAACCCGTCACACCGTAAATTAAGGATGTTTCAGGATTTATTCTGATTATTTCGTCATACACTTTTTGTTGTTCGACTGAAAGCGTATTTTTGTCTTCTTTTTCTTCAATGTCAAATATTTTGTTTTCAATATTTGGCTTTCTGTATTTTTTAAGATTTTTTTCAAAGAATTTTTGAGGAAGAGCAGTTTTTAAAACCGTTTGAATGTCACAAAAATAATAGTTTGCGATAAATTCAAGAAGCTTTAAGTATTCAAGGGAAAACAACGCCTCGCTCTCCAATATTTCATCCACATATTTAGCATTTATTCCGGCTTCCAGATAGTTTGAAAAGCCTACAACATAAGCTTTGATTTTCCTGTTTTTACCAAAAGGGACGAGAAGTGCCTGACCTATTTTAATTTTATCTTTAAGTTCATCAGGAATTAAATAGCTAAAAGTTTTTGCCCCCAATTTTCCGATATCTACCAAAACAAGAACGTATTTATACATCTATTTTACCTTTAGAATTTCACTATCGAGTGTCTTTAATACGTTTTCGGGAATAGTTATGTTAGATAAATCCGAGTCTGCAGGAGTAACCTTTATATAGCTCTCATTTCCGACAGAGCTTACTTCAAGCAGATATTCCCTGTTTCCCGCAGAAAATAAAATATATCCGCTTTCAGATTGAATTTCAAGAATTGTATAGTTTAAATTTTTTATTGCTGTATATGACATTATATAAGCACGTTCACTATCTATATTGTATTTTTTAATACATCTTGTTAGGGGGTTTGCAAAAGCCAAGCCTAAGTTTAAGAATATAATTGTAATAAGTAACAGCTTTTTCATTCTTCATCCTTCCAGCTTTTGCCCGTGTGAACATCAACAACCAAAGGAACCTTAAGAGGCTGACCCAATTCCATTGACTCTACCACGTATTTTTTAACTTCTTCAAGTTCATCCTTATAAACTTCAACTACAAGTTCATCATGAACCTGCATTATAAGTTTTGATTTTAAAGGTTTTAATTTTTCATCAAGCTTTATCATGGCAAGTTTAATTAAATCTGCAGCACTTCCTTGAAGCGGAGCATTTATTGCGGCACGCTGAGCGAATTCCCTTATATTGGAATTTCTTGACTGTAGTTCATCACTTAAGTATCTTTTTCTTCCAAACAAAGTTTTAACACAGCCTTCCTGATGAGCTTCGATAATTGTTTCATTCATATAGTTGGAAATTTTCGGGTAACTTCTAAAGTATTTGTCTATAAAATTTTGTGCGTCTTCCGCTGATATAGAAAGAGAAGACGCAAGCCCCCAGCGTGTTTGCCCGTATATGATACCAAAGTTTACAGCTTTTGCCCTTCTTCTCATTTCTTTTGTGACATCTTCAATTTTCACATCAAAAATACTTGATGCTGTTTGCGTATGGATATCAATATCTTTTTTAAATGCTTCAATTAGGTTTTTATCTCCGCTAAAATGTGCCATTAACCTGAGTTCAATTTGGGAATAATCGGCGGACAGAATAAGCGCATTTTCTCTGTCTTTAGGAATAAATGCATTTCTTATTCTGTTTCCGAGCTCTGTTCTTATCGGTATACTTTGAAGATTTGGCTCAGAACTTGAAAGTCTTCCCGTGTTTGTAACTATTTGATTGTAGTGAGTGTGGACTCTGCCGTCTTCTCCGACAAGTTTTGGAAGAACGTCAACATAAGAAGTTAGAAGTTTGTTTGCTTGTCTGTATTCTATAATATCGTTTGCAATTTCATATTCCTGAGCCAATTCTTCCAGTATTTTTGCGGATGTGGAATAGCTTTTTGAACCTTTATTTTTCTTTTTAGGCTTAATTTCAAGCTTTTCGAATAAAATTTCTGAAACCTGTTTTGGAGAATTTAAGTTAAACTCGCATCCTGCAGTTTTATATATTTTGTCGGCATAATACTGCATTTTGCCATTGATAAAGTCTGAAAGCTCTTTTAAATAAGGTACATCAATGCTAACCCCTCTGTTTTCCATACCTTTTAAGACGTATGCCAATGGAATTTCAATTTCAGAGAGGAGTTTTTTCTCATCTTCGTCAAGATTTTCGCTGTAATATTTTGAAAGTTTTATCATAAGGGCGGAAAGCGTTTTTGCTTCTTCAAACTCGCTTACCACAATACCTAAATAGTTTTGAATTTGAGAAATTAAATCATGTTTTCTTGAGGAGTCTTTTACGTAGCTTGAAATAGAAAGGTCTTCTTCTATACCTTTAATATTCGGGCAAATATCAAGAACATTTTTTATGTTGAAAACTACTTTTTTGATATTTTCATTTTCAATAAGGTCTTTTGAACCTATAACATCAAATTTAGCCGTCATATCGACGGTTGAAGCATAAATATAATCTCCCGTTAAAAATAAGGCGGCTTTATCGTTGTTTTTTATGTTTTTTAAAAATTCATCGGCAGAAACATCTCTCACATCCGATATAATATCTTCTTTTTTAGGGATAGAATTTGAAAAAATGCCGAGTTGAAGTCCTTCTTGTATTTCTTCTTCCTTGAATTTAACAATATTTTCCTGATTTTCACATAATTTAGGATTATCTTTGGCAAAAGTCTTGAGTATTTTTTCCATATTTTTTATAAATCCAAAGAATTGAACCTTATGGAAAAATCCTGTGAGTTCATCGACATTTGGGAGATTAAGACAAGCATTTTTGTAATTAAAATCGATGTCAACATTTCTTTCAATAGTTGCCAAAAATTGTGAAAGATAGGCAGTTTCTTTATTTTCTTCAAGTTTTAATTTTGTGGCACCTTTGATATTTTCAATATTACCGTATACGTTATCCAGATTTTGGTATTCCAAAAGTAAAGAGCAGGCAGTTTTAGGACCAATTCCGCGAACACCGGGAATATTATCCGATGTGTCTCCGCAAAGTGCTTTATAATCAACTATTTGATTTGGGTAAACTCCCATTTTTTCATAGACTTTATTCCAATCATAAAATTCGAGCTCGCCTTTTGAGGGAATTAAAACACAAACATCATTTTCTTTGTTGATAAGCTGAAAGCTATCTTTGTCACCCGTTAAAATATAGGTTTTAAAGCCTTCCTTTATCCCGTTTGTCGCAATTGTGCCTATAATATCATCGCCTTCAAAGCCTTCACGGGTGTAGATAGGAATGTTTAGAGCCTTAAGACCTTCAATGATAAGTCCCAGTTGAGGACGCAAAGAATCAGGCATGGCAAGCCTGTTTGCTTTATATTGATCGTATTTTTCAAGCCTGAATGTCTTTTTTGAAACATCAAATGCAACCGCTATTGCATCGGGATTTATTTTTTCGTTTCTCAAGATATCAAAAAGCACTTTAAAAAATCCGTATACGGCCCAAGTCGGCTGATGTTCGGTTGTTTGCATATTTGTTCTTTCTAATGCAAAAAACATACGGAATGCAAGCGCATGCCCGTCTATCAATAATAAAGTTTTGTTATCGCTCACCCTTCAGTCCCAATATTACCGGCTTTAATTCCAAACTGATACTCTAAGTCTTTATATTTCACCATAATCGTACAAGAATCATCAACTTCTAAAAAGTTGTAAAAATATTTTTTGTTGTTTGCGCTGACAGAGCTTACATTATTTAATGCATGAGATGCAACGTCATTGGTCAATCCGCTCAATTGACCGTTTAAATTGTCTCTTGTGTTTTGCTGATAAACAACGTTTTCTTGTCCTGTCGGCTGGAAGTTGTTTGCAATGGTTGCAATATTTGATATTGTAGGTGCAAGTGCCTGCATACCGGCATAACTTCCCGTTTCTTGGCTTTGAAAAGCATTAATGTATTCTGACGCCGTCACAAGCCTTACTCTTTCGGTATCTGACGAATATGAAATATTTTTTTGATAAATAATGTAATCTTCGTTATTTTTGTTTTCAACATTTATGTATACTATGTAAACATTCGGAATAACAGACCTTGTAACGCCAAGCGTCATATCTACATTTTCAATATCCGAGTGCTTTCTGTATGTTTTAAAATAAAAACCTGCACTTGTTTGGATACTGCCCGCATTTTGTTCATTGTAGTCACTGCCTGTATAGTCCATACTTGCGCACCCTGTCAGTAAGAATGCGCAAGTAAGAATTAACAATGAGTTTTTAAGCAAGTTGGGCTTTTTCTTCATCGGTTACCCCTTTTATTGTAAGATTAACTCTGCCTTTGTCGTCAATTTTAAGAACTTTAACAATAACTTCCTGACCAATTGTTAAATGAGGTTCAATTGTTTCAATTCTTTCATTGCTTATTTGAGAGATGTGAACCATACCGTCTTTGCCGGGTGCAAGTTCAACAAACGCACCGATTGGTATAATTCTTACAACCTTACCTTTTACAACCATGCCTGCTTCTGCTTTAAATGTAAGATCTTTAATCATCTTTTTGGCAATTTCGGCACCTTCTTTATCGTTAGATGTGATTGTAACTTTACCGTCATCTTTAATATCAATCTCGGCGCCTGATGCTTCAATAATGCTTCTTATCATTTTTCCGCCGGGTCCTATTACCGTTCCTATATCTTCAGTTGGAATAGTCATCATATACAATCTTGGGGCATGCGGTGACAAGTCATCAGCAGGTTTACTTATAACTTCTCTCATTTTTTCCATAATGTGAAGTCTGCCGCGTTTTGCTTGTTCTAATGCCCTTCTTAAAGTTGCATTTGAGATGCCTTTAATCTTCATATCCATTTGAAGGGCTGTAATACCTGTGTCATTACCTGTGACTTTAAAGTCCATATCACCCAAGAAGTCTTCAACACCTTGAATATCCGTTAAAACGATATCGCCGTCTTCTTCGTGGATTAATCCCATTGCAACACCGCCAATCATACATTTAACTGGAACACCTGCGTTCATAAGTGCCATTGATGTTGCACAAGTTGAACCCATTGATGTTGAACCGTTTGATTCAAGTACATCGGATGTAACTCTTATTGTGTAAGGAAATTCTTCTTCACTTGGGAGAGCTGCAACGTTAGCTCTTTCGGCTAAGTTGCCGTGACCGACTTCACGGCGGCCCGGACCTCTTAATGCTTTAACTTCACCCACTGAGAAACCAGGGAATATATATTTATGCATAAAGCGTTTTGTAGTATTCGGGTCAACACCGTCAAGTTCTTGAACCATAGACGGTCCTGCAAGTGTTGCGGAAGAAAGGATTTGAGTTTGACCTCTCGTGAATACCGCAGAACCATGAACACGAGGTAAAACGCCGACTTCGCACCAAATTGGTCTTACTTCTTCGGTTGTTCTGCCGTCTGCCCTGACACCTTCATTTTTAATCATTGCGCGCATTATTTTCTTTTCAAGATACTTAAATTGTTCCGCAATAAAGTCAATGCCTGTTTCTTCCATCATAACGTTGATTGGATGTTCTTCGCCAAGATTGGAAACAATTTCTCTGATTTTTGTTTTAACTTCATCAAGCATTTGCTGGCGTTGTTGTCTGTCGAAGTTGTGATAAGCTGCAGTGATTGTATCAAATGCGTTTTCTTTGATAATTTTATCCAATTCCGTTGTATCATACGGATTAACAAATTCTTCTTTTTTTACGTTGCAGCGTGCGGCAAACTCAAGTTGAGCTTCGCACTGTTTTTTAATTTCAACTTGGGCAAATTCAACCGCTGCCATAATATCGTCTTCCGTAACAAATTTACAACCTGCTTCAACCATGATAACTGAATCCATTGTACCTGCAATTACGATATCCATATCTGATTTAAGTACTTGCTGGTGAGTTGGGTTTGCTATCATAACTCCGTCAATTCTGCCGACTCTTATTGCGCCGACAGGTCCCTCAAAAGGTGCGCCTGATAACATCAAGGCAGTTGAAGCGCCAAGAATTGATAAAACATCGGGTTGATTTTCTTGGTCGTAGCTGAATAATTGAGAAACAATTTGAACATCGTTTCTGTAGCCTTTTGGCCATAGAGGTCTTATCGGTCTGTCAATCAGACGTGAAACAAGAATGGCTTTTTCTGAGGCTTTGCCCTCTGTTCTTGTAAATCCGCCCGGAATTCTGCCGATTGCAGACATCCTTTCTTCGTAGTCTATAAGTAACGGGAAAAAGTCTATACCGACACGAGGCTCTTTGCTTACCGTTGCATGTATAAACAACATTGTGTCTTCGCATTTTACCGTAACGGAAGAAGTCGCCTGTTTTGCATATTTTCCTGTTTCAATTTCTACAACTTTGTCACCGATTGTGACTTGCATTTTTTGGGGTTCCACCCAGTTTGATAATTCTGTCATCTTTCTTCTTCTTTCTTTTTTCTACACTTCTGTTTTATGGGTACATTGTAATATAAAAAGAAAGAAATGCCAATAAAAAAGTAAGTTTTTTGTTGATTTTATAAAGCTCTTTACAAAGACCTTATATGAACCTTTACTGCGTCTTTAAAAAGCCCCTCTATTTTGGTTTGCATTTCGTTAGTTGCACTGACCCAGATTTTATTGTGAACAAGAACTTCCGTATCTTCCCCGTCGTCATTTTTAAATTTAATAACAACAGGGTCATCACCCTTATGCTGTGCCATAATCTCTTTTAGACAGACCATTTCGTCTGCTTTTATATCTCTTAAAAATTCAAAAGTTACCAGATTAACATTTTCAATCGGTTTAACGCTGTTTATGACAAGGTTTATCATATCATCTCTTACTTGAACCTTGGCATTTACGATAACTTTATGCTCGCTTACGATTAAATCGCCAAATTCCTGAACGGCTTTAGGAAAGGCTACAACTTCAATTCTGCCGGTTAAATCTTCAATAATGCCTGTTTTAAGAATTTTTGAGGGGTCTTTTCTTGTCGGTTTAGATGCTATCTGGGTTAAAAGTCCGCAGATTGTAACGCTTTCATCGTTCTTCGGATTTTCCGTAATTTCGGATATGGTTTCTGTTGTAAGATATTTAAGCGTATCTTTAATACTTGATAAAGGATGAGATGTAACATAGATACCCATAAGTTCTTTTTCAAATTTTTGAATATCTGAATCACTAAATTCTTCATCCGTTCCATGAAGCTTAAATGTCGGAAGATTAAGCTCATGTGCACTATCTCCAAGCCCAGCAAACAGACTCACCTGCCCCGTTTCCCTAAGAGTTCTTGCTTCTTTTACATATTCAACAACATTTTCAATATTTTCCAAAAGTTGTTTACGGCTTTTTTCTATGTTTGCAAATGCGCCTGCCTTAATTAAGGATTCAAGACATTTTTTATTCAGGCATTTTTGGTCAACTCTGGAGCAAAAATCCACAAAGCTTTTAAATTCGCCGTTTTTCTCTCTTTCTTCCATAAGTTCGGCTATAACTGCCTGACCTACACCCTTAATTGAATTTAAGCCAAAACGTATGTTGTTCCCGTCAGGTGCAAATTGTGACTCTGATTTATTAATATCGGGAGGCAAAACATCAATACCAAGTGATTGGCATTGAAGAATATAACTTTGTGTTTTATCTTGGTCGTTTGCCTGAGAAGTCAAGTTGGCACACATAAATTCAACGGGATAGTGCGCCTTAAGATATGCGGTCTGGTAAGCAACAAAAGCATAAGCCGAGCTGTGTGCACGGTTAAAGCAGTATTTTGCAAAGCTTTCAATCTGTTCAAAAAGTGTTGAGGCATCTTTTTCTGACATTCCGTTTTTAGCGGCACCTGCTATAAAGATACCTTTTTGCTTTGCCATTTCTTCAAGCTTCTTTTTACCCATCATACGGCGAACCATATCCGCTTGACCCAGAGTATATCCTGCAAGAACTTGGAAAATTTGCATAATCTGCTCTTGATAAACAAGGGTTCCGTATGTATCTTTTAAGATATTTTCGAGCAGAGGATGTGCATATGTTATCTGCTGTTTTCCGTGTTTTCTTTCAACGAAATCATTAATCATGCCTGACTCAAGAGGCCCCGGACGAAACAGCGCAACAAGGGCGCCCAAATCTTCAAACACGGTGGGCTTTAATTCTTTAACAAGTTTTCTCATACCGCTTGATTCAAGCTGGAATACAGCGTCCGTGTCGCCTTTTTGAAGCATTTTGAATACTTTTTCATCATCAAGCGGAATTTTATTTATATCGATATCAACTCCATGGCGTTTTTTTACAAGTTCCAATGCATCATTTATAATAGTAAGAGTTTCAAGACCGAGGAAGTCCATTTTCAAAAGACCGAGTTTTTCAACGGCAGCCATAGGGTATTGAGTTGTTGTTGATTTTTCTTTTGAAAGGGCAATGGGGATAATTTCGTCTAATGGTTTGTGTGAAATAATAACCCCTGCAGCGTGAGTACCTACTTGGTTTTTAATACCTTCCAAGTGGCGCGCTTCGTCTATCCATTTTTTAACGGAAGCATCACTTTCGCATAGTTTTTGAAGCTCCATACCGTCTTGAAGCGCATCATCAATTTTAATACCCGGTACGGAAGGAATCATGCCTGACACTCTGTTACTTTCGGCAAAGGGGATATCATACACCCTTGCAACCGCTTTAACCGCAGCCTTTGCCGCAAGCGTACCAAATGTGATAATTTGGCAAACGTGGTCTTCCCCGTATTTATTTGTGACATAATCTATGACTTCACCGCGTCTTCTTTTGCAAAAGTCAATATCAATATCGGGCATGGATATACGCTCGGGGTTTAAAAATCTTTCAAACAACAAATTATGGTAAATAGGGTCAAGCTGTGTTATTCCAAGTGCATAAGCAACCAAACTTCCTGCGGCTGAGCCCCTTCCCGGTCCAACGGGAATTCCTTGGTTTCTTGCCCAGTTGATAAAGTCCCAAGTCAAAAGAAAGTATGCGGGAAAACCCATTTTATCAATAACGCTTTTTTCGTATTTATATCTTTCTTCGATGTGTTCGGGAATTACGCCGTTTTTATCCGCATAATGTTTTTTTAGACCCTCTCTGCATAAATGGTCAAAATAGCTTTCTATTGTGTATCCTTCAGGTACGGGGTAACTCGGCAGGTGTGATTTACCGAGTTCAATTTTAACATCACATTTTTCTGCAATCTTAACAGTGTTTTCAATTGCTTGATTAAATATTTCATCATCAAGCCAATCAAAAGCGCGCCTTAGTTCTTCCGTGGTTTTTACATAAAACTCGTTATTTGAAAATTTAAATCTGTGGGGGTCATCCTTTAGCGATTTTGTTTGTTCGCATAAAAGAGTATCATGCCAGCCGCTATCTTCTTTCATCAGGTAGTGGCTGTCATTTGTAATTACAAGAGGAATATTTAGTTCTTTTGCGATTTTAATAAGAGTCGGGTTTGACCTTTTTTGTTCAACAAGCCCGTGATCTTGAATTTCTATGTAATAATCTTCTCC
This sequence comes from Candidatus Gastranaerophilales bacterium, assembly GCA_947594025.1. Taxonomy (GTDB): domain Bacteria; phylum Cyanobacteriota; class Vampirovibrionia; order Gastranaerophilales; family Gastranaerophilaceae; genus SIG30. Next base: position 13,458 of record CANQDZ010000015.1, read on the forward strand.
AAACAGTTCCTTATACCATTTTGCGGTGCTAAATGCTTCTTCTTCGCTTCCGTATAAGACCTTGTAAGCAAGCTCCCCTTGAACACAAGCAGACAGACAAATAAGCCCTTCTGAATGCTCCTTTAACATTTCTCTGTTTATACGGGGTTTATAGTAATAAGCCTGAGTTGCTGCAATGGAATCAAGTTTAATCAGATTTTGATATCCTTTGTTGTTTTTGGCAATTAAAACCAAGTGGTTCATTGTCTTTTTGGTTGTTTTATCGTTTATGACATCCCCTTCGCAAATATAAAATTCGCAACCCAGAAGGGGCTTAACTTCGGGCACTTCCTTCCCTTGAAGATAAAATTCAATAAGCCCGTACATTGTTCCGTGGTCAGTGATTGCAACGGCGGGCATGTCGTTTTTTTTAGCAAAATCGAATAAATCTTTTATCTTTATTGCACCGTCCAATAAGCTATATTCGGTGTGCAAATGTAAAGGAACATACTTCATAGTGATAAAGTATCACAAAAAAATATTAAGTTAGGTAAAAATTATTCACCGATTGTATCGATTGCTTCAACCCTAATATCGGTTATAAGTTCAGAGTATGAAACAACAACAATGGTAGGAATGTGTCGTTCCAACATCTGATACAAAGGAAGCCTTATTCTTGGAGAACATAAGATAACAGGCTGATAGCCGACGCTTCTTGTTGCTCTTGCAATTGTGTTAGCTGTTGTTTCAATAAGCTCTTGAACCTGCATAGGGTTTAAGAGAAACATTGTTCCGAGTTCTGTTCTCTGGCAGCTGTCATCAAGCATTTTTTCCCATTCACTTGAAAGCGTAAGTGCGTATAACACACCGTTAACTGAATTTTTAAGGCATATTTGACGTCCGAGCGCTGCACGCAGCCTTTCGGATAAAATATCCGGTTCTTTTGAAAACCTTGCATAGTCGCAAAGTCTTTCAAATATAAAGATAATATCTCTTATTGAAACCTTCTCCCTGATTAAGTTTACAAATATTTTTCTTAAGTCGGATGTTGAGATAATTGTAGGAACAAGGTCATTTACAAGTGTCGGGTCTGATGATTTTACAAGCTCCATGAGCTTTAATACATCAGTTTTTGTCATAATTTCATCAACGTATTTTCTAACACACTCTCTCAGGTGTGTTACAATAACGTCAACACTATCTACCGCCCTTATCCCGTCATTTTGATCAATGTGTGACGGATCAAGCCAATATGCTTGAGTTTGATAAGCAGGGTCAACACTTATGATTACATCTTGAGGAACTTTTTTTCCTAAAGCATTCCACTGGTCTGCAATAACCATAAGTTTTCCGGGGTATACGGTACCTGAAGATACTGTATTTCCTCTAATCATTATTATGTAATCATTTGCGTTTAAGGCTGACGCATCCATAATTCTTATATTGGGTATGATGTAGCCTAAATCGTCAGTCACCATTTGTCTTAGAGCCGCAATTTTAGGCAAAAGCTGTCCGTTTTGTTCCGGATCTGCAATAGGTAAAAGACCGGAGCCTACCTGCAAGCTCAAAACGTCCACGCCAAGTCTTTCGTACATCTTGTTGGGGTTAACAATATCCCTCATATCCTGTTTTACTTTATCGAGTTGACCAAGCTGCTGCTGGACATCCTGATTAACCGCGACAGAGAACCATGCAGCAACAATAATACCTATAAATAACACAAACGGCCACCAGGGAAGATGTGTCCAGTGGCAGGTTAAAACAATTAAACCTAAGAATAAGCAGGCAAAACCTAAAGCACCGGGTTTTGCAAATAGCTGTATGGATAAATCTTGACCCAAGGATGAACTTTGAGCTGTTGAACGAGTCATTACAACACCTGCTGCAATTGACATCAAAAGAGAAGGTATTTGAGATGCAAGACCGTCGCCCACCGTTAACACCGTGTACTTTTGAACGGCGTCTGCAACGGGCATTTGGTTCATCATACATCCTACGCACAAGCCGCCTACAATATTTATGATAACGATAATTATACCCGCTATTGTATCGCCTTTAACGAACTTCATCGCACCATCCATGGAACCAAAGAGGTTTGATTCTCTTTGAAGGTCTTCACGGCGCCTTATTGCTTCTTCCGGAGATATAAGCCCTGCGTTGAAGTCGGCATCGATTGTCATTTGTTTACCGGGCATGGCATCAAGTGCAAACCTTGCGGAAACTTCCGCGATACGTTCCGCACCTTTTGTGATAACCAGAAATTGAACGATTGTAATAATCAAGAATATTACAAAACCGACAACCAGATTACCGCCCGTAACAAAATTACCAAATGCTTCAATAACGGCACCGGGTTCACCCGTCGCTAAAATCAGACGGGTTGATGCAATTGACAAAATAAGACGAAACATTGTCCCCATAAGCAAAATTGAAGGGAATGAAGCAAGTTCGAGCGGTCTTTGTACATACAGGGATATCATTAAAAGCACAATACCTATTGTGATATTTAGGCTTATTGAAAAGTTAATAATGGCAGGCGGAAGCTCTACAAGCAAAATTACAATAAGCGTTATGACAAACAGAGCCAATACGACTTCAGCTATTTGATTATTTTCTTTTATATCTGCTGCCATTTATACTTCCTATTTATAGATTTCAAATGCGTTTTCAATGAGTTTTAACTGCGTTTTAAAATTAGCATCGACAACACCGTTTGAAACTATAAGTACACAACTTCCTTTTTCAACTTCATCATCAGGAATGACCAAGAGTTTTGCATCTATTTTAGAATTTTTTAAAATTTTGGGCACCGTTTCTTGAGCATATTCTAAATCAGAACTTTCGACCTTTATTGTAATTTTTTGTTCATCCAGAGAAACTTTTTCAAGCACTTCTTCAAGAATTGAACCGAGTATATCATTATCCAGAAATACTTCTCTTTTAATAATTTTTTTTGCAACTTCAACGGCAAGCTCTAAAATATCCTTAGAAATTGAAGAAAGAATTTCGTTTTTTGCATTTAGGAGTGAGGAAATTGCGTTTTTAACTTCTTCAATGTCTTCTTTTGCTTTTTCCATTCCTTCTTTATAACCGTCGTTTTTTGCATTTTCTCTTATGTTTTGGGCTTCCTCCTGAGCACGTGAAACAAGGCTTCTTTCGTCTATTCTTCTAAACCCTCTCCTTCTTTCACCTCTGCGCCTTTCAAATCTTTCTTTGAACTCTATTGCGGAAATATCAATATCCTCAAGTGCAAGTACTTCCTCTTGAGGTTCTGCTTCCTTTGAAACTTTTTCTTCATCCGACGGCTTTATATCGACGTCATTTTTCTTTCTTCTGATTATCATTGTAAAACTTTTTCTCTTAAGTGTTTACAGATGGTATCCATAACCATTGCCGGCATTTCAATTCTGGTATCGTTATATGCGGACATAACCAATTTTTTTACATTTGGTCTTTCATTAGATATAATACTATCTATTTTGGATTTTTCCGAATTTTTTACAATTTTACACAATTGCATGTAACATCTTTCGTAAGAAACTTTTTTTGGTTTTGGCAGATGTTTTTTCATATCGGACAAAAATGTTGCCGCAAGCGACGGATTAAATTTTGTTTCGAAATCTTTCATATGCATATATTGTGCGAGAATGGTTGCCTCTTTTTTATCAAATTTATTAATTATGGATTTGATTTTATCGTCAGGATAATTTCTTACTAAGAATACCAAAGATGCAAGCTTGCCTTTTTTCACATCGCTGATGTCGTTATATGTTTCATGCTTTAAGGCTTCTTCCGTTTGCTGCTGGGCCATCATATCCATATTAGACTGATTTACGGCATTATTAAAGTCGTCTTTTTGAATAACATTTCTGTTTGATAAATCTTCAAGCGCCTTTTTGTAGCTGTTTTTTACATGAAACTCAACAAGTTCAATCATTTTTTCTTGAGGCATATCATGTTGTATGGGTATTTTTAAGATTTCGTAAGCAGTACGCGCAACTTGGTCAAGGATACCTTTTCTGAGTTCAGGAATAATACCCCCTCTTATAAGGTCAATTGATTTATGGAAAGTCCATTCTGCGACAATTTGGGATAAAAACTCAGCCTTATTCCTGTCAAAATTAACACTGGGGTCGCACTTGATGGCTTCACCTGCCATAAGGGTGTACTGGTGAACAAAATTCACAACAACGGCTTTGTCACTTTCGCTTATATCAGGCGGAATAAGCTCTTTTGCCTGACTTGCCAATTCTTGAGCAAAAGCAACATGGTTAAAATCTTTAATTCTATCTACATTTTGATTTGCCGGCATTTAACTCCCTACTCAGCATCAATCCATTTCTTTAGATTGTCTGCAATATCTTCATCATCTATGTCGTTCATATCAACATTTAATTCTGATATAACGTCATTTATATTTAATTCGTTTTGGATATTTATAGTATTTCTTGCTTGCTGGGTTTGAAGTGCCTGAATATTTTGTTGTTCAACAAGAGTTTTAGCTAAATCCTGTTGATTTTGCATTAATTCGCTTGCTCTGTGTGTAACATTTTCAAGCTGCTGCTGCTGTTTTTGTGACAATTCTCTTAAAAGTTCAAGTTCTTCAACCTGTTTTTCTGATTCTTTTCTTACTCTTGATGTTATATGTTTCAAACCGAGCGCTAAGCCTAAGAATAACGCGCCGCCCACAATCCACCAAGGGTTTCCGCTTTCTTCGGGTCTTGGAAGGTCATTTTCTTTATCAGGCGCCAAAATTGCATCATTTGAATCAATAAATGCAAGCGATACGTTTTCGATTTTTACTTTTGGGCTTGCACTTCTTGCGATAAGCTCTTTGAGCTCAGTAATGCTCATGGAAATCGGAACGGCAGATTGTTCCATTGAAACGGCGATTGAAATTTCTTCAATAACGCCTTTATTCATATATTCGTTTACTTGGGTCTTGGAAACACCATACTGCGTTTCGTTTGCTGACCTTGAATAGTTTCTGTCTTGTGACGCAGAGGATGAACCTCCGCCAATTCCGTAAGGAAGATAGGTGCTCACTGCATTTGTTGCAGAGTTTACATCTGATGAATTATCACCCAATCTTTCGGAAAATTCTTGCTCCGATACTGCGGTTTTTGAACTCGGGTCATATATAATGCTTGATTTTTCAACAGGTGATTGAGTTAAGAATGTTGAAACCGTTACAACATAATTTCCTTTACCTAAAAGTCTGTCGAGTTGTTGAGAAACTTTAGCTTGCATATATCTGTCATTTTCTTCAATTTTTGCAAGCGCGTCATCTGATGAATCAGAGATACTGTTATATACATTACCGTTTGTATCCGTAACTGAAATATTTTCTACATGGAGGTCTTGCACTGCGCCTAAAAGCAAGTTTTGAATTGCTTTTACCTTCATACTGTCCAATTTTTCACCGCTTGGAATTGTAACCTGAACCGTTGCGGTAATAGGTTTTTTATCAGCTTTAAAAAATGTCTGTTCCGGAATTGAAACAAAAACTTGTGCGTTTTCAATCGGGGGGATTTTTCTGATTAATCTTGAAAGTTCACCGTTGATAGCACGAACAAGTCTGATTTTTTTATCTTCCTTGGTAGATGTAAAATCACCTTTGTCAAAAATTTCAAGTCCGACATGTTGATCGACAAGTCCGCTTTTAACAATTGCCAAAAGAGCCATGTCCCTGTCTTTCATTTTATTTTTTTTCTTCTTTAGAACAAGAACTGATTTATTACCGTCAAGTTCTCTTTCAACCTCTATACCTTGACGGGCAAGAAGGGCTTGAACTTCAAGAGCTGTTCCTATATTATCGGTAGAAAACAGTTTAACATCTTCTTTGAGTGCTTCCTCATTTTGAGCTTTTACTCCGCCGTTAACGGATGTTGATGCTGCAATACCCACAACAATAAATAAGGCAAGAACGACAAATGCGGCTATAACCCCGTATAGCATCATTTTATTTTCTTGCAGTCTGCTGAGTATTGCCTTGAAATCCATTTTTTAAAACTTTCCTCACCCTATTGTTATATTATACTATGTTTTTTCAGATAAGTTAATACCTATATTTGAATTTGTGATACTTTTTCATACGCTTGGATGACTTTTCCGACGATAGTTGTTGCAATGTTTACTTGAATATCTGCTTTTTGAATTGCGCTCATTACATCGTGAATATCTGCTTGTCCCATCATAGCGTCATTTAACACCTGATCGGGAGCATTTACCGTTTCATTTAAATTTTCAACAAGACCTGACAAAACTGTTTTAAAATCGGCAGTTTCAGGTTGCTCTATACTTTTCATACGCATAGAAGGCGAATTTGTTGAAATTTTACTTGGCTCAATTCTTTCAAATAAATTAATTTTTGGTGTTAAGTTTGACATAATCTACCTCTCTTTACAGATAATTATTCAACACTGACATTACATAATTTTGTGTTTCTTTATAAGGGGGAACCCCGTTATATTTTTTAACTGCGTTTGGTCCCGCATTATATGCAGCAAGAGCCAAAACCTTGTTGCCGTTGAATTTTTCAAGCATAGATTTCAGATATCTTACTCCGCCGTCAACATTTTGCGCGGGGTTTAAGCTGTCTTTTACGCCTAAACTTTTTGCAGTTGCGGGCATTAACTGCATAAGCCCCTGAGCACCTGCTTTTGATTGTGCTTTGGGATTAAAACCTGATTCTTGTTTTATAACCGCTTTAACAAGTTTTTCGTCGACTCCGTATTTTTTTGATGTTTGTTCAATAAGGTCAATAATCTGTTCTTTTGTATAGGAAAGGTTATTAACGGCATTGTTTGATACATTTGTAAGCGAGCCGAATTTTATATTGCTGATTGGAGGTGTATCAATATCAAAAACGCTTCCGTCCTCAAGTGTTGCCTGAAGAACATCTTTAAAAGGCTGCGCCTTAACCTCTTTTGAAACGGAAATTTCTTGAGGTCGGGATAAATTATTCACGTAGCCTTCAAGCTGCGCAATCCTTTTTCTCATTTGCGCTTCGCCTGATGTATTTATATAATTTTGTATGGTTGGGCTAAACACCAATAAACCTCCGCTCTCCACTATCAGTTTACGGGAAAAATTCAGATTTTTTTATACATACTTAAAAAAATCCTACGTATGTATTAGAGTCACAACCGTTATTTAATGATTTTTAATACAAAGTCATGAGTTTTCTTGTAAATTCTTATTTTTAATTTTTCTTTTAAAAGGGCTTTTTATGGCAACCCATAAAATATTTTTAATGGGATTTGCCGTATATATTGCAAATATTGAAAATAATAAGTCGTATAATAATTTTGTTTTGCTCGGAAAAACAGCTTCCGCAACAAAGAGTCTTATGCTGATTATGTGAAGCAAAAATAATGCAAAAGAATATAAAAACCCTGTAATATAGATGGAAAATACCCCGCCGAGAGCAGACAACAAGTTTTGATACCACTTATCTTCAAATTTTTTTCTAAGAAAGCCGACAACAAGAGCGCATGGAATAAACCCCAGAAGATAACCAAACGCACAATATTTTAAGTACCCGATACCACCGCCGTAGGCAAATATTCTCCAGCCAAAAAGCCCGAGTATTAAATATAAAACCATGGCAAAAACGGAATACCTGACGCCCAAAAGTACAACAACAAAAATAAATACCGGAATTTGCGCCACATAGATAAACTTACTTACAAGGAAACCTGAACCGTCCGCAGCAGGAAATACCCTTATAAGGTCAATTTCCGTAAACGTTGATAAAATCATCATTAAAAAACAAAATGCAAGAACAACAATCGCACCAAAAGTTAGGGGGGTCTTTTCCCCTTGATATTTAAATTCATCTATTTCGGCTTGCAGTCTTTTGTGTCCCATTATTTTGAAAAAATCTCATCCTTAATATTTTTGTATAGTTTTTTGTAGTCGTTTTTTAGTATATTCGTCGTCCACATAATAATAGCATCTTCGCCGTTATCTTGATAGTATTTTTTTCTTACTCCCAAGGAATTAAACCCGAATTTTTCATACAATTTAATTGCAGGTGTATTTGAGGGTCTCACCTCAAGAGTTAAATATTTTATTTGACAATCGGCGCATTCTTCAATCTGTGCAATCATAAGCGCCTGCGCTATATGCTGCCCCCTGCATTCGGGATGTACGGCAAGAGTTGTAATGTGCGCCTCATCCACTATTTTCCACACACCCATATAACCTACGCATTTGTTATCTTTAATTGCAACAACATAATGAGATGCCGGATTTATTATTTCACTTTCAAAAGAGTCCCTCGACCAATGATGAGCTCCGTAAGACAGCACTTCAATTTCTTCAATATCGTCAAGATATTTTTCGCTTATAACTTCAATAGAAAAATCATTCATAAAGCTATTATATATCAATATTGTGCTTTAACGCAAAAAGGTGCATGTTTAACATTAAGATTTTTATTATCCAAAATACCTCTGTTTAATTGCGAGTATGATGTATCCTTTGCTCCAAACACCTTTTTAAGATATTCATAAGCAATTTTAGGGTCGCATTTTTCTCCGCAAGTAAACAAGTCAACTGCCGCATAACCAAGCTCGGGCCATGTATGAATTGCAAGATGGCTTTCAGAGATAATAATTACACCTGAAATTCCGTAAGGTGAAAACATATGAAAACATTTTTGAACAACGGTTGCACCACACTCAAGGGCTGCTTCAACCATATATTCTTCTACTAATTTGGGGTTGTTTAAAATATTTGAATCGCATTCAAAAAATTCTGCTAGTATGTGTCTGCCAAGATATTTTGAGTCTTGTTTTTGTTCTTTAATATCGATAGGTACGCTTACTGCCAATTCATAGTCCTCCTTATGAGATTACTTACATTTTCATTATAATATAATACAGGAAAAAAACAAACTACACAAAAAGTTGATATTTTGTAAATATTTTTTACAAATTTAATATTTCAAAAAGAGTTATTCAATCTCTTTAAATTTTTAACATTGCCATATTTCGTTTTGCCTTAAAGGTTTTTTAGCTTTTTAATTGATTCCGTTATATTTTTGCTTTCAAAAATATAATTTCCCGCAACAAGACAATTTGCGCCGTAATCCCTGCATATTCTGCCCGTTTCTTCGTTTATTCCGCCGTCAACCTGTATTATTAAATTGGGATATCTTGCCGCTTTTTCCGCTTTTAGCGCTTGAATTTTACTTGCCGCCATATGCATAAACCTTTGACCTGAAAACCCGGGTTCAACTGTCATAACCAGAATAACATCAACCAGAGTCAGAAAATTTATTATTTGCCTTACGTCCGTTCTCGGCTTAATTGCAAGACCCGACATTTTTTTATTATTCTTTATGTGCGCCAAAAGATTTGGTATATTCGTTCTTGCTTCCGCATGAAATGTAATTATATCAGAACCCGCATTTATAAAATCGTCAACATATTTATCGGGATTATCAATCATTAAATGTACGTCAAGCTTTGCGTTTGTTACTTTTCTTAAAGATTTAACAACGGGAGCACCGATTGTAATATTCGGAACAAAATGCCCATCCATGACATCCACATGAATCCATTCTGCGCCAAGGCTTGTAACCGTTTTTATATCTCGTTCGAGATTTGCAAAATCAGCAGATAAAATAGACGGAGATAGTATCATTTTTCCTCCTTTTTAATAAGCCCGAGTTCCGTTATTGCATTTTTTGCCGCATTTTTTTGAGCCTCTTTTTTAGAGCTTCCAAATCCCGCAGGATAAGTTTTATTGTTAATTGAAACCTCTATTTTAAAAGTTTTTTCATGTTCAAGCCCCGTTTCTTCCACGAGATTGTATTTAGGAAGTTTGTGAAATTCGCCTTGGCTGTATTCCTGCAATATTGCCTTAGGGTTTAGATAATCAACTTCTTTTTCTATTTCTTCAATTTCCTCTTTAAAATTTTCAAAAATGAAGCTTGAAATAATGCCGATTGCTTTATCTTGTCCGTATTCAAGATAAATTGCACCCAAAAATGCTTCAAAGACGCACGCCATAATTGTATCCATAGAGCGCCCTTTTCTTTTTTCGGTTTTACCTAAAATAATATATCTGTCAAATTCCAATTTTTCCGCAAAAGTTGTAAGCGTCTTGTCGGATACAATTTCCGCTCTGATTGAAGTCAGTTTTCCCTCATTTTCATTTTTGTACTTATTGAAAAGATAATCACTTATTACAAGCTTTAAAACAGAATCTCCCAAGAATTCCAGTCTTTCGTAATTACCCTCGCCAAATGACGCATGAGTAAATGCCGTTTTCAGATTATCTGAATTCTTAAACGGAAGCTTAAGCCCTTCACAAAAACTCAAAAGATTTTTGCTACATCCACACACTTATCACACCTTTTATATATTCAAAAAAATCAAAGAATAAGTTATTTCCGTGCGTAAAGTATAAAATGTAATAATATGCCACGGGAAGTGCAAAAATATAGCCGTCAATTCTATCTAAAAATCCTCCATGTCCCGGAAGCATATCGCTTGAATCTTTAACGCCTGCATCTCTTTTAATTAAAGACTCCGATAAATCGCCCAATTGAGCGGAAACGGTAACCGCAAGACCTAAAATAGCGCTTTGAAGGAGGGTAAGCTCTGTATACAAAGTGCCTGTTAGAGAAACAAGTATGGCGCAGATGCCGCCGCCAATTGCGCCTTCAACGGTCTTTTTGGGGCTGATAACTTCCGCAAGTTTGTGTTTTCCATGTCTTGAGCCAAAGAAATATGCCCCGATATCAGTTACAACAACTGCCAAAAACACAACGGTTGCAAGATATAAGCCTTCATTGGTTTGAACTTTAAAGAAATTTATTTCACCTGAACCATATTGTCTTAAAAGCAATATATGACAAGGAAGCCAGCTTCCGTACATAAAGCCGAGTGTTGTTGTTGCAACATTTGCAATGTACGGTTGTCTTCCCTTAAACAATACAACCAAAAATGAGGCAATTATGGAAAGCGTAACCGCAAGAGACAAAAAATCAAAACCGCCCAAAAAAACCAAAAGGGCATAGCATATATTTGCCGTGTGCATTAAAGATAAGCTTGGATAAAATCCTTTGTTATTGAGTATTTGACGATATTCCTTTGTGACAAAATAGGTTACAACCAATAACAGCAAAAGAAGATACACTCCGCCCGATAAAAATCCCGCAAGGGCAACAAGACCGGCTATCCAGCCCGTTATGTATCTTTTTATGCTTGTTTGTTTTGTTTCTTTGTTTTCTTCTAAGCCCATATGTCCTTTAGCCCTGCTATACGGTCATTACTTCTTTTTCTTTAGCCGTAACCGTTTCATCAACTTCTTTAATGAAGCCGTCGGTTATTTTTTGCACCTTATCCTGAGCATCTTTCACCGCATCTTCAGGCATATTTTCAGATTTTTCAAGCTTTTTAACGTCCTCTGTCATATCGCGTCTTACATTTCTGATTGCAACTTTTGCATTTTCGCCGATAGCTTTAACTTCTTTTGCAAGTTCTTTTCTTCTGTCTTCGGTCAAAGGCGGAAATACAAGTCTTAAAACCGTGCCGTCTGAGTTTGGAGCAATACCTAGTTCTGCTTTTACAATAGCTTTTTCTATTTCTTTTATAATTGAGCGGTCAAAAGGGGCAATAACAAGCGTTGTACCTTCTTGCACGCTTACTTGAGCAATTTGTCTTAAAGGAGTGGGAGCACCATAATAATCCACAACAACCTTTTCTAAAATAAGAGGGTTTGCTCTGCCGGTTCTAATTGTTGCCAAATCTTTTTTTAATTGGTTAATGGCTTTTTCCATTTTTTCTTTACCTGATGCGTAAATACTGTCAACAGTCATTTTATTCTCCTTTAATTAACGTACGTTCCGATATTTTTGCCATGCAAAATGCTTATAATACTATCTTTTGCGGTGAAATCAAATACAACAATCGGTATATTATTTTCTTTGCATAGAGCACAAGAGGTTAAATCCATAACCTTTAAATTGTTGTGAATAATGTCGTCATATGCGATATTATCCAATTTTTTTGCATTTTTGTTTATATTAGGGTCATCCGTATAAATTCCGTCTACCCCGTTTTTAGCCATAAGCATTGCTTCGGCATCAATTTCGGATGCGCGAAGTGCAGCAGCGGTATCGGTTGTGAAAAACGGGTTTCCCGTACCTGCCGCAAATATAACAACTCTGCCCTTTTCCAAGTGTCTTATAGCCTTAAATCTGATATAAGGTTCGGCAATTTGATTCATTGTTATTGCCGTTTGAACCCTGCATGAAACATTTATTTTTCTAAGTTCGCTCTGGAGTGCAATTGCATTCATAACGGTTGCAAGCATGCCTACATAATCACCCGATGCTCTATCCATACCGAGTCTTGAGCTGTTTTTCATCCCCCTGAATATGTTCCCGCCGCCAACAACAATTGCAACTTGAACACCTTCATCAACCGCTTTTTTAATTTCACGTGAAATCATTTCGACAGGTTCAGGGTCTATACCAAAATCTTGCTTGCCCATAAGTGCTTCACCGCTTATTTTTAAAAGAATACGCTTATATTTTGTCTCACCCATTGTTTTTCTCCTGTCTTGAGTTATTATACTAAAAATTACCCTTTAAAACAAGGGTAATTTATATATTTTATAAAAGATATCCTCGCGGAGGGCGAGGATATCTTTCAATTTATTTATCTTCTTGTTGAGGTTTAGCCTGTTTTGCATTAAGAGCATCTTGGATTTTCTTTTGAATAACCTCAGGTTTAAATTCTTCGTCGATGTATTCAATTTTTGCAGTTGATTTTAAACCTGAAAACATTCTGTCCAAAACTTCAACTTTCTTTTGTTTTATAAGATATGCTCTTATTTCTTCCTTTACTTCGTCAAGAGAGTCTTTGCCCGCTTTTTTTCTGTCTGTCACAACAATTATATGATAGCCGTACGGCGTTTTAACAACTTCTGATATTTGGTTTGGGGCAATTTTAAATGCAACGGCTTCAAATTCGGGAACCATTTGTCCTTTTGGGAAGAAGCCTAAATCTCCGCCTTTATCTTTTGAGCCGGGGTCTTGAGAATTTTCTCTTGCAAGTTTTTCAAAATTATCGGGAGCATTTACGGCTTTTTCTCTTATTTCTTCAGCCTTAGCTTTTAGCTTATCGATGTTTTCTTGAACCTTTTCTTCAATTTGTTCGGCGCTCAATAAACCTTTTTTGTCTTTGCTGATAATATCTTGTCTTATTGTTTCAGGATTTGCCTCAATCAAAATGTGAGATGCTCTCACCATTTCCGGGTGAGTGAATTTTGAAGCATTTTCTTTGTAGAATTTTTCAACTTCTTTGTCTGTTACCTCGACTTTTTCTGCTTTTTCAACAAGTTTGTCGATTTTAATTTCTTCTTTAATGTCGCTTTTTAGTTTTTTTTCGCTCACGCCTGCCTGTTTTAAGCGGTTTTTAAATCCTTCTTCTCCGCCGAGTTGAGCAATGATTTCCTGCTCTTTTGCGTCAATTTCGTCATTAGAAACCGTAATTTCCTGTTTTGCAATTTCTTGTTCGATTAACTTTTTGACAATAAGTTTATTTATAACTTGGTTTTTTAAAATCAAACTAAATAAACTATCGGGATTTTTTAAGCTTTCGCCGCCAAGCATTACGAATTGGGGTGACTTTGCTTCTTCATTGAATGCCCTGTTGTATTCTCCTCTTGTAATAACTTCGTCATTTACGCTTATGACTCCGTTAATTTTTGTACAGCCCGTAACGAGAAGCAAGGATGCTAAGGCTGTCAAACAAATTTTTGTAAACTTCATGATTATCTCCTTTTAGTTATTATTCTTACTAAACTCTACTATTATACCAGATATATAATAAAACAAATCGCTCAATATGTTAAATATCTCGTCGAAGTCTTTTTGGTTTTTATTCATAATAATTATACCGTTAATGTCAGGGAGTGACTTTGGCGGTTTTTGAAAACTATAATATTTTGTAATATTTTTATCTGCCTTGTTTTTCAATATAAGCCATTCTTGAAAAGTAAAAGGAGTATAAAGCCTGATTTCTCCCATAACTTCTCTTATTGAAGTAATACCTATATTTTCAGCAAGAAGGCGTAATTTTATAAGTTTAATAAGATTTTGAACACTTTCCGGAAATTTTGAAAATCTGTCTTTTAAACTTAATGTCATGCTCTCAAGTTCACTTAAAGTTTTAACGTCGCTTAATTTTTTGTATTCCTGAATTTTTTGCTCGGTTGACCCTACCCATTCATCAGGTATAAATGCGGTAACATTTAAGTCTATCGTGGTCATCACTTTTTTCTTTTGTTTTTCACCGCTCTTAAGTTCGTTTATGCATTCTTCAAGCAAATTGCAGTACGTATCAAAACCGACAGATACCATATGACCATGTTGTTTTGAACCCAGCAGGTTGCCCACACCTCTGATTTCCGCATCCTTAAGCGCTATATGATATCCGCTTCCCAGTGTTGTAAAATCCTTTATGGCATTAAGTCTTTTGTAGGCATCTTGGGTTATTTCCTTTGATTTTTTATAAAAACAATAACAGTATGCCTGACGGTCAGAACGTCCCACCCGACCTCGCAGTTGATATAATTGCGCCAGACCAAACCTATCTGCATCATGAATTATAATGGTGTTGACATTTGGCATATCAAGCCCTGATTCAACAATGGTTGTGCATAAAAGAATATCAAAATCGCCGTTTACAAAGCTAACCATTGTATCTTCAAGCTGATTACCCTTCATCTTCCCGTGTGCCACTTGAATTTTTGCGTCGGGAACAAGAGCTTGAAGCTCATCTTTAAACCTGTATATAGACTCAACCCTGTTGTACAGATAAATAACCTGTCCGTCGCGCATCATTTCGTTATAAATTGCATTTTTAAGATAATCTTCTCTCATTTCGCCGACATAGGTTTTTATGGGAAGCCTGTTTTTTGGCGGAGTATTTATAACGGACATATCTTTAATGCCCGATAGCGCCATGTTTAACGTTCTTGGAATTGGCGTTGCGGAAAGACTCAAGATATCAATATTTTTTCTTAAGCTTTTTAGCTTTTCCTTATGTTTAACGCCAAATCTGTGCTCCTCATCAATTACAAGAAGTCCGAGATTTTTAAAGTCAATATCCTCCTGAAGAAGCCTGTGCGTTCCGATTATTACATCACATTCGCCGTTTTTTAGCCTTTCGATTGTTTCTTTCTGCTCTTTTTTGGTTTTAAACCTTGAAAGGAGCTCGACTCTCACTGAAAACGGCTTAAATCGTTCTTCAAAGGTTTTAAAGTGTTGCAGCGATAATACGGTAGTAGGCGCCACAACCGCTGCTTGGTATCCTGACATAACGGCTTTAAATGCAGCCCTCATTGCAACTTCCGTTTTGCCAAAACCAACATCTGCGCATATTAGCCTGTCCATCGGACTCGCTTTTTCCATATCTGATTTTGTGTCATTTATGGCTTTCATTTGGTCCGGAGTTTCCGTGTATTCAAAGGCATCTTCCATTTCAACTTGCCAATTTGTATCAAAATCAAATTTAATGCCTTCGCTCATCTGTCTTTTTGCATAGAGGATTAAAAGGTCTTGCGCAATTTCTTCAACTTCTTTTTTTGCTTTGCTCTTTGTCTTTTCCCAAGCGTATCCGCCCATTTTGGATAAAGCAGGCTTAGCATTGCTTCCCGCTCCTCTGTATCTGAATAAAAGGTTTACCTGCTCTGCAGGCATATAAAGTTTATCTTTGCCTGAAAATTCAATTTCAAGGTAATCTTTATAACTGCCGTCAAGTTCCTGTTTTGTAAGTCCTCTGTATATTCCTATTCCATGAAATTGATGAACTACGTATTCTCCTTCCGATATATCATTTACGGAATCGATATAGTCTTGAGAAGACCGATTTTGAGAGTATTTCCTGCTTGTAATATCTTTTGAACGCTGATTAAAAAGCTCTTTATCCGTAAGAAAAACGGCCTTTCCCCTCTCTATAACACCCCCTCCTAAAGATAACGGCTTTAAAATTTCAATCTTGTCGGTCGGAATTTCTTCTTCTTTTAGAATTTCCTCAAATCTTGAAGGATAATTTGTGCATGCGTAAATTTTAAAATTGTCGGATATTTTTTCTTTCAAATAATTGGTAATTTTATTTATATCAGCAGTAAATAAAGGCGGAAGCGAGCTTTCAAATTCTACATAATCATCACTTTCCGTAATAAAATTATCAAAACCGATAGCCTTAAAGTCTTTTATTTGAGATAAAAATTCTTCGCAGCTTGTGTGATTATATGACTTTAGGGGAAGCTTCATCTCATCTTTTTGATTTTTTTCAAAAAGCTCTTTCAATTCTTTATCAAAAGCTTCATACCTTCCAAGAATTTGAGAAGACTCATCATATACAATCACATAATCTTTAAAATTATCAAGGAAGCTTGATAAGTCTTTATTTAAGTATTGAAAATAATATTCTATCCCTTCGAAATAACCTGATTCAATAAGTTTTTCTTTTATTTCATCTCCTAAGTTTTTATTTTTAAAAGGGATTTTTTCAAAATCTTCTTTTGTTTTCTCGTCTAAAATAAGCTTATAAAAAGGGTAAATAACAATATTTTCGCACTTTTTAAAGCTTTTCTGAGTTGCAGGGTCGAAACATCTGATATCTTCTATTTCATCGCCAAAAAACTCAATCCTTACAGGGTATTTATAAAGGGGGTAAATATCAATGATATCCCCTTTGACAGAAAATTCGCCGATATCGATTGTAGTATTTTTTCTTTTGTAACCGAGTTTTATAAGTTTTTCAATAAAATTTTGGTAGTCAAGCTCTCTCCCTTTTTTTATTTCTACAGAATTATTATCGTAAAAATTTTTAGAGGGGAACTTCTCTAAAACTGCTTTAATTGGCGCAATTACAATATCATCGTTATTATTTATGATATTTACCTGCTCTTGGTAAATATATTTGTTTTGAAGAACATCATCATAAAGAGAAGTCTCCTGATAAGGGAAAATGCTCCCCTCAAGGTTGAGCGCATTCAAGTCGTTTTGGTATTTTAGGGCGGTTTGTTCGTTGTTAACCAAAAACAGCACCTTTTTCCCCTCATCGGTTATGGATTTAATAAGAAGAAGCTTTATCGGATTATTTAAGCCTGAAAGGGATAAAAAACCGCCGTTTTTGCGCAGCAAAAAATGTTTGATTTTTCTAATTTCTTCACCCTCTAAAATATCAGACAGTATGTTCATAACCACTCTTTTAAACAATATTATCTTCAAAAAATACTGCGTTTGCAACATTTAAAACAGAGGCAAATTCTTTCTTTTTTAAAAGTGCCAAAGTTCTTTGTACAAAAGTAAACCCTTTTGCAAACGTCTCCAAGCATCCGATTTGCTTGCGAGTGCAGTTTCTTTTTTTAGGGTAAGTTACTATCGGATATTTTTTCATTTTGTTCATTACCTTTTTCAAGAAGCATAGCTTTTTTCATACCGACGCTTTTAAGCTTATATTCAATGCTTTTCCACCAGTGAAGCTTGTTTTTGTAGAAATAATAATACCCTTCAAAATTTGCGTTTCCGATATCGTCCTTTTGTTTATCACAAAGCTCTTGAAACTCTTTTTCCAGTTCGCGGGTGAGTTCCCTTCTGTCAGGATTTATATTTTCAGACGTGATTGTTTTAACTTTTCCGTATTCAACAAGGATTTCTGGTCTATCCTGTCTTAAAAAGCAATACGTTGTAGCAACAGGTATTATGTTAATTCCGCCATACAATTTAACTGCTTTTTCTATCATATAGGCAAGACCTGAATCAAACTTTTCGGGTCTGTGAAAAGGGGGGCGGATTATCCCTTGAGGAAATATTAGAAAAGCACAATCCTTATCGTTTAATACATGTTCATAGGTATATTTTAAAGCCTGCATTGCGGTTTGAGGAGTTTTTTTGTTAACGGGATATGCTCCCACGTATTTAAAGAGAGGAAATCTGTTCATCTCCTCAATCATAATTCTAAACTTTTTAACATGGAGAAGCTTTCTCATTAAAATGTAGTGAAAACTCCCGTCCCACCAATTTGTGTGAGGAGCGTAGTAAATGGTTGCGTATTTTTTATCTCTTTCATCAAAATTTTCCCAGTTTTTAACCATAGTTGAGAAAAAACGATTTTTAATCATTTTTCCAAACACATAGTCGGCTATCATGTGCCAAAAAGGGTTATTTTGAGGTTCTCTAAAGACTTCGTATCTATGCCTGATTCTTGTTGGCGGCACATTAGAATAAAGGTCATCTGCAACTTTCTTCATACGAAAATTTTATAAAAAATTTTACTTAGTGTCAAATAAAGACATATATAAAAATGACTCTCAAAAAATTATTTTTAAAAGTCATTTTTGACGAATTTATCAAGCATTATGACGCAGCATCTAATTAATGTTGAAGATTATCTGTGATAAGTTTCTCAAGTATTGGGGGCGAAAGCCCCCTAAATTAAAATAGTAAGCTGTTTAATTTTAAGGTAGATTTGCCGGGTGTTATAGGCTCAGCCCTCTAAATTAATACGAGAGTTATTTATGATAAATTTTTCGAGTGTTAGGGCGAAGCCCCCCTAACTTTTGAACTTCGAAGAAGTTTAAAAGTTAAGCTAAAAATATAACTCCCGAAAATTAAATCCTCGAGAGTTATCTAAATTTGGGATAGATTTATCGAGTGTTAAGGCGAAGCCTTCTAGTTTTGTGAGGTCAATGACCTCACAAAACTAATTAATATTTCATCTCCCACCCTTCTTCCATGATACGTCCTGCACAGCCGTAACCGTCAGTCTTTTTGCTGCATCCTTCTTCTTTGTCATCGTTTTTCCAATAGCCCCTGCAAGATTCAAGATTCTCATATTCGCAGTTTTGAGTATAATAAACGGCAAAATCCACACTACCTTCAGGGTATAATGTGCCGTCATTGTCCAAATAAAATGTGAATAAATCACGACCTAAAACATTTGGACCCTTTGGACCGTTAACATCAATATCCATATAACCTAAATATTCCCAAAGTTTTGTCTTGGTATTTCTTTTTTCCTGAAATTCTTTTAAAGAAGAACATCTTTTATTGCCACAATACACTGCGCTTGGAGTTTTGAGTAAATAAAAATATAAAAAAGTGCCGTCTGCTAAATATATTGCAGAATCATACGGATCGAGGTCATCACCGTTCAAACCTTTATATTTCGGGTTGTATTCATCAGGGATATTTCCTGAACCATACTCTGCAATAACTTTAAATGTTTTAAAGAATTCATTTTTAAAATCTGAATTTTTAGGCTGTAAAATTTCCTCTGAATAAAAACTATACGACCCTGACGGCAATTTTGACCATAGAGTGGTATCGGATAGCTTTGTAACACCGTCATTTGCCATTATGGTTCTAAAGGCATTGGTTAGGTTGTTGTAAGACTTTTTAAGCTGAGTAACATACATTTTCTTTTGATAATTTGTGATAACGGTTGGAATTGTAAGTGCTGCAACAACACCTATGATAGCAAGAGTGATTAGAACCTCAGCCAATGTGAATGCTTTAATTTTTTT
>CANQDZ010000016.1 GCA_947594025.1 Candidatus Gastranaerophilales bacterium
TCAACGCTTATACTTATTTTCTTATTTAGAAAACAACTTCAATCTAATCCTGAAAAAATGGAAGAAATTAAAACCATAAGCAATAAAGGAACAATTACCGATAAACCTTTGGTTGTACGTTCTTGTGTTGTTTTAGGCTTAATTATTGCAGGCTTTGTTACACACGATATAACTCACATCCCTGCCTTTTTGATTGCCATGATTGGCGCAGGCATATTATTAATATTTGAGGACATTGACAAAGTATTAGAACATGTTGAGTGGAACACCTTATTATTCTTTATCGGTTTGTTCTTAATTATCGGTGGTGTTGAGGCAAGCGGTGCAATTACCGTTGTTGCCGATATGCTTATGAAATTAACACACGGTTCGCAAACAATTACCTCAATAGCCGTTTTATGGGGAAGCACATTTGTTGCGGGTGTTATTGGTAATATTCCATACACAACGGCATTTACGCCGATTGTTACCTCAATTCAATCAACAATGGGTCATGACTATGTGTTCCCGATTTGGTGGGCATTATCACTCGGCGCATGTCTTGGCGGCAACTTAACCATAATAGGTGCGGCAGCAAACGTAATTGTAAGCCAAAGTGCTGCAAAAAAGGGTCATATAATAACATTTGTCGACTTCCTGAAATACGGTGGTCTTGTTACAATAGTAAATATAAGTATATGTACTGTTTACATATATATGACTTATCTGCTACACTAAATTTATGATAATCTCTGAAGACAATAATAAAGAACCTTCAAAAAAGAAAAATCTTGAGCCTAAAAAGCTAGATTTCGATATGACATACGAAAGAAACATAAGGCCCAAGGTTTTTGATGATTATATAGGTCAAAAAGCCCTTAAAGAGACCTTAAAGATATCGATAGAAGCAAGTAAAAAAAGAGGAGTCCCCCTTGACCATCTTCTGTTATACGGACCTCCCGGGCTTGGCAAAACAACTCTTGCAACGATAATATCTAACGAGATGAATGTTGATATAAAAATAACGTCAGCACCCTCTTTAGAACGCCCCAGAGATATAATCGGCATTCTTATGAATTTAAAGGGCGGAGAAGTTTTATTTATAGATGAAATCCACAGATTAAACAAAGTTGCGGAAGAAATTCTGTATCCTGCCATGGAAGATTTCTATATTGATATCACTTCAGGCAAATCCCAAACCGTTAAAACAATGAGGGTGCCTGTTCCTAAATTTACTTTAATTGGCGCAACAACTAAAGCAGGCGCGTTATCGGGACCCTTAAGGGATAGATTTGGCATAATACACAGACTTGAATTTTACAAGCCTGAAGAACTTAAAGAAGTTATTTTAAGAACCGCTAAAATATTAAATATAGAAGTTGAAGAAGAAGCGGCGTTTGAAATTGCCAAAAGGTCGCGTTTAACACCGAGAATTGCAAACAGGCTTGTTAAAAGAGCAAGCGATTATGCTCTTGTAAAACACAACGGGGTTATTACGCTTGATGTTGCAAAACAAGCGCTCGAAGGCTTAAATATTGATAATCTCGGACTTGATACAACGGATATTGAGCTGTTAAAATTAATAGCGAATAAATATAAAGGAGGTCCCGTCGGAATTGAAACGCTTGCAGTTGCGCTTGGCGAAGATATATCAACAATTGAAGACGTTTATGAGCCTTATTTAATTCAGTCGGGCTTATTGGAAAGAACCCCGAGAGGCAGAAAGATAACAAGCAGGGGGCTTAGTCATTTAAAAATTTTGCCTTCCGTTGAGCAAAGGAAATTATTTTAATCGTCATATTCTTTTGTGATAATATATTTCTATGGAAATAGTTTGCAAAGACAGAGAAAATACAAAAAAATTTGCACAAACTTTTGCAAAATGTATTGATAAAGACGGTGCATTTATAGCGCTTCATGGTGCAATTGGTGCAGGAAAAACCACCTTTACCAAATTTTTGCTTGAGGCAATGGGTGTTGAACAAAACGTCACAAGCCCGACTTTTGTTATTTTAAATGAATATCACAGCGATAAACATATTCCCATATATCATTTTGATTTATACAGGCTTGAACGTGAAGGTCTTAAAACAATATCGAGTGAACTTGACGAATATATTCAAGACGGCAGATTAACACTCATTGAGTGGGCGGATTACGGCAAAAATTATCTTCCTCAAGACAGAATTGACATGGAAATAAGCTACGGAAACGACAGCAACAATGATAATTTAAGAGTAATAAATCTGACTGCCGACGGAGACAAGATGCAAAAAATACTGAATAAGCTTGAACAGCAAATTGAAAGGTCAAATTAATGCAAATACTTGTATTTGATACATCTCTTGATAAAACATATATAACACTGGCTCTGCAAGACCCGAACACGAGGGTGACAACTTTTATATCAAAAAAAATTAAAAGCACCGAAAGAAAATATCACAGCGCGTATTTAATAAATCAGATAAAGAAAATTTTAGAAGAAAATATTGTTGACATAAATAATATTGATGCAATCGGAGTAAACATAGGACCCGGAAGCTTCACGGGGATTAGGGTTTGCCTGACGGTTGCAAAAGTTATTGCGCAGCAAATAAATACAAGACTCATCGGTGTTTCTTCCTGCGAGATTTTATCTAAAGCATATACAAAAGAAAATATAATACTTCCTGTTTTGATGGATGCAAGAAGAGGCATGTATTATTGTTATAATCCCGTTAAAACAAAAAAAATACAGCTTTTAAAATGCAGCGAAATTAAAGAATTTTTCGATAATCTAAATCAAGGCGATAAAATTATTACGGATAATAATTCAAAGGATTTATCAAAAAGCCTTAATCTTGACCCGTTAAGCTTTGAGGAAAATGATTTTCCTTTAGGGGACATTCTTGCGGAGATTACTATTTCAAAATTGCAAACGGCAACAAACGTAAGCCGATGCCACTGGTCAATTGTAAAACCGCTATATATTCAAACTCCTCCGGTTTTAGGGTAAACTATACCTCAAGATAATTCCGTGGTTTGCAATAGAATAAGGCAGCATTTCCTCTGAGATGAAATATACCTCATAGGTCGTAAGATTTGCGCCCCAAGTGCCTAAAAATATCTTTTTGTTATTTTTATCCCAAGCCCAGGCGTAAGCAATAACTTCTTCTTCATTTTCTTCATTGAAGCCGAGGGGTTTTATATCCCACCTATAAAGATTTAGCACAATGTCGGTTTTATTTTCCCAATATTTTTTGATTTGCTTTTCGAAATCTATTTTTTTGTAGCTAAGGTTTTCGCAATCTTCATCAATCGTAACTTTATACAAAGTTGTTCTAAAAAGACCGGACGATGACGAGCCGATTTTATTTTTAACAAGAATAAAATCAGAATTTAGAGACCAATCCAAAATAGTCAAAGTCGAATAGTAATCTTCTTTCAAAAAATCCATGTTAATTTCAAAGTTATTTTCTCTTGATGCTTTTAAAATATTTGCATTTTTTACTCTTTCCATTCTTGTTTTTGTTTTATCCAAAGGAAGAACAAAAAGTTTTGATGAAAGCTGGTTGTACGAAGGATAATAAAAATATGAAACATAAGCCATTTTGTCAAATGTTTCATTAATAACCCCCGCGGAATTTACGGTTAAGCTGTGTTTAATTTGAGATAAGTCTGTTTCTGCTTCTCCCGGCGGATTATTATACCTTACAAATTGTGCTTCCTTGGGTAAAACTTTAGTTAATTTTTTGTTTGGTTCCGGCTCAACTCTTGGATTTTCCCGTTCACGGACAGGTTCTGATGCTGAGATTTTTTCCCACTGCTGATATGTTTTTGGCATTTTTTGCGTATTTTTATCCTTTTTCCACTTTTTCCAAAAGGATATTTTTTCAAAAAAGCTTTTCCCTTGAAGATAGGTGTTATCATCGGGAATTTCAGCTGAATGTACTAAAGGAAAAGCCCCGAACATAAGAATGGTTAAGCATAAAAGCAAAAACTTTTTCATAATTTACACAAGGCTTTCCCTAACTGCATATACGGCCGCTTGTGTGCGTCCGCTCATGTATAATTTTTGTAATATGTTGTGAACGTGAGTTTTTGTGGTTGAAATAGAAATAAATAATCTTTCTGATATTTCTAAGTCTTCAAGCCCTTCAACGATAAGAGCAAGAACTTCCAACTCTCTTTTTGTGAGTCCGTATTTATTTTGCGCTTTGTTTTCTTCCGTTTTCTTTGAAGAATTATCAATGGAAGAAAGAACCATTTTTGCAATTGCAGGGTCAAGCCAAGCTGCGCCATTGTATATATTTTCAATAACATTTAATAAAACGTCGGGAGACGTATCTTTCATAATATAGCCGTCAGCTCCCGCTTTTAAAGCCGCAAAAACATCGTCCGGTGCTTCTCTTTGAGTAAACATAAGAATTTTTGAATTGAGATTTAAAGACTTAATTTTTGCCGTTGCTTCAATTCCGTCCATTCTCGGGAGTCCTATATCCATTAAAATAACATCAGGATTTGTTTTTTGTGCAATTTCAACACCCTGAATGCCGTCTTCTGCCTGACCTGCAAGCTCAAATTTTTCCGCATTTTCAAGAGCGGTTGATGTTGCAAGACGCATCATGATTTGATCTTCTACCAATAAAACTCTTATTTTTTTGTCTGTCATATTAATACCTTATCCTCAGTTATTGCACCCTTTAGAGTAAATAAGAAATTAGAGCCCTTATTTAGCTCGCTTTCAACCCATATTTTGCCGTTATGAGCCTCAACTATCTGTCTTGAAAGGTAAAGCCCGAGTCCCGTCGAACATGACCTTTTTTTGCTTGTTCCTTGAGAAAATCTCTTAAACAGTTTATCTCTGTCTTCTTTATCAAGTCCGCAGCCGTAATCCTGAACGGAAATGGTCACATCTTTACCTGATGCCATTGTTGTAACAGTCATTTTTTTCTTATCATTTCCATATTTAAGAGCATTGCCCATAAGATTTATAATTACCCTTTTAATTTCTTTTTTATCCGCGTTTATCTCAAATGTTCCTTCTTGATTGATAAGATTAAGTTCAACTTCAAACCCTTCTTCTTTTATAAGTGACTCGATTTCGTTAATACATTCTTTTATAAGTTCATTTAAGCAAAATTTGCTTTTTGACAAGAAGATATTTCCTGATTCAAACCTGTAAACTTCAAGCAGTGCATTTACAAGACCGAGCATATCCTGATTGCTTTTTTTCATGGTTTCAAGCATAACGGACTGCTTTTCGTTTAACGTGCCGCCAAGCGTGCCGTTTAACATAAAATCTATTCCGCTTATTGCGGCAAGCAAAGGTGTTCTTAAATCGTGAGTAAGGGTTGCAATAAAATCGTTTCTGAGTATTTCATTTTCAACTTGATAACTAACATCTCTTATTGAAGCAATATAGAAGTTATTTATCCCGTCTTTAACCGGCGCAATATTTATTTCAATAGGTATTTTCTTTTCATTTTGGTAGTTTATAAGTGAAAAATCTCTTAGATAGAAGGGTTCATTTTCCAGCAATTTATCCCCAAATTTTTGATTTTTTTCATTTATTACAAGTTCAAAGAAATTCTTTAAAAGAATTGCCTCATCATCAGTGCCAAACATATTTTTAAGAGCCCGATTTATAAGAAGGACTTCGTGTTCTAAATTAAATATCGCAATCCCGTCAGCACAGTTTTCAATAATTGTTTTAAGTTTAAGATTACTTTGGTGAAGTTCCTGCGTTCTTTCTTGAACCATGTTTTCCAAAGAATTATTTAAATCTTCAAGTTCTCTTATTTTTTGTTCAATTTTATCTTTTAATTGAGAGCGTTCAATTCCGTTTTTAATATTTATAACAAGTTCATTGTTATCCCATGGCTTTTCAATATATTTATATATGCCGAGAGTATTAATTGCCTTGATTGCATTTTCCTTATCCGCATAACCCGTAAGCAAAATTTGAGTAGTATCTGGCGAAATTTCTTTAGCTTGGGTTAAAAATTCAAGTCCGTTCATCTCGGGCATGATAAAATCGGATAAAATCAGAGAAGTTTTGTTTTCTTTTATAAAATTTAGAGCATCGTAAGGATTTTCAAAGCAGTCGACATTTTTAAAACCCTCAAGATTTAATACCATTTTAAGGGATTTTAAAACCATTAATTCATCGTCTACAATTACAATTTGCTCACATGTACTCATATAAACAGAATATATTATTTTTTGTAACGTGACAAATAACCCCAAAAAGTGTCACATTTGTTAATAATTCAGGTATTTTTGGTAAATTATTTTTTTCAGATGTTTTATTTATATGAAAGTTTCACATGTGCATGATATAATGGCAAAAACAAGGAATTTGGGTGAAGGCTGATTTACGACATGTAAATAGATTTTCAAACCAAGGATTCAAACAAAGAATGCTTGCGGTAGAATTGCCCCCAAAATCCGAAAGAGAATTAAGTTTTAAGGGAGTAAATTCATTATTAAACAAACAGGTTGTAAGAACCGTTGACGAAACGCTAACGCAGGTTTTAGACGGTCGTTACGGCAAAATGCTGGATGAATTTGAGAAGCTTACGGAAGGCATTAAACTCAATCAAACAATCAAAAGACCCGCAAAAGGCGTTGGCGAAATCGCCTTTAATGAAAGAACCATGCTTGGTAAGGCGCTTGACAGCATAACATACTTTTGCAAAGATTTATGGCTTGATATTGCAAACGGCACTCTTACGGGATTAAAAAAACATAAATTTATTGAAGAAAGCAGTGTCTTTAAAAAAGTATATAATTCCAAAGTCCTTAAAAATCACAGAAATGCAAATGCGGCAAACGAACTGTTCTATTCAATTCTCGGCATGACAAACAAGCACCAAGACTTTCTGGCTAAAAGCCAAGAATTATTGAGCAGGGGTGAAAAAGAAATTGGCAGCATTGACTACATATATAGAGATTTTGTAAACGAAAGTATCAATAAGCCGATAGGTGCATATTCCGCAAAGAACGAACGTGCGCTTAACAGACTTGCAACAGGAGCGGTTTCTGCGTTATTTGTCGGAAGAGATTTTTACAATTTAACAATGTATCAAACAAACGACAAAAATGAAGCTAAAAAGAGCGAAAAGAAGCGTTTTAAACAAGAGATGACAAGAATAGCAACAAGTGCGTTCTTAAGCTTCAGTGTACTTGGTATCTTTTCTAAATGGACAAATAAATCAATATTAGCTGCAGCAGGTGCAACAGCTGCCACAACGCTTATTGCGGAAATTACATCAAGAATTAAAAACGGAGTTCCGCTAACACCTTTGACTCCTAAAAAAGCAAAAGAAATTCATGACAAAAAGAAGGAGAATGTTTCATATAAAGGGCAGGAAAAAACCGCAAATAATGCAAACCCCCAAACGTCAAATCCGGAAAATGCATTTGCGGCAAATGAGCTTACAAATATTAACTCATTTATTTCTGCCGTAAAAGAAAATCCCCAAAATCTTAAATTAAATCAGACAAAATTAAATAATCAAACCAAAAATAATGAATTAAATCAGCCGAAAACATCAGTATTTAAGAAAGTCGGTAAAATTATCGGCGCAACTTTACTTATAGGTTTTGGCTGGGATTTAATCTGCAAATACGGTATAAAAAATGCCAAAAAACTTATGCTTGAAAGCAACAGTAAAGTCCTAAAATTCATTGCAAACTTTAAAGAAAATGTTTTCTATAAGGATAGAAAAGTTCCAAAAGACGTAATGCACAACATCATTGAGGCCGTTAGAAAAAGCGGCAACGAGGAGATTGCAAATTCTTATACTGCGAATCTTGGCGCTCTTGACAAAAACGGTTGTTACACAATAGGCAAAATAGACAGAAAGCTTGCAATTCCGTTAAGAATTCCCGAAAAGATTATGGATGCGATTAAGATACCCTATAACGGTTTAAGCAGATTATTTCACCATACACCTTCTTGGGTAAATACGACTGAAAAAACCGATATTGAACAACTAAAAAATGCCATGGGGGTTTTATACGATGAAGTTTCAAGAAGGAAGGTTTCTCCCGAAGAATTAAGCAAAATAGTTGAAAGAAGAATTAACTCGTTATTTAATGACAATTCAATCATAAAATACAAACAATCAGACCTTGCTCTTTTAAACAGAACATTTGTTACGACAATAGCAAGTTACTTCTTTATAAATGACTTTAGGAACCAGGTATTAATCGATTCTGCGGGTCAAGATACTCAAAGAGCGGAAGAAGTAACAAATGAACGTTTAGGACATAAACTTACAAACTTTGTAACCAATGCGTTCTGGATGAATTTCTTCAATACAACATTCAGCAAAACGGTTATGGGAAGCTTGCTTGGTGCAACGGCAATTTCAGCATTTACCGAACTTTCAAATGAATCAACAATACGTTACTCAATCGGTGTTCCTATAAAGAAAATGGAAAGCAAAGAGGCAATTCAAGAATTTGAAGCCAAAAATTACTATAATAAAGGTTTGTATGGAAAATGGATTAGATTTTTCAGCAAATTAACGGGCAAAAAACCAATTAGTGAAAAGGCGAAAAATTCCTAACTTTGTGTTATAATCCTTCCTATGGAAAGAAATAAATTAGAACAATTGCTTTTTAAATCAATAGAGGAAAATACTCCCGAAAGCATTAAAGAAGATAGGGTTTTTGATTATAACAATAAGGATGAATTTACGTTCACTCTTACAAAAGAACTTGTCCAAAAACTTGATTTATGGTCATGGTTTAAGTCGTATAAAAAAGAGGCTATGGTTTCAACTGCAGGTATCAGAGGTCCTCAAAATATTCTTTATCCGCATGATACAAGATTTCCCATAAATACAATAGGCGTTACCCTTGCAACACTGGGAAAAGCACTTGCCCTTAAAGATAAATATCAAGGGAAGAAGCTTTTAAAATTGTGCGGCTGTGAAGTCAGATACAACAGTAAAATTTATATGGATATAATTACAAGAATTCAAGCAAAGCAAGGGATTACGACAATTATTCCAAAAGACAAAGAAACAATGCCGATTTGGCTTGCGTCATTTTTAGCATTTAAATATGACCTTGTCGGCGCAGAATATATCACAAGCTCGCATGGCATAAGCGTTAAAAATGCAACAAAAGATTTGAACGAGCAAGGTTCTCAGTTCTTGCCGAGTGAAAGTATGGCTTTTGTCGACAAAATAGAAGAAATTTTAAACACGGTCGAAAAAGAAGGTGCTTATAAAATAGAATTTTCCGCACGAGATGACAGCAAAATCAACGAGGAAGTTTTGACACGTCTGAATAAAGGTGTTGATTTATACATCGAATATTTAAAAGAGGGTGTCGCAAAAGACTTGGAAGAAATTAAAAATTTCAATAAAAAAATAATTATTGATAACGTTGGCGGATGTTCTTATAAAACAACATCAAAAATTTTAGAAAAATTAAATATTGAAGATAAATTCGTTTGGTTCAATATTGAAGAAGACCCGTTTTTCCATGGAATAGGAAAATATGCCTACGACAACAAGGAAGGTGAAAAATATCTTTATGACTGGTCGCTTGATGTGACGGTTTTAGCTAAAGATAAAGAAGGTAAAAATTATTTCCCCGTTGTTGAATCAATGAATTATAGCGAAAAGCTTAAAGATTATCCGACAGGCACCGTTTCGCTAATAACCGACCCTGACCACGACAGGCTTACTATTGTTCAAAAAGACAGCATTAAAAATCTTGACAAAATAAAGAAAAACGGAATTGACTATTCAATATTGGATGACAAATCCGTTCTATGTATATATAGTGCAAACCAAGCATTTTTAATGATTATGAATTATTGGGCAAAACATAACAATATAACTGACAATCACAAAAAATTCATAATTAAAACATCCGCAAGTTCAAAAAGCTGGGATGAATGGGCAAAAAATAATAACATAGAATGTATTAACACTCCTGTAGGCTTCAAAGAAATTGCAAATATATGCAAAAAAATCGAAGCACAAATGCTAAATGGTGTTAAAAACATAGCGGTTTACGACGTATTTGGCAATAGAGTTGAGCTGGGTTCTTCGCCAAGATTATTGTTTGCAGGTGAAGAATCGGGCGGAATGATAGTTGGTGCATCAGAGCCCATTAAATCACATATGGGAAGAATTGCACTTGCTATGCGTGAAAAAAGCGCGTCAGAGGCAATTATTTTATCTTCAAATCTGATTGCAAGCTTAAAAGATAAAACTCTTTGCGAACACTTAGAAGACATTTACAATACAAACAATATAACTGCCCGCTTTGATACAAGACAAGACATAAGCTATTACAATGAAAGCGAGATGAATATTGAAAAATTAAAGAGGGATAAAATTGAAGGCGAAGCTAAAAGAACCAAAAATGATACTTTCTATTTGGCTCTTGCACTTGGTATCAGTGATAATAAAATAACTTTGGACAATGCAAAAGAAATTTTATCTTCGACATTTAAGGATTTGAATTTTGACAATTTAACCGAGATTACCTTCTGCGGAGACGGCACGTATATGAATTTTACGGACAAATTTGTTGAAATAAGACCGTCAGGAACCGATGCCAAAACAAAAGCCTATGCAGGCGGCGCAGACAGAGAAGAACTTACGGAATATGGAGTAATTCTGGGTAACTACGAGGGGGATAAAAACCAAACATATTTAAAATATTTGGATGAAGATTACTGCAAAAATATAAAAGAAAATTCTCTCGTCCTATACCGGGAATATACTGATAAAGACTCTAATAATACCGTCTTTGCACCGCAAGACTATAGCCGATTGTTAAAGTAAAATCGCCCGACGGTATATAATACGTTGCACATAGAAATTGTGCTTATTTTAATTTTAGCTTTAAGTATGATTTTTAAATATAAAAATGAATCACTTACAAGCTTAATTAAAAAAATAAAAGATGATGACAGAGAAGCGCTTGAAGAACTCATAAGGCGCGAACAAACAAACATCTATGCTGCTTTAAGGTATTTAGGAGTAGCTTCCGATGATATTTTGGATTTAACGCAGGAAATTCTTGTTAAAATATCAAAAAATATCAAAAATTTAAAAAAAGATTCAATGTATAAATATTGGTCTAATCAAATAGCAATAAGGCATTTTTATGATTATTTAAGAAAAAAGAAACGATTTAGCGGGAGAGTTAATGTTGCCCTTGAGCTTGATAATGAGCAAAACAAAGACGACATACCTGATTATTCAAGCAACCCTATTAAAGATGTGTTATCTCAAGAGTTGGATGAACTTATAAAGAATTCAATAAGCAAACTTCCGGATCAATATAAAATCGCGATTATAATGCGCGAGCTGCAAGGGTTAAGTTACGAACAAATTTCAAAAGTTACAAAAACAAATATAGGAACCGTAAAATCAAGGATTGCGCGTGCAAGAGAAAGACTTCAACAAGATTTAAAACAATACTTAAATTAAGGGGTAAAAATGATTACGTTAGAAGATATATCAAGTTTAAACGATGATGAAATAGAGGGCAAAAAATTATTTGATATAAAAAATCAAGTTAAAGACGATGTTAGACTTGCCCGCAAAATAAGATGTATTAAAAAAGTATCCTATCTTACGAGAAATACTATGGCAAGATACAAAAATCAGCTTGTTTTTGACATAAGTAAAAACGTTATGAAAAGCTTATTCCCCCTCAACTAAAACGCCGTTTTCCTTCAAATACATAATAAAATTATTTGCAGCTTTTTTTTGAACATTCTGAGGTATAACTCTTAAAAGCTCGACGGTTTGTGAAATTATGGGGTCATCATCATACCATCTGCTCCCTCTAAGGGGTTTCACCATTTCATAAAACCTGTCAACAGCTTCTTTTGAAACTTGTTCTTCTATTTTTTTAAGAAAAATCTCAGCTTGAGAATGAAGCTCGTCTTTATAATCTTTTAAAAGATTAATAACTCCCAACAACGTAGGGTCATAATCATACCACCTTTTATATTTTTGCGTCATGCAAGCTCCTATCGAATTCTTTTACTCTTTCAATTTTAGCACCTAAGTTTTGGAGCTTATTAACAAAGTTTTCATAGCCTCTGTCTATGTGATGAATTGCGCCAACTTCCGTCTCGCCTATTGCCATTAAACCTGCAACAACCATGGCGGCGCCTGCCCTTAAATCGGTTGATGTAACCTGAGTGCCCACCAAATTTTCAACACCTTTTATAATTGCATGGTTTTTATCTTGTTTAATGTTTGCACCCATTTTCCATAATTCGTTTATGTGCATAAATCTGTTTTCGTATAAACTTTCGGTTACAACGCTGACGCCGTTTGCCGTTGATAACAAGACCATGGCAAGGGCTTGCAAATCCGTTGGAAATCCGGGATAAGGCTGTGTTATAAAGTTTTCCGCATTAAGTCTTTGGTTTGCGCTAACCTCTATTGTATTTGGATCAAGAAGCTTAATTTTGCTTCCCATCTCTAAAAGTTTGCCCGTAAATATGGTTAAATGATTTGGAAATATATTTCTGATAATTCCCTTTCCGCCCGTACCGATTATGGCGCTCATATAAGTTCCTGCTTCAATTCTGTCAGGAATTGTTGTGTATCTGACGCCATGAAGTTGTTCTTGTTTAACCCCCGTAATCGTAATCTGATTTGTGCCCGCTCCTGTTATATCGGCACCCATTGCCTTTAAAAAGTTTGCTAAATCAACAATTTCAGGCTCTTGCGCACAGTTTTGTATATGCGTAACACCCTCTGCCAGAACTGCTGCAAGCATAATGTTTTCAGTCGCGCCAACCGACGGAATATCAAGACAAATATCCGCCCCTATAAGCCTTTTGGCCTTAGCATGAACGTATCCGTCAATAACCTTGCACTCACCGCCAAGTGCTTCAATACCTTTTAAGTGAAAATTTACCCTTCTTGCACCTATTGCACAACCACCCGGGAGTGCAACAACTGCCTCGTGTTCTCTCCCTATGAGAGAACCCAAAACAACAAAAGATGCTCTCATTTTACTTACAAATTCATCGGAAGCCATTATGCTTGTTAAATTTGTTGCATCAATAGTGACGCATTTTTCAGCCCTGTTATAATCGGTTTTTGCGCCAAGTTCGTTTAAAACATCAATCATTATCTCAACATCCGTAAGCTCGGGAACGTTACAGATAACGCTTACATCTTTAACAAGAAGGGCTGCTGCCATGTGTTTAAGAACAGCATTTTTTGCCCCTGCAATGGAAACCTCTCCATTAAGAGGAACTTGCCCGTTTATAATAAATTTTTCCGATGATTCAGCACGCAATGTTCAAACCCTTATTCTACTGTAAATTCTACAATAAAACACGCTATATTGCAAAAGTAATAAAAATCTTAAT
Organism: Candidatus Gastranaerophilales bacterium; assembly: GCA_947594025.1. Classification (GTDB taxonomy): domain Bacteria; phylum Cyanobacteriota; class Vampirovibrionia; order Gastranaerophilales; family Gastranaerophilaceae; genus SIG30. The sequence continues at coordinate 13,340 of CANQDZ010000016.1, forward strand.
AATTCTACTTGGTGCTTTTTCTTGATTGGATTAAATTAACAAGTAAAATGCTCATTGCGCCAAACATTGCACCGCTTTTAATAAGGGACATTCTGTTTTTGCTCTTAGCGGCTTTTTTTGCAAGCTTAATAAGCTCATCTTTTTTAGGCAGCTTCTTAAATATATCATCGACGGCACCCGTTAAATCTTCGCCGATTTTTTCTTTAAATTCTTTTAATTCAGGTCTGTTTATAAGTTCAAGCACGTGTTTGCTTTTAAGTTCTCCTTTGCTCTCCGCAACAAAAACATCAGCTATTTGCTCTTTAATAAGCTTTTTTGAAGGAGGGAAGAAAGACATGGCGCCTCCCACGGAACCACCTAAGATAACACCGGGAAGTGCCGTCATAGCGGTAGACAATAATGAATTGCCGGACCCGCCTTGGGCATTTTGTGTATTTTGTGCATTGTTTACATTTTGAACCATAGAAAACCTTCACAATATACAAGTCAAATGAAGTATAAAAATTGCTATAAAGACTTGATAATCTTTACAATATCAAACATATTGTAACAATCATGATTTATAAAGATTTTAGCTTTTGTATGCTTTTTAACATCATCCAAGGTGAGTCCGTCTAAAAACTCATGGGTTCCTTCTCTAAACATAATTAAAGGCAAAACAAGATTAGAAATATCTTTACCCTTTATTGCGTCTATAACATCAGAACCCGTTAAAAGTCCCGCAACATTTATTTTTTCGCCAAAAAATTTATTTTCCGCACATATAAGGTCAATTTCAAGATTTTTAATTTTTAAATTATCTTTCAGATAATTAAATACCCTTATCGCACTTTTTGAAGTCAAAAAGGTAAGTTTTTTATTTTCTTTAAAATTAACTTTTATATTTTTTGAAGCTCTTTTTATGTCATCTAAAAAGAGTCTCGAATTACCGACACCGTCTTCAATTTGTAAAAAATTACCGTAATATTTTGCAGGAGGAAAATCAATTCCTGCGGTAATAAAAAATTCATCGGATGCCATTGCAATATTCTTTTTTATGTCAGCATTAAATTCTTCGATAATTTTGATTGTTTCTTTTGCAATTTTTTTATCGACCGTTTTAAATTCTTCTTTTCTGAATTTTGAAATTCCAATCGGAACAACGGCGAGTGATTTAAGATTTGATTTATATTTTTTAAGGTCATTAAGGGTGCGTCTCAATTCATCTTTGTCATTATAATCAGGACACAGAACTATTTGCCCGTGAAAATCAATGTGCAGTTTTTTTAGTCTGTCCAAATTTTTTAGAATTTCACCCGCCTTTTTATTTCTCAGCATTTTTACTCTGAGCTCCGGATTAGTTGTATGAATGGATATAAAAAGAGGGCTCGGTCTTAATTGTTCAATCCTTTTCCAATCAGACTCGCTTAAATTTGTAAGGGTAACGTATGTGCCCTGCATATAAGAAAGGCGCCAATCGTCATCCTTAACGTAAAGAGTATCCCTAAGCCCTTTTGGCTGCTGGTCGACAAAACAAAATATGCAATGATTACAACAAGGTTTTATTCCGTTAAAAACAGCGCTTTCAAAAGAAACACCTAAGTCCTCGTCGTAATCTTTTTCAATTTCAATAATCTCGCTTTTTCCATCTTTATGAAGAACTTCAACGGATATGAGCTCTTCCTGAACCATAAAGCTGTAATCTATAATATCTCTTGGTTTTTTGTTGTTTATTGAAACAATAATATCACCGCTGCTAAGCCCTATTTCATCTGCAATAGAGTCATTTTGAATATCAGAAATTATTGCGCCTTTGTGCATATTTCCTCAATTTCTTTTGCATCCTTTAAGACGCTTAAAACGACTTTTTTCTGTTCCTCGGCAAGCGGAGTATAAACATCGTTTAAACCTTCGTTTATCTGATTTATAAATATCTTTGTTTGAACGTAAAGATTTTGGTAAAAGATTCTTAAATCTTCGCCTTCTAAAATATTTGAGCAAAATAATAAAATTCTTGCGTCATTTAAAAAAGATGACGGATTAGTGAATTCGTACGTTTGCATAAGGTTTTTAAGATATTTTTCACCAAATTGAGTAATAGACACCCTTAGAACCGCTTTTCCGCCTTCCGTCATTTGCTTTTCCGATTCTACACAACCCATACCCTCAAGTCTTTTTAAGGCAGGGTTTAAAGAGCCGAAGCTTGGCTTAAAAAAAGCGTAAAAAGTTGTTTTTATAATTTTGCTTATTCTATAAATGGAACAGTCATATTTTTTAAGAACATACAATGCAAGAATATCTATCATAGTTTAACTTCCTCGCCGTTTTCTTCAAGAAATTCGCTTGGAATTTCTTTTGTTGTTGTAATTCCGTATTCCTTAAGTACTTCAATTTGAGAAAAAAGACTTGGCGCCTTTGGGTTATTTCTTGTAAATCTGCCTATTGTAGTTGTAAACAAGCTTCCGAGTTCATTTATTTTTTGCTGAATTTTCTTTAAATCTTCCGCAAAAACGGTAAACGTTTCATACAATTGAGTTCCCGCTTTTGCAATTTTCTCGACGTTTTCATTTCTTTTTTCCTGCGCCCAAATTTGATTTATAAGCCTGATTGTGACAAGCAGGGATGAAGTTCCTATCAGAATAATATTTTTTCTTAGTGCTTCCTGAATTAAATCTTGGTCCTGATAAAGAATTGCAAGAGAATTTTCAAGAGGGATATATAAAAGAATAAAATCCGGCTGTACAAGACCGCGAGCGGTTTCATAAGATTTATCCGATAAATCTTTTATTCTTGCTTTAATTGCGTTTTTAAATGTCTTTAAATCATTTTCATCTTCACTTGCCTGATACTCCATAAAACTATCCAGAGTAAATTTTGAATCAATAATAATACTTTTATCTTGAGGAAGATGAACAACAACATCGGGTCTTATGATTTCATTCATATCGTTTTTTGTTTGAAGTTGTTTTTCGTAATTAAAACCCTCTATCATACCCGTTTTTGCAAATATGGTATCTAAAAGTCCTTCACCCCATGCGCCTTTTATATTTTGATTTTTTGTAAGCGCATTGGTAAGTTTTTGCGCTTCTTCAGATATTGATTGATTGTTCTTTTTAAGGTATTCAAACTCGTTCATTAAAGACATATTGTTTTTAACGCCGGTATCTCTAAGCTGTTCTACCTTTTCTTGAAATTCTTTTATTCTTTCAATCATTGGCTTTATTTTTTCATCAAGAGTGGCCGCATTTTGCTCTTGTAATAATTTTTGTTTATCAATAAGTGCAGAGTTTGCCATATTAACAAATTCGCTTTTAACAATATTTAAAATATCTTCACTGTTTTTTGCACTTTCTTTTAAAACTTTATTTTCTATTTCTGTTTTTCTGTTCAAAAAACATGCCGTAAGAAATCCGACAGCTCCCCCGATTACAAAAAATAAAACAGAAAGCATTATATATGATTGCATAAAAAGCCTCTCCTTCCTAAAATATTATTGCATAAAACAAGGCTTGTGGGCAAATATATAAAAAAGTCTTGATTATTTTTTTTGTTTTGTTTAATATTAAAACATACCAAGCCAAACAACGGCTTTGGAAATGCCAAATGGTGATTGGCTCAATTGCTAAAAGCCCGAGGTCTTGAAAACTAAATACAAATTTCACGGGGGATTAGCTCAATTGGTAGAGCACCTGCTTTGCACGCAGGGGGTTAGGAGTTCGAGTCTCCTATCCTCCACCATTTATAAAAGAGGTTTAAAAGCCTCTTTTTTATTGTGTTTTGGAGTTCTTAAATATTTTTTCAAAAAACAATTATTTTTTAAATATCGCTATAACTCTTTATTTATAGGTTTTTCAGAAGTTCGAACCTCTTAACGGTTATTATACTCTTCTAAAATACTCTCTATGACTGTTTTTAAGAGTTCTTTTGAAATTTTTATATCTCTTGCTTCCGCTAAAATACTAAAAAAATTTTGATAAAGAATAATAGTTTCTTCTTTTGAATATTCTTTGTTGTCAAATTGAATAATTACTCCAATATCTTTTTTTCTTTTCATATTAACTTTTATAAGAATAAATCTAAAAAAGTAAAATTTTTAATTATAATATGAATATGGACAACATATTAAAGCCAAATAAAAAAGAATTACTTTTTTTAAATATTGCTTATGAAAGATTTTTTCAATTATGTGATATTATTACAAACGATAATTTTATGACTTTTTCTGATTCAGTGCGTTTGTTCTACATAAAAGAAATTATAAGTTTATATACAGAATTATTAAACTATGAGCCCATAAAGTATGTAATTGAATATTTAAAAACACATCGCCCACCAATGGAAGCAGAATTAAGTAGTGAATTGTTGAAGTTTATTAGGAATGTTCTTTCTCATTTTCCATTATTTAACTCTTGGAATGATATATGGATAAATACAGATATGTGTACTTGGAATAAAAAAGATGGTTCTATACTTAAATTTCTAAAAAAATATTCTAAACACGGCCAAATAAAATATAGAATTTGGGATAATCAAAAAAAGGAAATGACATACTTGGATATTAATTTTACATTTGATATTAGTTCTTCCAAAATATATTTAAAAGATATTTTAGAAGAGAAATCTGGAGTTAAATTTTTGGTAGCATTAATGCGTCCAGTTTTAAATTCTCAACTTGAAAAATAATATTCGTTTAACAAATATACTCTTCTTTAATGATATTTAGTTTTTCAATTATTTGTTGAACTTCACTTTCTTTTAAATAATCTAAAAGGTTTTTAATACATTTTAAAAAGTTCGAACATTGTCGCTTAACGCCCAAATTAATAAACGACCAATAATAAGTTGGTCGTTTTTTATTGTCCCATAGGTGTCTCAAAAGTTCGAGCAAATAATAAATTGGTCGCTAATCAACGGCTGCATTATTGGTAAACAGATGTCTGTTATCCATAACAAGACTTCTTATATAGAATAAGAACGCAATAAGCAGTACGCCTATAAAACCGCCTAAGAAAAAGTTAACAACGGCGAGTACGGCAAGCCCTGCAACTCCTTCGTAGTACAAGGGTACATCGCTGTCCTGATTTAAAATCTTTTCAGGCAATGGCCAGTTTGTAATTACTGCTATTACATTCCATATACCTGCAATAATACAAATTATGCTGCAAATCTGCACTATTGCAATAATAAGCCATACTATGTTTGACACTTTTTGATAATCGGCAATCTGCCTGATTATCGAATTTTGATTTTTATTCTCTATCCATTCTCCGCAATGTTTACACTTTCTTGCAACGGCATTTACCATTTCACCGCAGAAAGGACAAGGGATTTTTTCATCGGTTTTGGGCTTTTCTTGCGGCAGAAATTCTCCGCAATGTTTGCACTTTACGGCAACTGCAAGAATTTCTTCACCGCAAAAAGGACATGTTTTGGTGTTACCCGTCATAGGCTAATCCTTTATCAAATTGCCGTCAGCATCTCTGAATGAGCCCGCTAAAATCATAATGAAATCAACTAAAACCCAAATAAGTCCTACATAGAACATACAAGATATAAGCTGAAGCCAAGCGAGCCCTATATGTCCCGTATAAAATCTATGAACACCGCCTGCTCCGCAGAAGAAGCATAAAAGCGCAGTAGATGTTTTTGTAGGTTCTTTACTTAATTTTAAGCCGTCTCCGTCTCTGTATGCATCGCACAAAATCATAATGGCATCAATTAAAACCCATACAAATAAACCGCCCAATGTTAACAATTGAATAATACCGATGCCCACTTTTTTGTTGTAAAAGTTGTGTACTCCAAAAATGCCCAAAAAACCGCATAACAGATATGTTTTAACCCAGGATTTTCCGCATTTTTTTTCCTTTTCGAGCCATTCGCCGCAGTGTTTGCATTTTTTTGCGACAGCATTAATTTCTTCACCGCAATAAGGGCAAGTTTTAGTTTCAACAGTAGCTACTGTTTCAGTTTCAGTTTCGCTCATTCCTTAATTCCTTTCAATTAAATAATTACTATTCAAACAACACTTCTGTTTTTTTCAGGCATTTATTCGGTATACTTCCAAAGTAACAAAAAGAAGATTGCTGCCGCCCATTCCGCAATGCAAATGGTCGCATCAATAATTACAATTTCGCTTTGAAATAATACGCCGCAGCCAAATAATGCAAATATAATTGCACCAACCATGCCAAGCACGTGCAGCATTTTTGTTAATATAATTTTTTGGCTGTCGGTTAATTTAAATTTCTTTGCCTCATTAATTAAATCAACACCTTCCCGTTTATTTAAAAATTCACCGCAGTGTTTACATTTAACAGCACCTTCGTTAACTTCTCCGCCACAATAAGGACACTCTTTTACTTGTTCGTCTGCCATTAGCTGACTCCTTTCAATTTAATTTTATCAACACACAAATGATAACTTCCCAATAAACAAATACTACCATAAATTTATGGAAAAAGGAAGAAAAATAAAAGTAAAAGGCTTAGTATTTTATATTTTGTGTATAATAAACTGGAATTGTTATGGAATTTGAAAGTATAAGATATAAGTTAAGTCATTTAAAGCAAACAAAATTCGGAACATCTGTTCCTGACATTAAAAAGCTTGCGAAGTTAATTGCACGAGATAATTACAAAGAATTTATTGAAAGCAATGATAATTCGAGCTTTGAATTAAAGCTTTTGCACGCTTTTGTTTTAGGATATGCAAAAGATGATATTGAAACTATCCTAAAATATTTTGAACGGTTTATGCCCCAAGTCGATGGCTGGGCAGTTAATGATTCGTTATGTCAAAGTTTTAAGATATCAAGAAAGTACCAAGAAGTTGTCTGGGATTTTTTAATGAAGTACAAAAATTCCAAAAAGGAATTTGAAAGCAGAATTGTATCCGTAGTCTTACTTTCTCACTATCTGAATGATAATTATATAGATAAAGTAATTAAGGTTTTAAATGAATTAAACACGGATGATTATTATTCTCAAATGGGTGTTGCATGGGCCGTTGCAACAGTTATGGCAAAATACCCTAAAAAATGTCTCGACTATTTAAATTCAAAAGAATGCAATTTAGGCAAAATAACTTATAATAAGTCGCTTCAAAAAATAAGGGAGTCTTTGAGGGTAAGCGATGAAATTAAAAGAACGGCAAAAGGATTAAAAAGAGCTTAATATTGCCATTTTTTATTTTTCTTGGTAAATAATAAAAGAGGGTAATGAATACAATGGATAAAGAAATAACAATAGATGAATTTAGAATGCTAATGGCTAAAAAAACATATGTTAAGGCCGGAACGGATCTGCATAAGATGTTTTACAAATTAAGCCAAGAGGCACTTAAAATAACCGCGGAATTAAATAACAAATATCATAGTGAAGAAGAAATAGTTCAAATATTTTCTAAACTCACACATCGAAAAGTAGACGGCTCATTTCGAATGTTTCCGCCATTTTACACGGATTGCGGAATTAATATCGAGGTTGGGAAAAATGTATTTATAAACTCTTGCTGTCGTTTTCAAGACCAAGGCGGAATTAAAATAGGAGAAGGTTCGTTAATCGGACATAACACAACAATTGCAACCTTAAACCACTGTTTTAACCCAAAAACAAGAGGCGATATGAATCCTGCTCCCGTAAAAATCGGCAAAAATGTTTGGATTGGCTCAGATTGCACAATTTTACCCGATGTCACAATAGGCGACGGCGCAATAATAGGAGCGGGAAGTGTTGTTACAAAAGATATTCCTAAAAACCATATTGCGGTCGGGAACCCTGCAATAATAATTAAAAAAATAGAGGTGAATAATGATTAAATATTTGACTTTGGCTGCTTTGACCGTTATCTTAATTTTGGGAGGATTTTACATGTTTAATTTAACGAAATGGGATAAAGTATTTCCTAAATCAAAAGAAGTGAACGTTCAAAAAATAAAATTTAAAAACAGGTATGGAATAACCCTTGTCGGCGATTTGTATACCCCTAAAAATATGTCTAAAGGAGACAAGCTGCCTGCGATTGCAATTTCAGGTCCGTTTGGCGCAGTTAAAGAACAATCATCAGGATTGTATGCTCAAAAGTTGGCTGAACGCGGTTTTATAACACTTGCTTTTGACCCTTCATTCACGGGTGAAAGCAAAGGAAAACCAAGAAATGTGGCATCTCCCGACATAAACACGGAGGATTTTTCCGCGGCGGTTGATTATTTAAGTAATTTTAACTCTGTTAATCCGAATAAAATCGGCATTTTAGGTATTTGCGGGTTTGGCGGTTTTGGGATAAATGCAGCTGCAGCGGATACAAGAATTAAAGCAACAATAGCAGTTACAATGTATGATATGACAAGAGTTTCAGCTAAAGGATACAATGATTTAATTGACGAAGAAGCTCGATATAAAATGAAAGAAAACTTAAACGAACAAAGAACGCAGGATTATAAAAACGGCAGTTATGCAAAACAAGACGGTCTTCCAAGCAAATTAACAGGCAAGGAACCCCAATTTGTGCAAGATTACTACGGATACTACAAAACAAAAAGAGGCTTTCACCCGCGTTCCATAAATTCAAACGGCAATTGGAATATGACATCTGCCTTGTCCTTAATCAATATGCCGATTTTGGCATATTCTCAAGAAATTAAAAATCCGGTCCTAATAATACACGGAGAAAAAGCACACAGCAGATATTTTGGAGAGGATGCCTTTAAAAAATTGAAAGGAAACAACAAAGAACTTTTAATTGTAGAGGGCGCAAACCACGTTGATTTATATGACAATTTAGATAAAATTCCTTTTGATAAAATTGATAATTTCTACAAAGAAAATTTAAAATAGTTAAATTTAAAGACCTTACCGCAAGGCATATGTCACATGCCCGTAATTCCTTGCGCAAGTACATGGGATTATATTTGCGGATGCATTTGTATCCGATGTTATACCTTAAAATTACTAAAATAAATTTACTATTTAATGTTTCTAACGTAAAGTTCTTTTAAAAGCACATAAACAGTTGCAGCCATTGCAGGACTAAAAAGCACACCTATAAAGCCAAAATATTTTGCGCCTAAAATCAGGGATAAAAATATAATTGTCGGATGAAGATCCATAATTTTACTGTATGCGTAAGGTCTGATAAAATTATTTTCAATAAGCTGTGTTATCCCAAGTACGGCAACCGTTATAATGACTGCTTTAAACCCAAATTCATAAACTCCCGTTATGCAGATGACAAATGCCAAAAACGGACCCGCAACGGGAATAATATCCAAAATTGCGCTGATTGCCGCAAGCATAACGGCATAAGGAATATTAAATATCAAAAGTCCTAAGGAATTTAAAACAAACACGCCTAAAACCATTAAAACCTGAGCAAATACGTATCCGCCAATTTTGTGCGAAATATTATCTATAATTTCTTCAGCACGTTCTTTAATGTTGCTCGGGAAAAATTCAAGAATTGTATTTTTAATGCTTTGTTTATCTTTCATAAAGAAAAACGTAAAGATAAGACCTGTTAAAAGATAAACAAACCCCGAACCCATACCTTTTAAGAAGGTAACACCTTGATTTAAAAGCTTTGAAGCAGAATTTGCAACCGTACTCATAATGCTTGAAAAATCAATATTTGCAAGCCCTATATAGTCTAATATTTTATCTCGGATTGTAATTATGCTTATATCCTGACTGTGATTTGGATATTCCAGAATAAGCTCCTTTACCTGATGAGCACCGAGAGCAAATATAAAACCGACAAGGGAAGATATAACAATAATTGCGGTAAACAACACAATGGTCGTTGCAAGTCCCCTGTTCATTTTGACAGAGAGTTTATCAACAATCGGGTTCATGGAGCATGCAAAAACAATTGATACAAAGAGCATTATAGCAATATCTGTATTTTTAAAACAAACAAACAAACACAGCATTACAAATAAAATAAATAAGATATTTTTTATATTTTTACCGTCACTTACAAATTGCACGCCTGCCCTCCTCTTTAAAATCAGATAACTATTATACAAAATTTTTCATGATTTGCATAACATCTTCATTAAAATTTATTATAGAATTATTTTATGCAAAATAAATCATACTATATTTCTCCAATAGGAATACTTGAAATAATAACTAAAGATGATGCTCTTATTTCTTTAAAAACTTCAAAAAATAAAGCTTTAAAAAATGAAGAAAATGAGCTTACCTTAGATATCAAAAAACAGCTTGATGAATATTTTAACAGAAAAAGAACCGTTTTTGATATTAAATTAAATCTAAAAGGCACGGATTTCCGGCTTAAAGTATGGGACGAGCTTCAAAAAATCCCTTTTGGAAAAACGAGAAGCTATAAAGATATTGCGGAAGCCGTTGGCAATAAAAATGCATCAAGAGCAGTTGGCGGAGCTTGCAATAAAAATCCTGTTTTAATTATTATTCCATGCCACAGGGTAATATCCAAAAGCGGAAATTTAACAGGTTTTGCGTGCGGTACGGAAGCTAAGAAAAAACTTCTAAATATAGAAAATTTAAGTTATACTTAAAGTATGATAACATTTTTAAGCGGTCTTTTAATATTAATCCTCGGATATATTTTTTATTCGAGATATGTCGTTAAAGAATTTTCACCGAGTGATAATAAAACGCCTGCCGTTTCAAATTGCGACGGAGTTGATTATATCCCGTTAAGCAAAAAAAGAAACGCTCTTATTCATCTTTTAAATATCGCAGGAATAGGACCCATATTAGGTGCGGTGCAAGGGATATTGTTTGGACCGATTGCTTTTATTTTAATTCCTTTAGGATGCGTTTTTATGGGGGGCGTTCATGATTATTTTGCAGGCATGATATCCGTTAGAAACGAAGGCATGCAGATAACGGGGCTTATAAAAAAATATCTCGGAGATGGCGCCTTTAAAATATTTATTGTTGTTGTCGGCACAATGCTTCTTCTCCTTTCCGCCGTTTTTGTTTTTACGTCAGGCGATTTAATTGCGGAAAGATTTTTGGGTCAAAACGACTTCAGCTTAAACAACAATATAATGATTATTATGTATGTTTTAATAGCTTCTTATTATATTGTTGCCACAATATTTCCGATAGATAAAATCATAGGCAGATTATATCCTTATTTTTGCATTCTTCTTGTAATAGGAACAGGGCTGATATTTACGGGTTTTTTAGTCCATGGGATTGAGCTGCAGAATATAAATTTTAAAGAATTAAATCTTCATCCAAACGGAATTCCTATTCTGCCGATGTTTTTTATGACGGTAAGCTGCGGCTTATTATCAGGCTTTCACGCAACTCAGGCAACCATTGTTTCAAGAACATTAAAAAGCGAATATGACGGCAAAGTTGTATTTTACGGAATGATGTGTGCGGAATGTTTAATCGCAATGATATGGGCGGCAGGCGCCATGCATGTCTATCATAACAATTTGGTTCCCCAAAATATAATAGGGACGGCTAATGTTGTCAATATAATCGCAGATAATTTTGTACCTGAAATTTTAGCGTTTACAATTACGCTGGCTGTTGTTATTTTACCCATAACGTCCGGCGACACGGCCCTTAGGGGGCTGAGAGTCATAATCTCTGAGGCAATTCGTTTTCCTCAACAAAAAGTAAAAAACAGGCTCATTATTATTATCCCGATATCAATTGTTATGTTTTTGCTTATTGCTTGGGCAAAAGGGGATAACGGGAGCTTCAGCATGATATGGAGATACTTCACATTCTTTAATCAGCTTATTGCAATTCCCACTTTTATTTATGCGACCGTTTATTTATACAAAAATAAAAAGAACTGCCTTATAACGTTAATTCCGGGTTTATTTTATACGTTTATCACATCATCATACATTTTAAACTCAAATACCGGTTTCAACCTAAACATCAATTTTGCCTTATTTATCGCAGCCGTTATAACATGTGCGGCTTGTTTATTAATAATAAGATTGTGCAAGAAATCTAGCTAAAAAAGTTTTTCTTTTCTTTTTTAATCATTTCCACAAAATTGTTAAAGGAATGTATATTTTGACTCCAAACGGATTTTACGATACAGGCGGCTTCTTTGTTATCTCCCGTTGTTATTGTATGCTCAAAATTGTCTCCGCTTTGTTTAATTTCACAGTCCAAAACATCGCCTAAAAAAGTCTCTTTTAAATATTTAATCTCCAGCATTTTTGGAAATCTTTCCGTTATATAGTTTTTAGGAAGCCCGGAAAGCCCGAATGAAACGTATGAAATATTATTTGTGTGATTATTAAAATCAATATCCGAAATGCCTACTTTATGTTCGTATTTTGAAATTATATCCCCGTTAATATCAAAATTTGTTTTTATAATTTCAGACTTTAAATCTTCTTTTTTAACGTTAAATTTATCAAGCATATTTTTTATGGGAACAGGTTTTGAGGTATTGCAGTCAATTGTATATGCACTGCTTTGAGCACGGGCAAAAATTCCTCTTTGAGTGGAGATTTCAAAATTTACGAACATCCTGAGAGCTTGAGCATTGCCTATATATGCCTTAACCGTTATTTCTTCACTCCACAAAGGCAGAATATCGGAAAATTCCACATAGATTTTTCCGAACACCCATTTTAAACCCATATCGTAAACGTCATATCCCGCAACATCATGTTTTGCACAATATCTGGCAAAAGTTTCCTGCATATATCTTAAAATTGCCGTTGGCTTTATACCAAAGTTCATTGCGATTTCAGTAAGTTCAATTCTAAATTTTTGTTCAAAAATTTCCATAAAACAATGTTAGCATGAAAAAAATTTATGCTAGAATGCATGAGAAATGGCTGGAGTTATATATGGTAACATTACACACAAACAACTGGTCAATTGAAGACATTGACGCGATTTTATTTGACAAAGACGGAACCTTTCAGCATGACCATACCTACTGGGGCAAGCTTGCAGAATGCAGAATTCAGGCTTTAATTGAGTACTTTAATTTAAGTCAGGACAGTTTTAATGATTTATGTTTTGCAATAGGGCATAATCCGATTGAATGTAAACTTATTAAAAACGGTCCTGTCGGAACATTATCCAAGAATGAAGTTGTTGAGTTTATGGTGAATGAGCTTAAAAAATATAATATAGAAACAAATTTTGAAACAGTGACGGAAATTTTTGACAAAGTTCATGATAAATTCACAAGCGAGATGGCAAAATATGTTAAATTTGTTGAATATTCAAACGAATTTATAAAAGAATTATCAAAAAAAGATGTAAAGCTTGCAGTTGTAACATCGGATTCTCATCTTCACGCAGTTGAAGTTTTAAAGATTTTAAAGCTGGATAAATACTTTGAATTTGTAATAGGAAAAGATGATTGCATAAAAGATAAAAAAACGGGTGAACCTGCGCTTTTAGCCGTACAAAAATTGAATGTCAATAAAGATAAGACTATAGTTATAGGTGATGCTCTAATGGATTTTCAAATGGCGGATAAGGCAGGGCTTAAAGGTGCAGTTTTGGTATCCACGGGACAAATTGATATTGAAGATTTAAGAAAATGTACGCACACTGTTGCAAAAAATTTAGGCGAGGTAAAAATAAAATAATATGTTGTATGATATTTTTAAGGAAAAAAGATGTTTCAAACTTATTTGCGGTGCGGGAAATGAAGATACGGACGAAGTTGAAAAATTGACCGCACTTTATTCTCTTGCAGGATGTAATTTCTTTGACGTATGCGCAAAGGCGGAAGTTATAGATGCTGCAAAAAAAGGACTTAAAAGAGCCGGCTTAAATGACAGATATCTGTGTATAAGCGTTGGTGCGGAAAGCGACCGGCATTTTTGTAAAGCTGAGATAAACGGCGAAAAATGTATCTCCTGCGGAATGTGCGAAAAAGTTTGCGCCCAAAAGGCAGTAAATAAAAAAGATAAAAACTTTGAAATAAATCAAACAAGATGTATAGGGTGCAGCAAGTGTTTAAAAAACTGTCCGAATAAGGCAATTAAGCTAATTCAGAAAAAAACGGATTTAAAGGAATTGCTCCCGCCTCTTGTTCAAAAAGGGCTTGATTGTATAGAGTTTCATATTCTGGGAGATGAAGGAAGGGAAATTCAAGTCCGGCTGAAAGAAATTATGGATAATTTTGACGGTCCTTTAAGCCTGAGTATAAACAGAGAACGTATTGGCGATAAAAAACTTATTAAAGTCGTTAAAAGTATCGTAAATAAAAGAAAAAAATATACAACAATAATTCAGGCAGACGGAATTCCTATGTCAGGCGGCAAAGACAGCTTTAAATCAACGCTTCAGGCAGTTTCTACCGCTGATTTATTTCTGGGTGCAAATTTACCCGCGTACGTTATGGTTTCAGGCGGAACGAACGCTAAAACATCAGAGCTTGCAAAAATGTGCGGAGTAGAAATACAAGGCGTTGCAATAGGTTCTTACGCAAGAAAAATTGTTCGGGAATACACAAAAAGAGATGATTTTTTTGAAAATAAAGAGGTATTTAACAAGGCTCTTAAAATTGCAAAAGATTTAACCGAAAGAACTTTAAAATACCTGTAGCGTGCTCGTTGTGATATAATTTAGCTATGTCGAAGATTGATTTACACACACATAGCTTCTTTTCTGACGGAAGCGACTCGCCTTTAGAGCTTATAGAAAATATCAAAAAGAATAATATCGAAATATTTTCACTTACCGACCATGATACCATTAAGGGTTATAATGAAATATATAATTATCTGCCAAATGATGTAAAGCTTATCAAAGGAATTGAATTTACCTGTAATGCTTCCGATTTTGAATGTCATATTCTGGGGTATAACATTGATTTAAAGAATAAAGACATAAATAATCTGATTGATAAAGGCAAAATCTTAAGAAGAAAAAAGCTTGATATAAGGATTGAATTTTTAAAAGAAAAATGGGGAATTATTTTAACAGAGAGCGAAAAGAAATGGTTATACTCAAGAAATAGCGTTGTTAAAACTCACCTTGCAAATGTAATTGTAAACAGAGGACTTGAAGATGATGTCGTTGTTGCAATTAAAAAGTATTTAACGGGATGTGAAGTTCCAAGTGCAAGATTTGACGCAAAAGATGCAATTAAAGCCATTAAAAACGCTTCAGGAATACCTGTTTGGGCGCATCCGATTGGAGGCGAAGGCTCAAACCACATATCTTGGGATTTATTCCGCAAGAGACTTAAAATAATGAAAGCATACGGTATTGAAGGGCTTGAATGCTATTATTCAAGATACAATGAAGAAGAAATAAAGATTTTAAAAAATATGGCAAATGATAATAATATGCTAATATCGGGCGGAAGTGACTATCATGGTGCAAATAAAACAGTTTTAATTGCACAATTAAATACTCAAAACCGCCCGATAGATAGCAAGGATTTAACCATAACAAACAAATTTAGCTAGATATCTTGGTCATGTCTGCATGAAATACCGCCCATAACAAGGGCAACTATAGCGCTAATACCAATCAAGCTGTAGATTATCCTTGATGCAACACTGTAATCATTGAATAAGAAAGCTACCAGATTAAAATCAAAAAGACC
Organism: Candidatus Gastranaerophilales bacterium; assembly: GCA_947594025.1. Lineage (GTDB taxonomy): Bacteria > Cyanobacteriota > Vampirovibrionia > Gastranaerophilales > Gastranaerophilaceae > SIG30. The sequence goes on from CANQDZ010000016.1 coordinate 28,874, forward strand.
TACAAGTCCCCAGTTTATAGCACCTATTAAAACTAACACATAGGCCGTGTATTTAATTGCATTGTACATAATTTCCTCCTTGTTTTTTTATTATTGAGCGCGGGAGATTGTTTTCAAATACCCGATTTTAAAAACAATACGGCTATTTTAAAAAATTAAAATATTTCTATTTAAAATCAGTGGTGGTACAATATAGAAAACAAAAGGCAAAAATGAAAAAAGAACAGACGAGAATATACTCTCTTTTAGAAAAAGAAAATGTAACAAACAGTGAAATAAAAGAACTTAAAGAACTTTTAAAACCCTTTAGGGAAGGTTCTATCGCCATTGCACAAATAAACCCTATTGCAGGCGATATCGAATATAACGCAAGAAAAATTGTTAAATATATAAAATCTGCCCAAATATTAAATGTTGAGCTTGTCGTATTCCCCGAATTAGCTCTTATGGGCTATCCCATTGAAGATACAATAGACAGACACCCGATTATTGTACATGAAAACGTCAAATGGTTAAGCGAAATAGCCAAAATTACAAAAAATATAACGGCGCTTGTAGGTTTTGTTGAGCCGAGAAAAAATAATAAAAATGGCGGTAAAAAGTTTTACAATTCCGTTGCCGTATTAAAAAATGGCGAAATAACAGGTATTATAAGAAAATCTCTGCTTCCTACATATTTGGAATTTAACGATTACAGGTACATTGAACCTTCACCCGTTGTGGGAGTACAGCCAAAAGAAACTCTCGGCAATCTGAGCAAACGCACCGTTAAAGAACAAGATAAAACCCTTCTGATTAACAATAAAAAATACGCTGTTTCAATCTGTGAAGACTGCTGGAATGACAGTGAATTTTTTGAAGGGAATAACCTCTATTCCAAAAACCCTATTCTTGAACTATCAAAAGAAAACCCCGATATTTATATAAATTGCTCTGCTTCTCCTACAAGAGTTAAAAAAGAACAATTAAAACATAATATGTTGTCTTTTATCTCCAAAAAATATAAAACGCCTTTTGTGTACGTAAATCAGGTTGGAACGATAGATAATATTTCTTTTGACGGTGCAAGCAGAGTGTACGACGAAAAAGGAAAGCTTTTTGCCCGTGCAAAATCTTTCGAAGAACATTTTATGGTAGTAAATCCGAGTAAAGGATTGGGCAAAATTTATCCTCTTCCTTCAAACCTGCAAAAATCACTTGCCGAAATTAAGACTTATACACTTGAATATGAATCGGATTTGGACAGAACATACAAAACAATTGTCCAAGGTATCAGGGATTATTTTAAAAAGACCGGCTTTAAAAGAGCCGTTTTAGGTTTATCCGGCGGACTTGATTCAACTGTGTGCGCTGTCCTTTTAACGGATGCATTAGGCAAAAAAAATGTTTACGGCGTAAGTATGCCTTCTAAAATCACAAGTCCTGAAAGCAAAAACGATGCACGTGAACTTGCCCGAAATTTAGGTATAAATTTTATGGAAGTGCCGATTAGAAATATGGTTAATTCGTCAAAAGAAACTCTTTACGGTGCATTTGATGAAATTCAAAAAAATTGGGACGCCCGTTATCAAAATTCATATACCATGGATAACATCCAAGCTCGCTCAAGGGCAATAATACTTTGGGGTATAAGCAACGAGTTTGAAAAATGCCTGCCTATTGCAACATCGGATAAGTCAGAGCTATATATGGGCTATGCAACCATAAACGGTGATATGTCGGGCGGTTTTGCACCGATTGCGGATGTTTGCAAGACAAAATTGTTCTCTCTTGCAAGGTGGCTTAATAAAAACAGAAAACAAAAAAATGCTATCCCCGAAGCAATTATTCTTAAAAAAC